>CADARO010000026.1 GCA_902790345.1 uncultured Eubacteriales bacterium | reverse complement strand
GGCAACGTGAAGGTGAACCTGGTGGTTGAGCCGGTCATCACGGCGGAAGCCGAGAAGACCGAAGTGACCGCCGGCGAGAAGGTCATCATCAACGTGACGGCCACCGGCGTCGTGGGCACCCCCACCTATCAGTGGCAGAAGAGCTCCAACGGTGAGTCCTGGAGCAGCACCACGCTGAACGGCAACAAGACCGCGCAGCTGAGCTTCGCGGCCAACGAGTCCCGCGTGAGCTATCAGTATCGCTGCCGCGTGATCGACGACAACGGCACCTGGTACAGCAACCCCGTACAGGTGATCATCGTCGAGGAGACGATTGAGCCTGTCATCACGGCGGAAGCCGAGAAGACCGAAGTGGCCGACGGCGAGAAGGTCATCATCAACGTGACGGCCACCGACATCGTTGGCACTCCCACCTACCAGTGGCAGAGGAGCTCCAACGGCGAGTCCTGGAGCAGCACCACGCTGACCGGTAACAAGACGGCGCAGCTGAGCTTCTTCGCGACTGATGCCCGCGTGAGCTATCAGTACCGCTGCCGCGTGACCGACGACAACGGCGCCTGGTTCAGTAACCCCGTGCAGGTGACCATCGTCGAAGTGGTCGAGCCCGTCATCACGGCGGAAGCCGAGAAGGCCGGCGTGGCCATCGGCGAGCAGGTCGTCATCAACGTGACGGTCACCGACATCGTTGGCACCCCCACCTATCAGTGGCAGCGCAGCCAGGACGGCGAATCCTGGAGCAACACCACGCTGAACGGCAACAAGACGGAGCAGCTGAGCTTCCCGGCGAACGCCACCCGCCTGAGCTACCAGTATCGCTGCCGCGTGATCGACGACAACGGCACCTGGTTCAGCAACCCCGTGCAGGTCATCATCGCCCCCACCGTGACGGCTGAGGCGGACAAGACCTCCGCTTATGTTGGCGAGAAGGTCATCTACACGGTTACCACCAGCGGCACCGTGGGCGAAGTGACCTATCAGTGGCAGCGCAGCCAGGACGGCGAGAACTGGAGCAACACCACGCTGACCGGCAACAAGACGGCCGAGATGAGCCTGAACGCCAACGCGACCCGCCTGAGCTATCAGTATCGCTGCGCGGTGACCGATGAAAACGGCACCTGGTTCAGCAACGGCGTGCAGGTGGTCCTCGCTGAGGATCCCGAAGTGGCGCTGGAGCAGACCACCGTGGCGATCAAGGTCGGCGATGAATTCGCTCTGACCGCTACCGTGACGCCTGAAGCGACCTGCGCGGTGACGGTCTATCCGGACGACGGCTCCACCAGTGCCAGCCTGTTCACCTTCTCCGCGGACGGCCTGATCACCGGCTACACCGGCACCGAAGGCAGCATCGTGCTGCCCAGGATCACCGCCGACGGCCAGATCGTGACCGGCGTGGCGGAAGGCGCCTTCCAGGGCAACGCCGCCATCACCTCCGTGGTGGTTCCGGAGTACATTCCGTCCATCGGCGCCAACGCCTTCGAGGGCTGCGCGAATCTGACCAGCGCTCAGGTGCTGAACACCGAGATGACCCTGATCCCCGACTGTGCCTTCGCCAACTGCACCAGCCTGACGACGGTCACCCTGCCCAACAGCATCGAGACCATCGCCTACAGGGCGTTCTACAACTGCACGTCCCTGGCTGAGATGACGACCATCGGCTGACAGTCAAACGAAAAAATGCAAACTGCTCCCGCACGGTAAAAAAACCGCGCGGGAGCGCTTTCGTTTTGGGCGTGATGAGAAAAAATGGTGCAACAGGGCCCAAAATATGATATACTGAGATCACGCGGAGCCTGGCCGGAACCGCGCGGCGTCAAAGCGCGGCTGGCCAGGACAATGAGAGATCAAACGGGAGGAAACGTATGAAGCTGACGCTGGACGAGGCCACGTCCCGCTGCTGGGCGGAGGTGGACCTGTCCCGACTGAGGGAAAACTATCACAACGCGCTGAAGCACCTGTCGGGCGGCGCGCGGCTGATCGCGGTGTTGAAGGCCAACGCCTACGGGCTGGGCGCGGCGTATGTGGCCCGGTTCCTGCGGGGAGAGGGCCAGACCTTTTTCGCGGCGGCGTCCTACAACGAGGCGGCGGAGATCCGCCAAGCCGCGCCGGACGCGGACGTGCTCATACTGGGCCTGACGGGCGGCGGCGAGCTGGATAAGGCCATCCATGAAGGGCTGATCCTCACGGTGTTTTCCCGGGCCTACGCGGAGATCGTGGTGGACGCGGCCCGGCGCGTGGGCAAAACCGCGCGGGTTCATTTGAAGGTGGAGACCGGGCTGCATCGGCTGGGCCTCATGCCGGAGGAGACGGCGGAAGTGGCGGCGCTGCTTCATGAGAGCGGCGCGGCGGCCATCGAGGGCGTGTTCACCCACCTGGCGCTGCGGGGCAGAGAGAGCGATCGGGCGCAGCTGGACAGGTTCCGCTACGCGCTGAACGACATGGCCCGGCGCGGCCTGCCCACCGGCCTTGCCCACGCCCTGGACAGCATCGGCATGGTGCGCTATCCGGCGGAGCAGATGGACGCGGTGCGCACCGGCGCGTGGCTGTACGGCGTGTATCCACGGGGCTATGCCCATCCGGAGGAGAGTGGGCTGACCCTCACCGTGAAGGCGCGGGTAGCCCAGCTGCACCGTGTGGCCGCGGGGGAGTGCCTGGGCTACGACGAGACCCACCCGCTCACCCGCGACAGCCTGATCGCCACCATTTCGGCGGGCTATATCGACGGCTTCCCCAGGCTGAACGGCGTGGGCTCCGTGGAAATTCGCGGCCGGCGGGCGCCGGTGGCGGGACTGGTGTGTATGGATCAGATGATGGCGGACGTGACCGACATTCCGGGCGTGAGCGAGGGCGACGAGGTGATCCTGCTGGGAGGCGGCATCGGCGTGGACGAATACGCTACCGTGGCCGGCCTCAACCGAAACGAGTCCCTGGCCCGCACCGGCCGCCGGGTGCCACGGGTGTATCTTGACGGCGGGCGCGTGGTGGATATTGAGTGCGAGATGGATTGAAAAAACAGAGGTGTCTATATGACCGACAAGGATCTCTTTGACCGCGTTGACGCGGTCTATGACTGGGCGGTGGCCATGCGGCGGCGCATCCATGAAAAACCCGAGCTGGGGGAGCGCGAATTCGAGACACAGAAGACCATCTGTGCCGCGCTGGACGAAATGGGCGTGGAGTACACCACGGAGAGCACCTGGGTGATCGGGCTCATTCGCGGCGCTTATCCCGGCCCCACGGTGGGCTTCCGGGCGGACATCGACGCGCTGCCGGTGACGGAGCCGATGGGCTGCCCCTTCCGCTCGAAGAACGAGGGCGTGATGCACGCCTGCGGGCACGACGCCCACACCGCCATCCTGCTGGGCACGGCCAGGGTGCTGGCAGGCATGCGGGAGCAGCTGCACGGCAACGTGAAGCTGCTGTTTCAGCCGGCGGAGGAGAGCGTGGGCGGCGCGGAGCGCATGGTGAAGGCCGGGGCCATGGAGAACCCGCATGTGGATTATGTCTACGGGCTGCACGTGATGCCCCGGCTGCCCCTGGGCACGGTGGAGACCCGCACCGGCACCCTGAACGCCTCCACCGATCGAATTGAAATCACCGTGCGGGGCGTGTCCGGCCACGGAGCTTATCCGGAGAGCGGCGCGGACGCCATCGTGTGCGCGGCACAGATGGTCACGGCGCTGCAGACGCTGGTGTCCCGCAATCTGTCGCCCCTCTCCAGCGCGGTGCTGAGCTTCGGCGTGATCGAGGGCGGCAAGGCCCCGAACATCATCTGCGACCGGGTGAAGCTGACCGGCACGCTGCGCACGGCCAACGCCGAGATCCGCGCCATGATGAAGCGGCGCTTGGCCGAGGTGGCTCAGGGCGTGGCGAGCGCCATGGGCTGCCAGGCGGAGGTGGACATCCAGTCCGGCTACAACGCGCTGGTGAACGACGCGACGGAGGCCGCCCGGGTGCGGCGCGTAGGCGCGCGGCTGTTCGGCGATAAAAACATGCTGGAAAAGGCAGAGCCCAGCATGGGGGCGGAGGATTTCTCCTTCTTCAACGACGTGGCCCCCGGCGCGTTCTATCACATCGGCTGCGTGCTGCCGGAGGAAATGCCCGCGCCGGCGCTGCATTCCGACCAGTTCCACCTGGACGAGCGCTGCCTGAAGGTGGGCATGGCCATGCACACCGCCATGGCGCTGGAACACCTTTGTCCGAATGGGGAATTGGGAATGGGGAATGGGGAATTTTAGTTTGACAAAAAAATTGCGAATTGCGAATTGCGCATTGCGAATTGAGAAATGAGGAGTTGTGATATGAAAAAGTTCTATCTTTCCGCGGATATCGAGGGAACCTGCGGCATCGTGTGCTGGGACGAAACCGAGGCGGGGGAGCGGCGGTATGAGTACTTTGCCCGGCAGATGAGCCGGGAAGTGGCGGCGGCCTGCGAGGGCCTGATCGCGGCGGGGGCGGAGGACATCCTGGTGCGGGACGCTCACGACTCCGCCCGCAACATCAATCCCGAGCTGCTGCCCGAGCAGGCGCGCATCTTCCGCAACTGGGAGAAGCATCCCTTCAGCATGATGAGCGGCATCGACGGCAGCTTCGCCGGGGCGGTGTTCACCGGCTATCATTCGGCGGCGGGTATGGACACCAACCCCCTCTCCCACACCATGAACACGAAGAATGTGTACGTGAAGCTCAATGGCAAGCTGTGCCCGGAGCTGATGATCAACTGCCTCACGGCCAGCTACGTGGGCGTGCCGGTGGTGGCGGTCACGGGAGACAGGGGCCTGTGCGAGTGGATCAGCGGGATCCTGCCGGGCGTGGCCACCGTGCCGGTGATCGAGGGCGTGGGCGGCGGCTCGGTGTCCATCCACCCGAACCTGGCGGTGAAGCGCATCCGCTCGGCGGTGGAGGAAGCGGCGAAGGGCGATTATCAGAAGAATCTGTTCCCCATGCCGGAGCGGTTTGAGCTGGAGGTGCGCTGGAAAGAGCACAGCCGGGCCCGCAGCGCCTCCTTCTATCCGGGCTGCCGCCAGATCGGGCCCTACACCGCCGTGTACGAAGCGGGGGACTGGATGGACGTGCTGAAGTTCATGCATTGGGTGCTGTGAGGCTTCGCCACGTTGACATTTCACAAACTGATGGATAAAATAGAGTCAGAGCAATGTGAGGAGGGCACGCGATGAAATTCTATGTGGGCGACTACACCCGGCTGGGCGGGCCGGGGGTGTGCGAATGTGAGCTGGCGGAGGGCGAGCTGCGCCTCGTTCAGACCGCCGATACCCTGATCGAAGACCCGACCTACCTCATCCTCTCCGGCGACGGCAAAACCCTGTTCGCCACGTCCTCCAGCTCCTCGGACGGCGAGGAGGGCGGCTCCGTGGCCACCTTCGACGTGTCGGACGGGGGCCTGCGGCTTACCTCGATGCATTCCACGGCGGGTGGCTCCGCCTGCCATCTGACCCTCAGCCCGGACGAGCGCTTCCTCTATGTGGCCAACTACAACGACGGCAAGCTGACCGTGTTCCCTGTGGCGGAGGGAAAGATCGGGCGGCGAATCCAGCTGATCCAGCACGAGGGGCACGGCCCCAACCCGGACCGGCAGGAATGCGCCCACGTGCACTTTGTCCAGTTCCATCCGGAGGACGGGCGGCTGTACGCCGTGGATCTGGGCCTGGACGCGGTGATGATCTACCGGCAGGACGAGGCTACAGGCCTGCTCACCCTGGAGGAGCGGGTGGACGTGCCCGCCGGCATGGGGCCCAGGCATCTGGTCTTCCGCAACGACATGATGTATGTGGCCCACGAGCTGGGCGGCGCGGTGAGCGTGTTCCGGGCGTCGGCGGGGGGCTGGCAGCTGGAGCAGACGCTGTCCACCATGCCGGAGGGCGGCGGCAGCGAGGGCGCCGTGGCGGCCATCCGGGTGCTGGGCGACCGGCTGTACGTGTCCAACCGGGAGAACGACGACATAGCGGAGTTCGAGATCCGCATGGGCGGCTCGCTGGTGCTGGAGCGGAACATTCCCACCTTCGGCAATTTCCCCCGTGATTTCATCCCGCTGCACGACGGCCTCATCCTGGCCGCCAATCAGAACAGCGGCGACATCCGCCTGATCAAGGCCGCGCCTCTTAACCCGCCCCGCAAGCAGACCTTCTACCTGGGCATGAAGGCCATTCTGGGAGGCCGGGAGCTGGAGCTGGACGTGCTGGAGGCGGCGGTGTGCGAGCTGTGCGATCCGCTGCCCCTGCCCGGGGCGGTGTGCATCTGCCCGGCAAAAGAATAGAAGTTGACATATTGCGATGAGGAGGACATGCTTATGAATCGTTTGACAGCCAGGCTGGCGCCCGCGCCGGAGCGCCCCATCCGCGTGATGCAGTTTGGCGAGGGCAATTTTCTGCGGGCTTTTGTGGACTACATGATCGACATCGCCAACGAGAAGGGCCTGTTCGACGGCAGCGTGGCCATCGTGAAGCCCATTGACTTCGGCAACCTGGATCGCTTCACCCAGCAGGACTGCCGCTACACCGTGCTGCTGCGGGGCCTGAAGGACGGCGTCCCCTATGAGGAGACCCGGGTGGTGACCTCCGTGTCGAAGGCCATCGATCCCTTCGCGGATTACGGGGCCTACGCCGCCCTGGCGAAGCTGGACACCCTGCGCTTCGTGGTGAGCAACACCACCGAGGCCGGCATCGCCCTGGACGAGACCGACGAGTTCGCCCTCTGTCCCCCGAAGTCCTATCCCGGCAAGCTGTGCAAGTTCCTCTTCGAGCGGGCCGAGGCCTTCGACTACGCGAAGGACAAGGGCCTCATCATGCTGCCCGTGGAGCTGATCGACGACAACGGCATCATGCTGGAGAAGTGCGTGAAGGCCATCTCAAAGAAGTGGGGCCTGGGCGAGCGGTTCGACCGGTGGCTGGACGAGGCCTGCGTGTTCACCTCCACCCTGGTGGACCGCATCGTCACCGGCTATCCCCGGGAGGAGGCCGCCGCGCTGTGCGAGAAGCTGGGCTATGAGGATCAGCTGCTGGACACCGCCGAGCCCTTCGGCCTGTGGGTCATCGAGTCTCAGAAGGATATCTCCAGGGAGCTGCCCCTGCCCGAGTGCGGCCTGCCCGTCATCTTCACCGACAACCAGAAGCCCTACAAGCAGCGCAAGGTGCGCATCCTGAACGGCGCGCACACCAGCTTTGTGCCCATGGCCTTCCTCTGCGGCTACGATGACGTGCTCTCCTCCATGAAGGATCCCGCCATCGCCCGCTTCATGCACGACACCATCCACGACGAGGTCATTCCCACCCTCAGCCTGCCCAAGGACGACCTGCTGGCCTTCGCCAGCGCGGTGCACGGCCGGTTCTCCAATCCGTACATCAAGCACCTGCTGCTGTCCATCTGCCTGAACAGCGTCAGCAAGTGGCGCGCCCGCTGCCTGCCCAGCCTGGAGGGCTATATGGAGAAGAACGGCAGGCTGCCGGAGCACCTGGCCTTCTCCCTGGCGGCGCTCATGGCGCTGTATCACGGCGGCAAGCTGAAGGAGAACGGCACGCTGGAGTGCCGGCGGAATGGCCAGCCCTACGCGCTGCAGGACGAGGCAAGGGTGCTGCGGTTCTTCGCGGATCACGCCGACACCGGCGCTGCGGAGCTGACCCATCTGTTCCTCTCCGACGAGGCCAACTTCGGCCGGAACCTGACCGAGATACCCGGCCTGGAGGCCTATGTTTCCGAGGCGCTGGAGGACATCCTGACCAACGGGGCGCAGGCGGCCCGGGATCACCGCTTTGCATCATGATATGAACGACATCGTAAAGATCCGGCCGGGCGACATGGTGGCCGTGGCGCTGAGGCCCCTCCCGGCGGGAACGGCCGTGGAGGCGGAGGGCGTGCGGGTGACGCTCAATGAAGACGTGCCCATGGGCCACAAGATCGCCCTGAGGGCCATCGCGGCGGGGGAGCCGGTGATCAAATACGGTTATCCCATCGGCCAGGCCACGAAAGACATCCCCGCCGGCGGCCACGTGCACACCGACAACCTCAAAACGCTGCTGCGGGGCGAGATGGACTACGCCTGGCATCCGGCGCGGCCCCATTTGGAGCCGATTGCCCCAGCCACATTCCCGGGCTATCGCCGGGAGGACGGCCGGGTGGGCATCCGGAACGAATTGTGGATCATCCCCACCGTGGGCTGCGTGAACGACACGGCGGAGGCCCTGGCCCGGGCGGCGCAGGGGCTGGTGGGCGGTCATGTGGACGGCGTGTACGCCTTCCGCCACCCCTACGGCTGCTCCCAGCTGGGCGACGATCAGGACGCCACGCGGCAGATCCTGGCCGACCTGTGCCGGCATCCCAACGCCGGCGGCGTGCTGCTGCTGGGGCTGGGCTGCGAGAACAGCGGCGTCGAGACCATCCTGGCCCGCATGGAGCCGGAGGAGCATCCCCGGCTGCGGACGCTGGTGAGCCAGCAGGTGGACGACGAGCTGGAGGCGGGCCTGCGCCTGCTGGGCGAGCTGGCGCAGCGCATGGACGGCATGGAGCGGGAGCCCTGTGACACCCGGGACCTGGTGGTGGGCCTGAAGTGCGGCGGCTCCGACGGGCTGAGCGGCATCACGGCCAACCCGGTCATCGGCGGCTTTTCCGACCGGCTCATCGCCCGGGGCGGGGCCACCATCCTTACCGAGGTGCCGGAGATGTTCGGCGCGGAGACCATCCTGATGGATCGCTGCGAGGACGAGGAAACCTACGAAAAGACCGTGCGCCTCATCAACGACTTCAAGCGCTACTTCGAGGCCAGCGGCCAGCCGGTATACGAGAACCCCTCCCCCGGCAACAAGGCCGGCGGCATCACCACCCTGGAGGACAAGGCCCTGGGCTGCACCCAGAAGAGCGGCGCGGCCCCGGTGAAGGACGTGCTGCCCTACGGCGGCCGGGTGACCAGAGCCGGGCTGAACCTGCTCAGCGCCCCGGGCAACGACCTGGTGGCCTCCACGGCGCTGGCCGCGGCGGGGGCGCAGATCGTGCTGTTCTCCACCGGCCGGGGCACCCCCTTCGGCTGCCCGGTGCCCACGGTGAAGATAGCCAGCAATTCCGACCTGGCCCGGCGCAAGGGCCACTGGATCGACTTCGACGCGGGAAAGCTGCTCGCCGGCGAGACGCTGGACAGCCTGGCGGACGCGCTCTTTGACAGGGTGCTGGCCATCGCCGGGGGCGAGGCGACCCGCTCGGAGACCGGGGGCTACCGGGACCTGGCCATCTTCAAAAACGGCGTGACGCTGTAAACAAGAGAAGGAGGCAACCGCATGCAGAAAAATGATTTTCAGGAGCTTTCCCTTTCCCGCCTGGGTTTTGGCACCATGCGCCTGCCCCAGAAGGACGGGGCCATCGACGAGAAGCAGGTGTTCGAGATGGTGGACTACGCCCTGGCCAACGGCGTGAACTACTTCGACACCGCCTATCCCTACCACGGCGGGCTCAGCGAGGTGGTGGCGGGCAAGGCGCTGAGGCGGCATCCCCGGGACCAGTGGCTGCTGGCCACCAAATACCCCGGCCATCAGATCGCCTCCAGCTACAACCCCGCCGAGATCTTCGAGGAGCAGCTGGCCAAGTGCGGCGTGGAGTACTTCGACTTCTACCTGCTGCACAACGTGTATGAAAACTCCATGGGGGTCTACATGGATCCCCAATGGGGCATCATCGACTATTTCCGGGAGCAGAAGCGGCTGGGCCGCATCCGGCACCTGGGCTTCTCCACCCACGCCCGGCCGGAGACGCTGAGGCCCTTCCTGGATGCGGTGGACGACATGGAGTTCTGCCAGATCCAGCTGAATTATCTGGACTGGACCCTGCAGGACGCGAAGGCCAAATATGAGCTGCTCACGGAGCGAAACATCCCTGTGTGGGTCATGGAGCCGCTGCGGGGCGGCAAGCTGGCGGCGCTGCCCGAGGAGCAGGCCGAAAAGCTCAGGGCGCTGCGCCCGGCGGAGAGCCAGGCGGCCTGGGGGCTTCGCTGGCTCATGGCGCTGCCGAACGTGAAGATGGTGCTCTCCGGCATGTCCGACATGGCGCAGATGAAGGACAACGTGGCCACCTTCTCAGAGGGCGCGCCGCTCACCGAGGCGGAGAACGCCGTTCTGGCCGACATCGCCGAGGCGCTGAAGGTGGGCGTGCCCTGCACGCGCTGCCGCTACTGCTGCGACGGCTGCCCCATGGGCCTGGATATCCCCATGCTGCTGCACGGCTACAACGACCTGAAATTCACCCGCAGCATGACTGTGCCCATGCAGATGGACGCGCTGCCGCCGGAGAAGCGGCCCCAGGCCTGCATAGGCTGCGGCGCCTGCGCGGCGGTGTGCCCCCAGGGCATCGACATTCCCGGCACCATGTCCGAGTTCGCCGAGCTGCTCACCAGCGGCCCCAGCTGGGCCGAGATGTGCCGCCAGCGCGAGGAAGCCGCCCGCCGGCGCAGGGAACAGGCTTAAACTGAACGCCTCTCCGGTCGGGAGATGTCATCAACTGAAGAGTCTGGCGAAGAGAGGCAGTGCGTGCCCCTTCCCCTTAATCCCCTTCCCCGCTCTGGCGGGGACGGGGAAAGGTTTGTTGTGGGCTTCGCCCACACTGAGCAGGGCTTCGCCCTGCACCTCGCTGGCACAAATCGAAACGTCATTGCTCAAAAAGCCGTGCAGGGCGCAGCCCTGCAATCCCGGCTCCCCCGTCCCCGCCACAGCGGGGAAGGGGGACTAAGGGGGAAAGGGCAAAGTACCCCGATTGCCGCCAGACCCTCAAGTTGATGCCATATTCATCCCTGGGGAAGCGTTTGCTCTTTTATATCATCAGAGGGGAGAAATGAGGCCATGAGGCGAGATTACAGGAACCCGGCGGCGGACGCCTGGTATCGGGCGGTGACGGACAATCCGGCGGATTTTCCCTTTTCCTTCCGCTATGACGGCGTCCAGTACCACGGCTTTCCGGCGGATCGGTTCCGGCTGCTGAGCCGGGAGAGGCAGGACGGGGAGGACAAGTGGACCGCGGAGCTGCGCTTCCAGCTGGACGACGCGCTGCGGGTGCGGCTTGTGTGCGCCCACTACCCGCTGTTCGGCGCGTCGGAATGGACCGTCTGGTTCGAGAACCCGGGCGAGCGGGACAGCGGCGTCATCTCCGAGGCGGAGAGCGTGGCGCGCTTTCCGGGGCGGTATCCCTCGCTGAAGGGCATCCTGGGAGACCATACCAACTGGTATCGCCCCTACTGCCTGGACGTGGGGGCGCAGCCCCGGCATTTCGAGTCCAACAGCGGCCGGGCCACCCATGTGAACTTCCCTTATTTCAACCTGGAATGCGGCGACGGCGGGGTCATGCTGGCCATCGGCTGGGCGGGCACCTGGCGGGCCGATTTCCGCTATGACCCGGCGAAGGGCGAAACCGAATACCGCGCCCGCTCCGTGAACGGGCTGTCCACCCGCCTGCGGCCGGGGGAGAGCATTCGCACGGCGCTGTTCGTGGCCGCCCGCTATACGGCGCGGGACGAGCACTATGCCACGAATTACTGGCGCGGCTTCTTCATCCGCCACAACCTGCCCAGGGCGGACGGCAGCGGCATGGCGCTTCAGCCCTTCTCCACCGCCTGCCTGGCCAGCGACACCGGCCTGCCCAATTCGGACGGCAGCATCTCCGAGCGGCATTTCACCTGGCGGCCCAGCCTGGAGAAGATGATCGCCGAGGACGTGAAGACGGACTTTCGCTGGTTCGATGCCGGCTGGTACGTGGCCCCGGACGGCTCCAGCCCGGAGAGCGACTGGTGGGGCACGGTGGGCACCTGGACGCTGGATGAGAAGAAGTGGCCGGGCGGGAGCTTCCGCCAGTCCACCGACTTTGCCCGGGCCAACGGCATGAAGACCCTCATGTGGTTTGAGCCGGAGCGGGTGACGGACCCGGAATCCCTGGCGAAGAACTGGGGCTACGACCCCGCCTGGGCCATCCGCCGGGGAGACGGCCGCGTGATCTCGAACAACATCGGCGACCCCGGGTGCCTGCGCTGGACGCTGGACCGCATCGAAAAGATGCTCACGGAGAACCGGGTGGAGATGTATCGGGAGGACAACAACAGCGACCAGGCGGCACTGTGGAACGATCTGGACGCCCGGGAGGGAGAGGATCGGCGCGGCATCACCGAATGTCGCTTCATCGACGCCCACTACCGCATGTGGGACGAGCTCATCGCCTGCACCACCGGCTACGGCGGCTGCGGCTTCGTGGATTCCTGCGCCAGCGGCGGCGGCCGAAACGACCTGGAATCCCTGCGGCGGGGCATCCCGCTGCTGCGCAGCGACTACGACCGCACCTCCACCGCCATCCGCCTGTCCATGACCACGGCGTTCAACCGGTGGGTGCCCTTCTGCGGCGCCAACAACAAGGAGAAGCTGGGCCAGTTGGATCCCACCGGGCGGCTGGACATGTACGTGTGGCGCGCCTCCTACCTGCCGGTGCTGAACGTGGATTCCCAGTTTTGCCAGGACCCCGATCAGGATTTTGACATGCTGCGCCGGGGCCTGAAGGAATGGAAGCGGCTGAAACGGTTCCTCCTGAAGGAGTTCTATCCCCTCACCCCCTGGCACACGGAGGAGGAGACCACCGGCTTCACCGCCTACGCCTTCTATGACCCGGAGGAGGAGGCCGGCGCGCTGCTGGTCTTCCGGCAGGAGCGGTGCGCCGAGGAACGGCTGTCGCTGCCGCTGCCCTTTCTGGGGTCGAACGAAACCTGCGTCCTCACCGACGAGGACAGCGGCGAGGTCCTGTCCGCCGGCGGCGACGGTGAGATCGAGCTGGCCTTCGCCGCCCCGCGCACGGCGCGGCTCCTGTGGATCAGCCGCCCGCGCTGAGAGAATGGAACCTTTTGCAAACGCGTCAGTCTAAGAGGCATATTGGTTCCGTTATCCAGATTGAAACGCGGGAGGTAAAAAGCGATGAATAAGATGAGAGGATGGCTGCTGGCGCTGCTGTGCCTGGCGTTGTGCGCAAACGGCGCGGCGCTGGCGGAGGCCCAGGGAGGATATACCATCGACGGCGAGCCCTACACCGTGTCGCCCACGATAAAGCCGGATAAATTCCGCAGCGAAGGCTATGAATACATGCTGCAGGAGGACGACACGGCCGTGATCACCGGCTATTACGGCGAGGAGACGGCCATCGAGATCCCCTTCGAGCTGGACGGCCACGCCGTGACCGCCATCGGCGATGAGGCGTTCCGCAGGAACAGCCTGCTGACCAGCGCCTACATTCCGGGCAACGTGCTCTCGGTGGGCGCGCGGGCCTTCGCGGAGTGCCGCGCCCTGACCGATATCTACCTCATCAACGGCATCGTCTCCCTGGGCGACGCGGTGTTCTATCGCTGCTACAGCCTGGAGACGGTCAGCATTCCGGCCAGCATCACGTCGGTGGGCGTGAATCCCTTCGCGGACTGCGGCCGCCTGACCCGGATCCTCGTCTCGGAGGAGAACACGGCGCTGGAGATAATCGACGACGTGCTGTTCACCAAAGAGGACAAGCGCCTGGTGTGCTTCCCCAAGGGCCTGGTGAGCGTCTACAATTACAGGGCGCCGGAGGGAACCAAGACCATCGGCACCGGCGCGTTCTACGGCTGTTCCAGCCTCATGAGCGTGACTCTGCCGGAGGGCCTTACTCGCATCGGCAACGAGGCGTTCTACGACTGCTCCGCCCTGACGAGTCTGACGCTGCCCGGAAGCCTGGAGGAGATCGGCTCCTACGCCTTCTACTCCTGCGGGAGCCTGCTGAATCTGACGCTGCCGGAGGCGGTTCAGTCCATCGGCGACAGGGCGTTCCTGCTCTGCCTGGACATCAAGCTCACCGTGGAGCGGGGCTCCTACGCGGAGCGCTACTGCCAGAGCAACGAGCTGTCCTTCACCTACGCCGACGCGTAAAAAAGGCGCGTGGCTGGCAAAAAACGAGAAGGACCGGAGGCGATTGAAATGAAGAAAATGCTGATACTGGCGCTGGTTCTGGCGCTTACGATGACCGGCGTGGCGCTGGCCGAGGTCAAGAGCCCCATGGAGGCCCCCGCCGAACCCCTCTACCGGAACGGGGATTATCTCTACGCCCTGCGAGAGGACGGCACAGCGAAAATCGTGATCTATGACCGGGAGAAGATCGTGGATCCCTTCTTCGGCGTGCTGAATCCCCAGGACGAGCTGCTGACGGTGCCCGAGGAGCTGGACGGCCACAGGGTGGCGGCCATCGGCGACCTGGCGTTCCGCCAGTGCGAGATGAAGACCGTGGCAATTCCGGACGGCGTCACCGAGATCGGCGCGAATCCCTTCGCCGGCTGCGCGCTGCTGCAGGAGATCCGGGTGTCTCAGGATCACCCCACGCTGGCGGTGATCGGCGGCGTGCTGTTCAGCAAGGCCGACAAGCGCATGATCTGCTATCCCCAGGCCATGGAGGCCACCAGCTACGCCGTGCCCCAGGGCATTGAGGTCATCGGTGACTGGGCGTTTTCCCAGTGCGGCGCGCTGAAGCGCGTGACGATCCCCGACAGCGTGCGCGCCATCGGCGATTACGCCTTCGCCCGCTGCGGGGCGCTGGCTTCGCCGGCTCTTCCGGAGGGCCTGACCGAAATCGGCGACTACGCCTTCGCCTGGTGCTACATGATCGGGGAAATGAGCATTCCCGACAGCGTGGCGGAAGTGGGCGAAAATCCCTTCGCCTTCTGCGCGTCCCTGAAGGACATCCGCGTGTCCGACGGGCACCCGGCGCTGACCGTGACGGACGGCGCGCTGTTTGACAGGAACCTGAGCCGGCTGATCTGCTATCCCGAGGGCCTGGAGGCCACGGAGTACGCCCTGCCCCAGGGCACCCGGACCATCGGCGGAAGCGCCTTCTCCGCCAGCGCGCGGCTGGAGGGCGTGATCGTGCCGGAGGGCGTGGAGGAGATCGGGTATCGGGCCTTCGCCCTGTGCCAGAACCTGGTGGAGGTGGTGCTGCCCCAGAGCGTGACCGCCATCGACGACGAGGCGTTCTACGGCTGCGAGCGCGTGACGCTGGTGACGCCCCGGGGCTCCTTCGCGGCGGATTACGGCGAGGCCAATGGCGTCAGATACATCTATCAGGACGCCAACAGCTGGCTGAACGGCTGAAAAGAATAAGATGTGCGGAGGCGTGGCATGAGACACGCCGCCGCTTTGCGCGCGGGGTTGACGAAGACTCCGCGCCATGCTATAATCGGGGCAAATCAGGAGAAAGGGCGCGATTTTTTCGCGGGGTGTACGCCATGGGCCGCAACTGCTGCTACAAGCCTTTCATCATCAAATAACCGCAAAGGGCCCTTTTGAACAAACAGGAGGATAGCTCTGCTATGCCTTCCGGTTAGGCGCGGCTCTTTGCGGGTTTTTTATGCCCATTTTGAACCGCGATCAAAGACGGGAGGCTATCTTTATGTTCAAAGCGCTTCGCTTTTTTGCCCATTACGGCTGGAAATACGACAGGCTGTATATCATTGAAAAGATTTTGAGTCAGCTGGTGGGGGCGATGACGCCCCTGGCCGCGGCGCTGATGCCCAAGCTGATCATCGACGAGCTGATGCGCGCCGGCAGGCCGGAGCGGCTGGCGCTGTATATCGGACTGTTGGCGGGCTACATATTCCTGGCCGACGCGGCGTCTGAATTCCTGAACCGGGATTCCTTCTCCCATCGCCTGCGGGTGGACGCGGAGTTCGGCATGGCGCTTCATGAGCGTCAGGCCCGGGCCGATCTGGCGACGCTGGAGGATCCTGCCTGGCTGGACCTCCGAAAGAAGGCGGAGAAGTTCATCACCTGCGATTACCACGGCTTCGGCTACCTGCTGGACTGCGCGCTGGACATCGCCGGGCAGGCGGTCAGCCTGATGGGCCTGTCCGCCATGGTCTTCGCCCTCAGCGGCTGGCTGCCGCCCTTGTTCGCCGCGCTGAGCGCGCTGGCGGCGGTGATGGAGCTGGGAGCCAGGAAAAAGGCCATGGCGCTGTACGACGGCATCGCCTCGGCCCAGCGGGGCTGGTCGTACTACGCGGGGCTGTTCGGGGATTATCGGTTCGGCAAGGAGATTCGGCTGAACGGCATCGGGGCCTGGCTGGTCCGGCGGGAGCGCCGCTTCTGCGATGGGGCCATCGCCGGGATGAAGGCGCAGAACGACCTGTACATCCGCGCCGGCGTGGTGGGGGCGGCGTGCCGCCTGGTTCAGCAAAGCGCGGCTTACGCCATTCTGTGCGCGGCGGTGCTGAGAGGCGCGGTGGGCATCGGCGATTTCGCCATGATGCTGTCCGCCGTGACCGCCATCGGGGCGGGCATTCACCGCGCCATGAACAGCGCGGTGGAGATCCGCGCCTACGATCATTATTTCGACGCGGTGGAGGACTACCTGAACACGCCCGCCCGTCTGCGGGAATGGGCGCGCCGTCCGCTCCCGGCGGGGAAGCGGCGCGTGGAGTTCCGGGATGTGGGCTTTCGCTATCCGGGTCAGGCGGGCTGGGCGCTCCGGCATGTCAGCCTGACCATCGAGCCGGGAGAGAAGCTGGCCGTGGTGGGGGAGAACGGCGCGGGCAAGACCACCTTTGTGAAGCTGCTCACCCGGCTGTACGACCCCACGGAGGGGCAGATCCTGCTGGACGGGGTGGACATCCGCCAGCTGGATTTGGACGCCTACATGGGCCTGTTCGGCGCGGTGTTTCAGGATTACAGACTGTTCTCCTTCTCATTGAAGGACAATGTGGCGCTGGAGCGGGACATGACCGACGAGGGCGCCGAGGCGCTGCTGCGGCGGGCGGGGCTGGGCGGCCGGCTGGATTCGCTGCCGAAGGGCGTTCATACCGCTGTGAACCGGGAGTTTGATGGCCAGGGCTTCGAACCCTCCGGCGGCGAGGCCCAGAAGATCGCGCTGGCCCGGGCGCTGGGCCGGGAGGCGTCCATACTGGTGCTGGACGAGCCCACGGCGGCCCTGGATCCCCGGGCGGAGCATGAGATGTACGCCCGCCTCGGCGAGCTGACGGCGGGCCGCAGCGCCGTGTTCATCTCCCATCGGATGGCGGCGGCCCGCCTGTGTGACCGGGCGGCGGTGTTTTCTGGCGGCCGGCTGGTGGAATACGGCCCCCACGACGCGCTGATGGCAAAGGGCGGCGTGTACGCGGCTCTCTACGGCACGCAGGCGCATTTATACAAATAAGAGACAAAGAGGCGGCGGCGCTCAAACATCGAGCGCCGCCGCTACAGCTTGTAAAATAGCTTGGGAGAGGTTTGGAGAGGGCGTGAGGCCCTCTCCATTTTCAATCATTTTCGGCGGCATGTACGGCGAAAATGGCTTTTTTCGGGAGCGTCAGCGGAGAAAAAAGCGTTCCCGCTCCGGTTTTCGCCCGGAAATTCGTGAGAATTTCAGAAAACCGGCCCTGCCGGCTGTCGAAAAAGGCACTTTTTCGACAGCCATTTATTGTGCCACCTTTGTCTCGCAGTACAGGCAGCGATAGACCATGTTCTTCCGGTCGGTGAGCTTGAACACGTGGTCGATGGAGCGTTCCACCGAGGTGATGCACCGGGGGTTCTTGCAGCGGATGACGTTCACCAGCCGCTCGGGCATGTCGATGCGGCGCTTCTCCACCAGCTGGCCGTTCCTGATGATGTTCACCGTGACGCCCGGGTCCACGAAGCCCAGCACGTCGAAGTTGATGGCGATGTCCGAGTCGATCTTGATGATGTCCTTCTTGCCGCCGTCGCGGTGGCTCACCGCGTTCTTGATGATGGCCACGGACACGTCCAGCGCGTCCAGACCCAGCAGCTCGTAGATGCGCATGCCCCGGCCGGCGGTGATGTGGTCGATGACGATGCCGTTCTGAATGGCGTCTATGTTCATTGCGCGGCCTCCTTCAGCAGCTTCAAAATCAGCGCCATGCGCATGTACTTGCCGTTGAGCACCTGCTTGAAGTAGCAGGCCCGGGGATCGGCGTCCACGTCGGTGGCGATCTCGTTCACCCGGGGCAGCGGGTGCATGACGCACAGGTCGCCCTTGGCGGCCTTCAGCTTGGCGGCGTCCAGGATGTAGCTGTCCTTCAGGCGCAGGTAGTCCTCCTCGTTGAAGAAGCGCTCCCGCTGCACCCGGGTCATGTACAGCACGTCCAGCTGGGGCAGCGCGGCCTCCAGGCTGGTGGTCTGCTCGTAGGGGATGCCTTTCTCCTGCAGCACGTCCTTCTTCACGTAGCTGGGCAGCTTCAGCTCCTCCGGGGAGATGAGCACGAATTTGTTGTCCGGATAGCGGGCCATGGCGTTGATGAGGCTGTGCACCGTGCGGCCGAATTTCAGGTCGCCGCACAGGCCGATGGTGAGCCCGGAAAACGCGCCCTTCTCCCGGCGAATGGTCAGAAGATCCGCCATGGTCTGGGTGGGGTGGCAGTGGCCGCCGTCGCCGGCGTTGATCACCGGGATGGAGGCCGCGTTCGCCGCCACCAGCGCCGCGCCTTCCTTGGGATGGCGCATGGCGATGATGTCCGCGTAGCAGGACACGGTGCGGGCGGTGTCGGCCACGCTCTCGCCCTTGGAGGCGGAGGAGGTGGCCGCGTCGGTCACGGAGAGGACGTTGCCGCCCAGCTCATACATGGCCGCCTCGAAGCTCAGCCGCGTGCGGGTGGAGGGTTCGAAGAACAGGGTGGCCAGCTTTTTGCCGGCGCAGGCGTGGGCGTACTCGGCGGGCCGGGCGATGATATCCTGGGCGGTGGCGATCAGCGATTCGATTTCTTCCGTGCTCAGGTCGAGGATGTCGATGACGCTGCGCTTCACTTGGCGGTCCCTCCGATCCAGCTCTCGTCGGAGGGGTTGTTGCGGAAGGCGATGAGCCGATCCACGTCCTCGGGGGCGATGTAGCCCTCCTCGGCGGCCACGGACACGATGGTGTCGAAGTTGGTGAGGGAGGTGTTCTCGATCCGGGCTTCCTTAAGGCGCTCCAGGCCCTTCTGCATGCCGTAGGTGAAGATGCTCACGATGCCCAGCACGTGGGCGCCGGCCTCCCGCAGCACGTTGACCACCTCGATGACGCTGCCGCCGGTGGAAATGAGATCCTCCACCACAACCACCTTCTGGCCGGGCTCGAGACGGCCCTCGATCTGGTTCTGGCGGCCGTGATCCTTCGCGCCGGAGCGCACATAGCCCATGGGCAGGTTGAGGATGTGGGCGGTGATGGCAGCGTGGGCGATGCCCGCGGTGGCGGTGCCCATGAGCACCTCCACGTCCGGGTACTTGTCCTGAATCAGCCGGGCCAGGCCGCTCTCGATGTTCTCCCGCACGGCGGGGGCGGTGAGGGTCAGGCGGTTGTCGCAGTAGATGGGGGATTTGATGCCGCTGGCCCAGGTGAAGGGCTCCTCCGGGCGCAGGAACACGGCCTTGATGGACAGAAGATCCTTGGCGATGAGACGCTCCATGATGTATCGCTCCTTTTCAGGTCTTTGATTCATTGTGTCAGGCTGGAAGGGGTCTGGTGTCAGTCGGGGTAGACTGCCCTTTCCCCCTTAATCCCCCTTTCCCGCTCACGCGGGCACGGGGAAGAGGAAATGAGCGGGCTCTGCCCCGCGCTTCGCTGGGGCTGCGGCCCCAGACCCCGTGGGCTATGTTTTGGCATTTCGATTCGCGGGAGGGTGCGGGGCGAAGCCCCGCCGCTGTCCTTCCCCGTCTCCGCGATGAGCGGAGAAGTAGGTCAGGGGGAAGAGGTATGCTCCTCGCTTCCGCGGACGGACTCATTTCGTCATTCTTTATCCCACGAATTCCCTCACGCACCGTTCATACGCGGCCACGGGGTCCGCGGCGGCGGTGATGGGCCGGCCCACCACGATGTAGTCCGAGCCGATGGCCTTGGCCTGGGCGGGGGTCATGACCCGCTTCTGATCGCCCACGTCGCCGTCGGCGAAGCGCACGCCGGGGGTCACGGTGAGGAAGGAGGCGCCGCAGGCCTCGTGCACCTTGCCGGCCTCCAGGGGCGAGCAGACCACGCCGTCCAGCCCGGCGGAGCGGGCGGTTCGGGCGTAGTGCATGACCACCTGGTCCATGGGCTCTCTGATGAGCAGATCCCGCTCCATGCTCTCCTGGTCGGTGCTGGTGAGCTGGGTCACGGCGATGAGCAGCGGGCGGGTGCCGTCCGGCCGGGTGAGGCCCTCCAGGGCGGCTTTCATCATGGCCGTTGTGCCGGCGGCGTGCAGGTTGGTGATGTCCACATCCAGCCGGGAGAGCACCGCCATGGCCTTTTTCACGGTGTTGGGGATGTCGTGCAGCTTCAGATCCAGGAAGATCTTGTGACCCCGGGCCTTGAGCTGGCGCACGATCTCCGGGCCTTCGGCGTAGTAGAGCTCCATGCCGATCTTCACGAACGGCTTGCGGCCGGTAAACTG
>CADARO010000025.1 GCA_902790345.1 uncultured Eubacteriales bacterium | reverse complement strand
GCCGCGTTGTCTGCCAGCGTCCGGTTCTCTATCAGGGTCGGCATTCCGAACTGCACAGGCCTCACCTCTTTTTCGTTGAAGTCGGCAGTTCGTCATACATGGCCTCGATCAATTCGCGAAGAAACGCCCTGTTATCAACATTGTCAACAAGCAGCATCTCCCTTGCCCCCTCATAGGGCAGCTCCCGTTCCGCCTCCGGCATCATTGCCAGAGCGGTTTTCGTCGGCTTCACGAGAAAACGGTTGTCGTAAACGCCGCCAATCACCCTGCCGCGATAATAGATGATATATTCACCCATCATCGCCCGCCAGGATACCTCTTCCAGCCCTGAAAGCTGTTCCAGGATGAAATCCAGGTATTCTTTGTCCGATGCCATTTTCTCACTTCCTCCGCGATGTAAAACCTCTTTGCCATGATACTATCACATCCTCTTCGTGCCTGTCAATCATTGCCAAGGATTCCTTTCAGTGCTATAATATGAGAAAACAAAGCTATATGGGAGTGAATATTCATGAGAGCTTACGAACGCCTGCTTCGCTATGTCCAGTTTGACACCGCCTCAAACGGCGCGTCTGAAACCTGCCCCAGCACGGAAACCCAGCGGGATTTCGGCCGTGTGCTGGTGGAAGAAATGAAGGAAATGGGCCTGTCCAACGTGCGCCAGGACGAGCACGGCTACGTCTACGCCCTGCTGCCCGCCAACGCGCCGGGCCAGCCCGCCATCGGCCTCATCGCCCACATGGACACCGTGGACGACGCGCCGGCGCTGCCCATGAAGGCCCACATCATCGAGAACTACCAGGGCGGCGACATCCCCATGGACGAGGCGGGCAAAAACATGCTCAGCCCCGCCGTGTTCCCCAGCCTGAACGCCGCCATCGGCAAGGATCTCATCATCACCGACGGCAATACCCTGCTGGGCGCTGACGACAAGGCCGGCGTCGCCGAAATCCTCACCCTGTGCGAGGAGCTTCTCGCCCATCCGGAGATCAAACACGGCGACGTGTGCATCGGTTTCACGCCGGACGAGGAGATCGGCCGTGGGGCTGACCTGTTCGACATTCCCGGCTTTGGCGCGGACTTCGCCTACACGGTGGACGGCGGCGCGCTGCCCGAGATCGACTACGAGAACTTCAACGCCGCCAGCGCGGGCGTGGTGGTGAACGGCCTGAGCATCCATCCCGGCTCCGCCAAGGACAAGATGAAGAACGCCCTGCTCATCGCCCATGAATTCATCGCTATGCTGCCACCCGCCGAGCGACCGGAGCACACAGAGGGCCGGGAGGGCTTCTACCACCTGACCGACATGGCCGGCGAGATCGAGAAGGCCACCATGCACTTCATCATCCGTGACCACGACACGAAGAAGTTTACCGAACGCAAGGCGTA
The DNA here is from genome assembly GCA_902790345.1 of uncultured Eubacteriales bacterium. GTDB lineage: Bacteria > Bacillota > Clostridia > Christensenellales > Aristaeellaceae > Firm-10. The sequence continues at coordinate 23,489 of CADARO010000025.1, read as the reverse complement.
TATGGAGCGGGTCGCCGCCTTCCTGAACGCGAAATACGGCGAAGGCACCGTGGAGCTGACCATACGAGACAGCTATTACAACATGATCGAGAAGCTGGCCGACCACATGGACGTGGTGGAGCGGGCCAACGAGGCCTTCCGGACGCTGGGCTATGAGCCCGTCTCCGTGCCCGTGCGCGGCGGCACGGACGGCGCGCGGCTGTCCTTCATGGGCCTGCCCTGCCCCAACCTGCCCACCGGCGGCTTCAACTGCCACGGCCGCTTCGAGTACGCCGTCATTCAGGACATGGACAACGTGGTGAAGCTGCTGAAGGCCATCGTGGAAGCCCGGTAATCGGACATGGCAGATAAAAAGCGTTCCGCGAGACGATTTTGTTTCGCGGAACGCTTTTATTCTACTGTTCGATGAGGTTGGTTTCCTCCACCGGCGCGGCTTCCAGCGCCTGCTCGAAGGACAGCTTCCCGTCGATCACGCCCATGGATACCTTGCCGCCCAGGCGGATGTTGCCCAGAAGGATCTCGTCGCTCAGCGCGTCTTCAACCATGCGCTGAATGGCCCGGCGCAGCGGCCGCGCGCCATAGATGGAGTCGTAGCCCTCCGCGGCCAGCAGCTCCACGGCGTCCTCGCCGATGTCCAGCGTGATGCCCTGGCCCTCCAGCCGCTTGGCCACGTCGCGGAGCATCAGCGCGGCGATGCGCTTGATGTCCTCCCGCTCCAGCTCGTGGAACACGATCAGCTCGTCCACGCGGTTGATGAACTCAGGCCGGAAGATCTGCTTCACCTCGCCCATGATGCTCTCCTTCATGGCCTCGTAGCCCTTGGCCGTGTCGGTGGAGCCGCCGAAGCCCATGGTGCGCTGCTTGCGGATGGTGTGCGCGCCGGCGTTGGAGGTCATCACCACGACGGTATTCTTGAAGTCCACCACGCGGCCCTGGCCGTCGGTCAAGCGGCCGTCCTCCAGGATCTGCAGAAGCACGTTGAACACGTCCGGATGGGCCTTCTCCACCTCGTCCAGCAAGATCACGCTGTAGGGCTTGCGGCGCACCTTTTCGGTGAGTTGGCCCCCCTCGTCAAAGCCCACGTAGCCGGGCGGCGAGCCGATCATGCGGGATACTGTGTGCTTTTCCATGTATTCGGACATGTCGATGCGGATCATGCTGTCTTCGTCACCGAACAACGCCTCCGCCAGCGCCTTGCACAGCTCGGTCTTGCCCACGCCCGTGGGGCCCAGGAAAATGAAGGAGCCGATGGGCCGCCTGGGGTCCTTGAGCCCGGCTCGGGCCCGCCGCACAGCCCGCGCCACGGCGGTCACCGCCTCGTCCTGGCCGATCACCCGGCTGTGCAGCGTGTCCTCCAAGTGCACCAGCTTCGCGGCCTCGTCCTCGGTCATGCGCTTCACCGGGATGCCCGTCCAGGCGGACACCACGCCGGCCACCTCTTCCTCGCCCACCTGGCCCACTTTGGCGTCACGCTGGCGCTCCCATGCCAGGCGGCGCTCCTCCATGTCGCTCTGCAGCCGCTTTTTCTGATCGCGCAGCTCGGCGGCCTTCTCGAAATTCTCAGCGGCCACGGCTTCCTCGATCTCCTGGCTGAGGCTCTCCAGCCGCTCCTCCTGATCCTTCATGTCCAGCGGCGCGGTGAAGGCGTGCAGCCTCACCCGGGAGGCCGCCTCGTCGATCAGGTCCAGCGCCTTGTCCGGCAGCGCCCGGTCGGAGATGTATCGGTCGGACAGGCGCACCGCCGCCTCGATGGCTTCGTCGGTGATGGTCACCTTGTGATGCGCCTCGTAGGCGTCGCGAAGGCCCATCAGGATGGCCACGGATTCGTCCGCGCTAGGCTCGTTCACCATGACCGGCTGGAAGCGCCGCGCCAGCGCCGCGTCCTTTTCGATCTTCTTGTGATACTCGGACAGCGTGGTGGCGCCGATGCACTGCAGCTCGCCCCGGGCCAGCATGGGCTTCAGGATGTTCGCCGCGTCCAGCGAGCCCTCGCCCGCGCCTGCGCCTACCAGCGTGTGCAGCTCGTCGATAAAGAGGATGATGTTGCCCTCCTTCTGCACCTCGCCCATGGCGTTTTTCAGCCGTTCCTCGAATTCGCCGCGATACTTCGCGCCGGCCAGCATGGCGGACAGATCCAGCTGAACCAACCGCTTCTCCCGCAGGATCTCGGGCACATCTCCGGAAACGATCATCTGTGCCAGCCCTTCGGCCACCGCGCTCTTGCCCACGCCAGGCTCGCCCAGCAGCACCGGGTTGTTCTTGCGGCGGCGGCAGAGAATCTGCATGATGCGCTCGATCTCCGTGGCCCGGCCGATCACCGGGTCCAGTTCGCCCTGTCGGGCCAGCTTCGTCAGATCCCGGGCGTACTGGTCGATGGTGGGCGTCGTGCTGTTCTCCTGGGCGTCGTCGCCCTTTTCCCCGCCGCAGGCCCGCAGCAGCTCGTCCCGGGCTTCGTTCAAATTCATGCCCAGGCGAATGAGGGCCTGCGCCGCCACGCCTTCCCGCTCAAACAGCAGCGCCAGCAGCAGATGCTCCGTGCCCACGTAGTTTTGGCCCAGGTCGCGGGCTTCCTTGGCGCTCTGCTCCAGCACTTTTTTGGTGCGCGGCGCGTAGGACATGGTCTTGGGGTTCACGGTGTCCTCGCCCTCGCCCACCATTTGCAGCACCACCGAGCGCACCTCGTCGATGGACGCAGCGTTCAGCACCACGCCCGCCTTGCCCGGGTCGCGCATGATGCCCAGCAGCAGATGCTCCGTGCCCACGTAATTTCGACGCATGGACGCGGCTTCCTTTTGCGCCGCGAGCAGCGCGCGCTGAGCCCTTTCCGTAAATCTCGCAAAAAACGCCATATAATCCTCCTTGACTCCGTGTCAAATCGCTCCGGCCTCGTCCAGCACCTGATCGAACGCCTCCCTGAGCGCGTCGGCCCGCAGGGCGTCCCGCTGCCGTTCGGTCATTTTTTCCATGGAACGGCACTCGATGGACGCGTTCTGCATGTCGCACATCAGCCGGTCGATGGCCTCGCAGCCCATCCGCAGCATGCCCAGCGCCGCGCCCGTGCGCAGCTCGGACAGCCGCTGCATCATTTCCCGTTCGCACATCAGCTTCGCCGCGTGGATCAGCGCCACCGAACGGCTCACCCGATCCTCGATGATGAGCGCGTCCTGCTCGTGAATTTTGCGCCGCACGCCCCGCTCGCAGCCGATAATCATTTCCGCCGCCTCGTTCAGCGCGCCCAGCGCGTCTTCCTCCGTGCACCCGATGTGGGCCGCGCTCAGCAGCTGATAGAGATTCCCCGGCACGTCGCCCTTTTCCTCCCGCAGGGGCCGCAGGCTGATGCCCTGCTTAGCCAGCTGCTGGTGGATGCGGGGAATCTGGCCCGCCGCCCGCATGGTGGGCAGGTGCAGGATGACCTCCGCCTTCAGGGCCGGGCCCGCGTCGGCCGGGTCCGCCGTGAGGAAGCCGAACTGCGAATCGTAGGCGTAGGCCCCGGTGGCGTCCAGCCAGCCGTCCGCCTGACAGGCCAGGTCGGCCGCCCGCTCGATCTGCGCGCCGGGCAGCATACCGAAAATGCGCACGTGATCCTCGTCGTTCACCATGACGCTCATGGTGGAGCCCTTCGACAAAAACGCCGCTCCATGGGAGGGCCGCTTCATGAGGCCCCTGCTGATCAGATAATGATCCGCCAGCCGGCCCTGTTCCGATTCGGTCATGTCCGCCAGCCGGGCCAGCGAAAACGCCTCTTTTCGGCCCGCCGCCTCGATGGCCGAGGCCACGCGGGCTATGTTGTGGGCGGCTTCGTCGTCGCTCATCACGCTCTCAAAGGGCACGTCGGCAAAATTCCGCGCCAGCGTGACCCGCGTCAGCACCGCCACGTCGGACGCAGGCGCTTCCCATTCATTCATCGCGGGTCGCCTCCATTTCCGCAGCCAGCGCGTGAATCTGATCCCTCAGCAGAGCCGCCTGCTCGTATTCCTCGTTGGCGATGGCCTTTTTCTGCATGCGCTTCAATTTATCCAGCTGCATCCTCAGCGAAACCGAGCAGGCCACGCCGCCGGATTCCCGGCCGATATGTCGGGACGCCCCGTGGGTGCGCTGCATCCACTCGGTGAGGGGCTGGCGGAATGCCTCGTAGCACTGGGCGCAGCCCACATGGCCGCTGGCCCGGAAGGCGGCGTAGGTGGTGCCGCACTGGGCGCAGCTGATGTCCGGGATGGGCATGTCGTTTTCTGGCTCCGCCGCCTTTTCCTGCTTCTGGCGAATCATCTGGCTCAACCGGCTGGCGATGGCCCCGAAATCCACGCTCAGCTCTTTCTTTCGCGCCAGACATTCGCTGCACAGGTTGAAATCCCGCTTTTCCCCGTCCACGATGGTGGTCAGGTGGATATTGGCCGGGTGCTTGCCGCACTCGTCACACATGATCATGCTTTTCACCCCGCTCCACATTTCGGAATACCTGCTGGAGCATGTTCCGCAGCACCGCCGCCCGCAGCACGTTCTTCGCGCTGATGGGCAGCGCCAGCGCGTTCTGCGCCACGGCGGAGCGCATCAGCAGCGCCTCGTTGGTGGTGACCAGCTTGCAGTCCAGCAGGTGTTTGATGATGGCCACGGCGCTGTCCTCGTCGATCTCCGTGCCGACCCGCTGCAGCAGCATGCTCAGGAGGTTCCCCTCCGGGCTCTCGTGCATCCGGACGATGCGCACATAGCCGCCGCCCCCGCGCCGGCTCTCGATCACGTAGCCGTGATCCACCGAAAACCGCGTGGCCAGAACGTAGTTGATCTGGGAAGGGGCGCAGCCGAAGTGCTGGGCCAGCTCATTTCGCCGCAGCTCCACCTGGGTGCCCTCCTCCATCAGATCCTTTATGAATTTCTCTATCGTATCGCTTAACTGCGCCATGAACAGTCGCCTCTCTTTTGACTTTCTCTGACTATTCTAGCGTATTTTTTTGACCTTTGCAAGGCATATGCGCATCTTTTAACAGAAAAGACGTTCATTTGCCGCTTCCCGGCCCACTCATTTTTTCAGGAAACCCGGCCGGACATACCTGCATGATAAAGGAAACGGGCGAAGACGACACGCGCCGTCCTCGCCCCTGACAGGAATTGACCAGTATTATAATTATTCAGTTTTTTCCTCATAGATTTCCCAGGATTCCAGACATTCGTTGAACTTTGCCGCGCCGTCCACCGAGACCTTCGCGGCGGAATCCCTGTCCAGATAGAGGGAAAAGCACTCGTGCTCCTTGAGCATGGTCGCGGGAATTCGGTTGGTGAGCGGATTCATGAGGGTCTTCTCCACGGCGTCCGCCTTCACGGCGTAGGGTACGCAGGAGATGATCTTTTCGCAGCGCATGATCTGCCGCACCGTCATGGACACGGCCTGCTCCGGCACCTCGGACACGCTGGCGAACCACCCCTCGCCCACCTGCTGGCGGCGGCAGCGCTCGTCCAGCGTGACGATGATGTACGCCTCGTCGGTGTCGAAATCCGCCGGCGGGTCGTTGAAGGCGATGTGCCCATTTTCCCCGATGCCGATGAGGCCCAGGTCGATGGGCGCCTGGCGCAGCTCTTCGGTCAGTGCCTCGATGCCCTCCCGCGTGCCGTCCACAAAGTGGGCCCGCTTCAGCGGAACCTTGCTCACGAACCGCTCCCTCAGGTATTTGCGGAAGCTGGCCGGGTGGGTTTCGGGCAGATTCACATATTCGTCCAGGTGGAACATCTCCACCTTCGTCCAGTCCACCTTTTCCCGAACCAGCGCGGCGAGGGTGTCAAACTGCGACGCGCCCGTGGAGAGCACGACGCGGGCGCTTCCCTTTTCCCGAATGGCGGCGTTGATGATCTCAGCCGCTTCCCTGGCGGCGAGCTCGCCCAGCAGACGCGGCGAATCGGCCACAATAACCTTCATGACGCTTACGCTCCTTTGAATTCCTCGCGGATGCCGGCCAGCAGGTCGATGATGTGGAAGTGCTGGGGGCACTGGCTCTCGCAGGTGCCGCAGGCCACGCAGCGGCTGGCGTCGCCCTCCTCCTCCACCAGCTTGGCGTAGCGGGGCGCGAAGTCCTTCGCCTCGCCGAACATGCAGGCCTGGTCGATGCCCTGGAAGATGCGGGGGATCTTGACGCCCATGGGGCAGGGCTGGCAGTATTCGCAGCCGGTGCAGCCCACGCGCACCCGCTTCTCATAGGCTTCCCGCACCTTCACCAGCATGGCCTTGTCCGCCTCGCTGAGGCAGCCGGCCTCCGCCTGATCGAAGATGCGCAGGTTGTCACGCAGCTGATCCATGTTGGACATGCCGGACAGGATGGTGACGAACTCGGGCTTGTCGTAGATCCAGCGGAACGCCCACTCCACGGCGCTGCGCTTCTCGGGCGCCGCGTCGTAGATCGCCTGAACCTCGGGCGGGGTCTTGCGGGCCAGCGCGCCGCCGCGCAGCGGCTCCATGACCACCACGCCGATGCCCTTTTCGCCGCAGTACTTCTGAATGCCCGCGTAGGTGGCCTGGTTGAACTCGTCCAGCAGGTTCATCTGAACCTGAATGAGCTTCCAGTCGTAGGCCGTGGCCATTTCGGCGAAGGTCTCCGCGTCGTCGTGGAAGGAGAAGGCGGGATAGCGGATCTTGCCCTTTTCCACCATCTTATCCAGGAATTCCAGCGCGCCCAGGTCGCGAATCTTGTGCCAGCGATCCTTGTTCATGGCGTGCAGCAGGTAGAAATCCACGTGATCGGTCTTGAGCTTGGCCAGCTGCTCGTCCAGCGTGGCCTCCATGTCCTCGTACTTTTCGACCTTCCACACGGGCAGCTTGGTGGCCAGCGTCACCTTTTCGCGCCAGCCGTCGGACAGGGCCTCGCCCACCACGATTTCGCTCTCACCGCCGTGATAGGGATAGGCCGTGTCCACATAGCGGATGCCCTGCTCGATGCCGTAGCGAATCATTTTAATCGCCTCGGCGTGATCCACATGGCCGTCCACGGTGGGCAGGCGCATGCAGCCCATGCCCAGCACGGAAGATGTAACGTCTGTTCCGGGGAATTGCCTGTACTTCATTTCGGTTTACACTCCTTCTTCTCCGTCAAAACCGTCGTTCTGCTTTTCTTCCTCCTCGTCTTTGGCCACGTAGCGAGGCAACGTGACCGAGAATTCCGAGCCCTCGCCGAGCTTGGAATGAACCTCCACGGTGCCGCCCATGCTCACCGCGATGTGCTTGACAATAGCCAGGCCCAGGCCTGTGCCGCCCATGGAACGGGATCGGCCCTTGTCCACGCGGTAGAACCGCTCGAACAGCCGCGGCAGGTGCTCCTCCGCGATGCCGATGCCCGTGTCGCTCACCAGAAAATAGGCGTTGGTGGCGGTACCGTAGACCGACACGCGCACGCTGCCGCCCGGCTGATTGTATTTGATGGCGTTCTCAATCAGGTTCAGCACCAGCTGCTCCAGCCGGTCCTGATTGCCCCACACGTAGATGGGCTCGTCGTTTTCGTTGATGCTGAGGTCCACCTGCTTGTCTCTGGCGTGGATCTGCAACATCTCGCACACGTCCGTCGCCATCTTGTCCAGCTGCAGCCGGCCCAGGCTCACCTCGGTGTCCCCCGCCTCCAGCTTGGAGATGGACAGGATGTCGTTCACCAGGCGCGTCAGGCGGTTGGCCTCCATCATGATGATGTTCAGGAACTTGCGCGCCATTTCGGGATTGTCGATGGCGCCGTCCAGCAGCGTCTCCACAAAGCCCCGAATGGAGGTCAGCGGCGTCTTCAGCTCGTGGGACACGTTGGCGGTGAAGTCGGTGCGTATCTGCTCCAGGCGGCGCAGCTCGGTGATGTCCTCGATCATGGCCATGGCGCCCACCACCTCGCCGTCGCCCTTCATGGGCGAGATGTACAGCCTCAGCGGGGTATGGCCCCGGCCGGTTCTGCCCTCGCGCACGGCGATCTCGCTGGTGAACACGCCGGGCTGGCCCATGGCCTCCCGGAAGATGGGCTCCAGGTTGACGTCCTTGTTGAGCTCGGACACGGGCAGACCCTCCGCCTGCTCGTGAACGCCCAGCAGGTTCTTGGCCACCGGGGTCATCAGAATGACCTGCAGCTCGCTGTTCACAGCCAGCATGCCGTTCTGCATCTGGTTCATGACCACGCTCAGCGCCTGATTGCGGCTGTTGCGCCGCTTCAGCTGGTCGCTGATGCGGTCGGCGCTGGCGTTGATCTGCCGCGCCCAGCTGGCGTTCTTGCCGTAGACATATTCGATGCGCTCGTCGAAGCGGCCCTCGGCGAAGGCGTCCAGCACCTGCTGCGCGCCGTGCACCAGCTTGTCGCTCTCCCGCACCAGCAGGCTCACCATCACGAAGCAGATGACCGCCAGCACGATCATCAGCAGGAACAGCTGGCTTCTGTAGTTTCTCAGCACATCGGACCGGGTGGGCGCGGGCTCCCACATTCTCACGATCTTGCCGCTTTCCGAGCGGACGGAGACGAAGATAGTCCTGGTGTTCCGGTAGTTCGTCAGTTCGGTGCCGATGCCGTTCTGCCGGGCTTCCTCCAGGTCCTCGCCCTCCGTCGGAACCTGCAGGTTCCCGACCCGTCGGGTGTCGTACAGCACGCCGCCATCCTTGTCCATCACGGTCAGGCCCACGTTCAATCCGCCTGTCAGTTCGTCCAGCCGCGCCTTGTTGTCGCCGTCATACGTTGAAAATGCCGCGCTGTCCAGGTAGTCTGCGGACACGCGGCATATTCTTACAAGGTCGTCTATAGCAGAGGCGGCCAGATTGTTATAGGCCGCCCCAACATATATTACCGAGTAAGCAAGAGAACAGACGAGCATGGCACAGGCTGCTATAAACGCAACCCATCTTCTCATATTCTGCTTTCCTGCCTGTCATTAAACTTATAGCCGACGCCGCGGATGGTCTCGATGTAATGCGCGTCGTCGCCCAGCTTCTGGCGGATGTGACGGATATGGACGTCCACCGTGCGGGTCTCGCCATAGAACTCATAGCCCCAGATGCGATCCAGCAGGAAGTCGCGGGTGAGCACCTTGCCGCGGCTGATGACCAGCAGCTTCAAGAGCTCGAACTCCTTCAGCGTCAGCGACAGCTTCTCGCCATTGCGGAAGGCCTCGTAGTTGCCCACGTCGATGGTCAGGCCGCCCACGTGAAGGATGCCCTCCTCCTCGCTCTGCGGCGCGGCCCGGCGAAGCAGCGCCTTCACGCGCGCGATCAGCTCGCGCACGCTGAATGGCTTGGTGATGTAATCGTCCGCGCCCATCTCGAGGCCCAGGATCTTATCGACCTCGTCGCCCTTGGCGGTCAGCATGATGATCGGAATATCGCTGGTGGTGGAGGTGCTCTTCAGGCGGCGGCACACTTCCACGCCGTCAATGCCGGGCAGCATGATATCCAGCAGAATCAGAGCCGGGCGTTCATGGGCGCAAACGACGAGGGCGTCCTCGCCATTGGCAGCCGTCACCACGCGGTATCCGGACGCTTCCAGGTTGAAAGTCAGCAGTTCAAGAATATGAGCCTCGTCATCCACGGCCAGAATGAGTTCGTTTGCCATGTCCGTCTCCCTCTTTCCTTCTTATTTAATATGGAACTGGATTCCCCGCCGGCGGCAAGGCATCCCATATTATCGATTGTTCAGAAGTTTGTTCAGTTCCTCAATGAAGTTCTCCAGGTCGGTAAACTGGCGGTAAACCGAGGCGAAGCGAACATAGGACACCTTGTCCAGCTCCTTCAGCCCCTCCATGACTAGTTCCCCGATCTCGGCGCTGGTGATCTCCTGATCGCTGGCGTAGGCCTTCATCTCGATCTGGCTGGTGAGCTCGTCGATATCCGACATGGATACCGGCCGCTTCTCGCAGGCCTTCAAAATGCCCTGCCGCAGCTTTTCCGAATCGAAGGGCTCGCGCCGCTTGTCCTTTTTGACCACCATCAGCGGAATCGTGTCGACCTTTTCGTAGGTCGTGAAGCGCCTGCCGCACTTTTCACATTCGCGGCGTCTGCGGATGGCGTTGCCATCCTCCACGGAGCGGGAGTCCACCACGCGGCTCTCCTCGCAACCGCAGTAAATGCACCTCATTCCGATGCCTCCTATAAGAAACCTAATAATATTTTACCTGCTCCCGTTCATTCTGTCAAGTAGTTTACAGTAGATTCGTTCGTTTTCAACAAGTCTGAAAGAAGGACGTGTCGAGTTCTACCAAAATAACGTCATCCCCGATTCGCCGCACATGGCTCCAGGGGATCACGATGCCCTCCCGGACGCTCCTGAGCATCCCCTTCCAGCCCGTCTGGGCGGGCACCACCAGCGCCACGGCGCAGGCCTGCTCGTTCAGCTCGATGTCGATGGGGTGGCCGTATCGCTTGCCGTCGCAGATGTTGATGACTTCCTTTTCGCGCAATTCGGAAAATACCATGCGTCTCACCTCGTGTCATTCTATGTGCGCGGCCCGAATCCTGCCATTCGGGAAAAAAGAAGAAAGCGGAAAAACCGACTCTTCCCGCTTTCTTACTTCTTCAGAGATACCGCTGCATCTGCTTCAGCGCCGCCTTCTCCAGCCGCGACACCTGCGCCTGGGAGATGCCGATCTCCTCGGCCACCTCCATCTGGGTGCATCCCTCGAAATACCGCTTTTCCACGATGCCCCGCTCCCGGTCGTTCAGGCGGGCCATGGCCTGGCGGAGGGACAGATCCCGCACCCAATCCTCCACCTCCACCCGATCGTCCTTCACCTGATCCATCACATAGATGGGCTCGCCCCCATCCTGAAACACCGGCTCGAACAGGGACACGGGATCCTGGATGGCATCCAGGGCGAAGCTCACGTCCTTTTCGTCGCAGTCCAGCTCCTTCGCGATCTCGGCCGCGTCTGGCTCCCGCCCCAGCCGATATGTGAGCGTCTCCCGGGCCTTGAGGGCCTTGTAGGCCAGATCCCGCAGCGACCGGCTCACCCGAATGGCATTGTTGTCTCTCAAATAGCGCCGAATTTCGCCGATGATCATCGGCATGACCGCCTGTTGTCGAAAAGAGACTAAAGTCTGTAGTATATGCTCACCGCGCCGTCGTCGATCTCCACCCGCTCGATCAGTTCCCGCGCCACAGAGCGCCGTTCCGCCGGGGTCATGCGGTCCCAGGCCTGGGCCAGGCGGCGAATCTCCTCGCGGCGGCCTCCCATCGCCTGCTCGTCCGCCCGCCGCTCTTCCTCCCTGGCCGCCTCCTCCCGCAGGGTGTCCAGCAGCCGCTTCTGGGCGGCGATGCTCTCCGCCAGCAGCTCGTCCTCCGCCGAGGCGTAGAGGGCGTACAGCCGCCGAAGCCGCCGTTCCGCCTCCCGAACCCGCCCCTCCAGCACCGCCCGCCCGTCGTCATGTCCTTCCCTTTCTTCCTCCGGCGCGGGCGCCAGCGCCCGATCCAGGAAATCCGCCGTCACCGCCGCCTCCACCTCGTCCGCCCAGGCCTTTTCGTTGTCGCAGTTTTCATCCCGAATGAGGTAGCGCTTGCTGCTCTGCTGGGAATAGCAGGTCAGCTTGTAGCCCTTTTGCCCCCATTTCTGATAGCGCATGCGCGCGCCGCATCGGCCGCAGTACACCAGCCCGGTGAGCAGATGCTCGCTCTTGAAGCTCCGGGCGCTGGCCCGCCGCCGCTGCTGCTCCCGGGCCGCCTGAAACGTGGCTTCATCCACGATGGGCTCATGTTGACCCCGGTATTCCACGCCGTTGTACTCGATCACCCCGATATTCGACTTGCGAGAGAGGATGTCCCGCACCTGCTTGTCGTGCTTCAGTCCGGTTATGGCCGCGATGCGGGCGGTGGACAGGCCCCCCAGGTACAGCCGGTAGATGAGGCGCACCGTCTCCGCGTCCCCGTTGGGCACCAGCACGCCCCGGGCGCTGTCGTAGTCGTAGCCGAAGGGCGGATGGCCGCCGCCCATCCACAGCCCGGTGCGCACCCGCTCCTTCATGCCCATGCGGGTGCGCTCCCGGATGGTCTCCCGCTCCAGCTGGGCGAAGGCGGACATGATGCCCAGCATGGCCCGGCCCATGGGGGTGGCGGTGTCCATGTTCTCGTTGAGCGAGGTGAATCCGATACCCGCCGGGTTGAACACGTCCTCGATGAGAAACAGCGTGTCCTTCTGGCTGCGGGAGAGCCTGTCCAGCTTGTACACCACCACCTGGGAAACGACGCCGGCCCTGGCGTCCTCGATGAGCCGCTTCATCTCCGGCCGGTCGATGTTGCTGCCGGTGAAGCCGCCGTCGATGTAGAACTCGTAGTCCTTCCAGCCCCGGCTCCTGCAGTAACCCTCCAGCATGTCCTTCTGCGCGTCCACGCTGAATCCTTCCTCGAATTGGGCGTCGGTGGAAACGCGGATGTACAGCGCCGCGTGCCTGCGCTTCATCGGCGCTCCCTGCGGCGCACATGATCGAGGATCGCCGCGATCCGCTCCGACTCAACGGGTCGGCTTCGGAGATCCAGTCCGTCCACAGGCTCGCCCTTCAGGAATCTCTTTTTCACTGTAACCATAAAAAATCGCCTCCGCCGTCATTTTACCCCGTTTCGCCCGGTTATACGCCGTATTGCATAGAGCATAATTTCTTGTTAATTTGTCCGGCCACGTCTTTACACCCGCGCCTCCTTTGTGCTATACTTCGTGGCGGTAAGGACAGCAAAGCCAATCCTTTAATCCAGTCCCGTGAGGCTGGCAAGGTGACCGGCATAGAATGGTCTTTATGCTTTTCACCCGCGCCCCTCAGCGATGATGGGCGCGTTTTTTTGTATGCGCCCGGAAAGGAGCGCCCCATGGTCTTCAAGGCACAGCTGATGGATGAGCGCGCCATGCAGCGGGCGCTGACCCGCATCGCCCACGAGATCGTGGAGCGGAACAAGGGCACGGAGAACCTGGTGCTCATCGGCGTGCGCCGCCGGGGCGTGCCCCTGGCGCGGCTGCTGAGCCAGGCCATTTCGGAGATCGAGGGCTGCGCGCCGCTGCCGGTGGGCACGCTGGACATCTCCTTCTATCGCGACGACCTGTCCGCCCGGGCCGCTCAGCCGGAGGTGCTGGGCACGGACATCGCCTTCCCGCTGGCGGGCAAGACCGTGGTGTTGGTGGACGACGTCATCTACACCGGGCGCACCATCCGCGCCGCCCTGGACGCCCTCATGGACCTGGGCCGGGCGCAGCGCATCCAACTGGCCGTGCTCATCGACCGGGGACACCGGGAGGTGCCCATCCGACCGGACTTCGTGGGCAAGAACGTGCCAACCTCCTCCGAAGAGCTGGTGGCCGTCAACATGACGGAATTCGACGGGGAGAACAGCGTCATGCTCTATCAGCAGGACGCGCCGTAACAAAGGTTTCCCGCCGCTTCAGCGGCAGAACATACAACCATTTAAGGGAGAGGGATTTCAATGTCTGACAACGGAATTCGCGACGCGAGAACCCTGGGTGTTCCTAAGATGCTTCTGCTGGGCTTCCAGCACATGTTCGCCATGTTCGGCGCCACGGTGCTGGTGCCCGCGCTGACCGGCCTGAGCGTGTCCGCCACGCTGCTGTTCGCCGGCCTCGGCACGCTGCTGTTCCATTTCCTGTCCAAGGGCAAGGTGCCCGCGTTCCTGGGCTCCTCCTTCGCCTTCATCGGCGGCTACGCGGCGGTGAACGCGCTGTGCGGCAACTACTCCGACATCACCAACTGGGTGCCCTACGCGGGTGTGGGCGTTGTGTGCGCCGGCCTGCTGTACGTGCTGCTGGCCGCGCTGTTCAAGGCCTTCGGCGCGCAGAAGGTCATGCGCTACTTCCCGCCCATCGTCACCGGCCCGGTCATCATCTGCATCGGCATGACGCTGGCCAACTCCGCCATCAACAACTGCGCCGCCAACTGGTGGATTGCCATTCTGGCCATCGCCATCGTGGTGGTGTGCAACATCTGGGGCAAGGGCATGATCAAGATCATCCCCATCCTGCTGGGCGTCGTGGGCTCCTATGTGGTGGCCGCCATCTTCGGCCAGGTTGACTTCACCACCGTGAAGGAAGCCGCCTGGATCGGCCTGCCCTTCCACTTCAACGACACCGCCTTCTCCCTCTTCTCCGGCTGCAACGGCAGCGCCCTGGCCAGCGCCATCATCATCATGATGCCCATCGCCCTGGCCACCATGGTGGAGCACATCGGCGACATGTGCGCCATCTCCTCCACCGTGGGCGAAAACTTCGTGGCTGATCCCGGCCTGCATCGCACCCTGCTGGGCGACGGCCTGGCCACCGCCCTGGCCGCTCTGTTCGGCGCCCCGGCCAACACCACCTACGGCGAGAACACCGGCGTGCTGGCGCTGACCAAGGTCTACGATCCCAAGGTCATCCGCATCGCCGCCGTGCTGGCCATCCTGTTCTCCTTCAGCCCCAAGTTCGCGGCGCTGGTTTCCGCCATGCCCACCGCCACCATCGGCGGCGTGTCCCTGATCCTCTACGGCATGATCTCCGCCGTGGGCGTGCGCAACGTGGTTGAGAACCAGGTGGACTTCACCAAGAACCGCAACGTCATCATCGCCGCGCTCATCATGAGCCTGTCCCTAGGCATCAGCTTCAGCGCCGCCGGCGCGCTGGTGCTCGGTCCCGTCAGCCTGTCCGGCCTGGCCGTGGGCGCGCTGGTTGGCATCATTCTGAACGCCGTGCTGCCCGGCAACGACTACGTGTTCGGCACCAACGAACAGGGCGACGAATCCGTCAACTTCAAGGTCTGATCGCCTCAGAAACACAAAACGCCGCCTCCCTGCATATCCTTTTCAGGAAAGCAAGGAGGCGGTTTTTTATGTGCGGCATCGCGGGCTTTTCCAGCCTTTCGGGGAACTACCACCACCACAGCGCGGCGTCCATCAACACCCTCGTGGCCATGCGCCAGCGCATCGCCCACCGGGGCCACGACCAGACCGGCGAATACCTCTGCGCCCATGCGGGCCTGGCCCACACGCGGCTGGCCATCCGCGACATCCAGCTGGGCCGCCAGCCCATGACCCGCCGGCGGGAAGGCGCGGCCTTCTCCATCGCCTACAACGGCGAAATCTACAACGCCGACGAGCTGCGGGAGGAGCTGCGGGCGCTGGGCGCGACCTTTGAGACCGCCAGCGACACGGAGGTCATTCTGGAGGGCTACATCCACTGGGGCGACGGGATCATTCCGAGGCTGAACGGCATTTTCGCCTTCGCCGTCTGGGACGACGCGAAGCGGCGGCTTCTCCTGGCCCGGGACCGCTCGGGCGTGAAGCCCCTGTTCTACGCCGTCAGGGGAGACGAGATCATCTTCGCCTCGGAGATCAAGGCTCTGTTTGAGCATCCCGCGCTGTCGCCTGAAATCGACACGGATTCTCTGCGTGAGATCCTGGCCCTGGGCCCGGCGCGCACAGACGGCTTAGGGGTATTTTCAGGCGTTCGCGAGGTGCGCATGGGCCGCAAGCTGATCTGGGACGCGGAGGGGCTGAGAGAAATCCCCTACTGGCGTCTGGAGAGCCATCCCCACGAGGACAGCTACGTCATGACGGTGGAGACGGTGCGCCACCTCGTGCGGGACGCCGTGCGGCGGCAGATGGTGTCCGATGTGCCGGTGTGCTCCTTTCTGTCCGGCGGGCTGGATTCCAGCGTGGTCACGGCGCTGGCCTGCGAGGCGCTGAAGGGCAGCGGCCTGACGCTGAGCACCTTCTCCTTCGACTTCACCGGCAACGACCGGCACTTCGCCTCCAACGCCTTCCAGCCGGAGCGGGATCGGCCCTATGTGGACGCGCTGGTGCCCCTGCTGGGCGTGAACCACACTCATCTCACCTGCGACGAGCGGGACCTCATCGGCCTGTTGGACGAGGCGGTGGACGCCAAGGATCTGCCCGGCATGGCGGACGTGGACGCGTCGCTGCTGGCCTTCTGCCGGATCGTGGCGGCCCGCAACAAGGTGGCGCTCACCGGCGAGTGCGCGGACGAGATCTTCGGCGGCTATCCCTGGTTCTACCGGCCGGAGCTGATGGGCGCGGACGGCTTCCCCTGGGCGGCGGACATGAGCGTGCGGGAGCTGCTGCTGAAGGACGACCTGATCGCCGAGCTGCGCCTTTCGGAATACGCCCATCGCCGCTATGAGGAGAGCCTGGCCGCCATGCCCCGCCTGCCCGGCGAATCGCCCCTGGCCGCGCGGCAGCGGGAAATCAGCTGGCTGAACCTGAACTGGTTCATGCCCACGCTGCTCACCCGCATGGACCGCACCAGCATGTATTCCGGCCTGGAGGCCCGGGTGCCCTTCGCCGATCACCGCATCGTCGAGTACCTGTGGAACGTGCCGTTTTACATGAAGCGCAAGGGAGACAGCGAGAAGTCGCTGCTGCGGGACGCCATGCGGGGCCTGCTGCCGGACCGGGTGCTCTGGCGCAAGAAAAGCCCCTACCCCAAGACCTACGACCCGGCCTATACCGCCATGCTGAAAGCCCGCCTCACGGAAATCCTGTCCGACCCCGCCGCCCCGGTGCGGGCGCTGATCGACCCGAGCAAGGCCCGCTGCTTCATGGAGGGCCCCATGCAGACCAGCATGCCCTGGTTTGGCCAGCTCATGGCCGCGCCGCAGCTGATCGCCTATTTCATCCAGATCGACACATGGATGAGAAAATACAATCTGAGCGTATAAAAAAGATGCGCAATTCGCAAGCGGTCTTCCCATTGCGAATTGCGCATTTCAAATTGCGAATTGCCTTACAGCCTCTCCATCACCCGGCACAGCACCTCGGTGGAGTGCTCCGCCGCCAGCTTCACGAACTGGCCGTAGTCGCTGGTGGAGCCGTCGTCGGCGTTGTCAGAAATGGAGCGGATCACGGCGCACTTCACGCCGGCCAGATAACAGGCATGGCTGATGGCCCCGCCCTCCATCTCGCAGGAGATGGCGCCGAAGTTCTTCACGATGCGCGCCTTCACCGCCGCGTCGGCCACGAACTGGTCGCCGGAGGCGATGGTGCCCACCATGGCGTGGATACCCTCCATCTCGTCCGCCACGGCCTTGACGCAGGCCACGGTCTCCGGGTCGCAGTCGAAATAGGTCTTGTTCACCGTGGCCACCAGGCCTACCGAGTCGCCGATGGGCGACGTGTCGAAGTCGTGCTGCACCACCCTGTCCGCGATGGCCATGTCGCCATAGCGCAGGGCCGGGTTCAGGCTGCCGCCCACGCCCACGTTGATGACCAGGTCGGGTTTGTAGGTCAGGATCAGCGTTTGCGCGCACACGGCGGCGTTCACCTTGCCGATGCCGCACTCCGCCGCCACCACTTCCTTGCCCCGCAGCATGCCCTTCACGAATTCGAAGCCGCCCACGGTTTCGATGGTCTTTCCTTCGATGCGGGATTTGATTTCGTCGATTTCCACGCTCATGGCGCCGAGAATGCCGATCATTTTATCAATCTCCAATCCTTATCTTTGCTTCGCGATCAGCGCGGACGCCTGCGCCGAAATACCCAGGCCCTCGCCCTCAAAGCCCATGCCCTCCGTTGTGGTGGCCTTGACGTTCACACAGTCCTCGTCGATGCCCAAATGGGCGGCAATGTTTCGCCGCATCTGGTCGATATAGTCTTTCAGCCTGGGCCGCTGCGCCACGATGGTCACGTCCACGTTCACCGGCCGATAGCCCGCCTCTCGAAGAAGCTCCCCCACGCGATCCAACAGCAACAGGGACGATATGCCCTTGTAACGCGGATCACTGTCCGGGAAATGACGACCGATGTCGCCCAGAGCCGCCGCGCCGAGGAGCGCGTCCATCAGCGCGTGGACGGCCACATCTGCGTCCGAATGGCCCAGCAGGCCCTTCTCCCAGGGAATATCCACGCCGCACAGCACCAGCCGCCGCCCCTCCACCAGGCGGTGGGCGTCGTAGCCCGTGCCCGCGCGGAAGGGGCATTCGTAGGCGCTCACGTCGCGCTGGGTGGTCACCTTGATGTTGTCGGCGCACTCCGGCATGGTCACGATCCGCACCTTTCCGATATACTTCTCATAGAGGGCCGCGTCGTCAAGCTGATTGAACTCCTGCACGCGGACGGGCGTGCCTAGATAGTCTGACAGAATCAGCTCCCGGCGGAAGGTCTGGGGGGTCTGCACGGCGCACAAACGCTCCCGGGGCAGTGTCTCAACGGCCTGCCCTTCCCCGTCCAGCAGCTTGATGGTGTCCGTCACCGGCGCGCCGGGCACGCCGCTGCCGTGGGCCTCGGCGGACTCGATGGCCGCGCGGATGATGCCGGGCGTCACGAAGGGGCGGGCGGCGTCGTGAATCGCTATGATCCTCGCCTCCGCCGGCACAAGCAGGAGCCCGTTGTAGACCGAATCCTGCCGCGTCTCTCCGCCTTCCGCCACAGCGCGCACCAGTTCCGGCGCGCCTTCCCGCCGGCACAGCGCCTCGTAATCCGGCCGATCCTGAGCCGAGATCACCAGCACGGCGCCGTCGAAGGCGCAGGAAGCCGCCAGCGCGTCCAGGCAGCGCATGAGCACCGACCGGCCGTTCAGCGGATGAAACACCTTGTTGTAGGGCCGGCCGAAGCGCGTGCCCCTGCCTGCCGCCACAACCACGACCCAGCAGGCCGTTTTATTCTCCGTTTCCATGGCCAAACCTCAGCCGATGATCTTGTACATGCCGACCGCGTCCGCCTTGAGCACGTGCTCGGACAACGTGACGATCCGGTATTTGGTCACGTTCTCGCCGAAGCGGATCTCCAGGATGTCGCCCTCCTTGACCTCCGCGCCGGGCTTGGCCACCTTGCCGTTGACCGAAACGCGGCCGCCGTCGCAGGCCTCGTTGGCGACGGTGCGGCGCTTGATGATGCGCGACACCTTCAAATACTTATCCAGTCTCATAATGTCCTCCTGTGCCCGCGCA
Source organism: uncultured Eubacteriales bacterium (assembly GCA_902790345.1). Lineage (GTDB taxonomy): Bacteria > Bacillota > Clostridia > Christensenellales > Aristaeellaceae > Firm-10. Next base: position 4,630 of record CADARO010000025.1, on the reverse strand, counting down.
CAAAAAGACTCCCGCGCCGTGAGATCGGCACAGGAGTTTCGGCGCGAAATCTTATTTCTTGAGCGTCTTGCTGGCCTTGAAGACAGGGGTCTTGCTGGCGGCGATTTCGATGCTCTCGCCCGTGGCGGGGTTGCGGCCGGTGCGGGCGGGGCGCTCGCGTACCTCGAACGTGCCGAAGCCCATGATCTGGACCTTTTCCTCGGCCTCGAACGCGCCGGTCAGCGCCTCAAAAACGGCGTTGACAGCCTTTTCAGCGGTCTTCTTGTCCAGCTCGGCGATCTGCGCAACCTTGTTCGTCAATTCGGTCTTGTTCATTATGGTTTCCTCCCGTCATGTTTTTGAGTGTGTCAACTCATTTTGATTTTGCCTCTTCCGCTTCCTTCCAGCGGAGCAAAAGCTCTTCCCTTGACAGTGATTCGAGGGTTTTCCCGCTCGCCAGCACCGCCTTTTCCATGCGGCCGAATCGCGCCGTGAAGCGATCCACTGCCTTGGACAGCGCCAGCTCCGGCTCCGGACACGCCTGCCGCGCGCGCCAGACGGCGCGAAGCAGCTCGTCGCCCGCCCTCTGCTCCCCGTCCACCGGGGCACCGAGGTCTTCCAGCGCCTCGCCGGCGGGCAGGCCGAAGGTCTCCGCCTTTCTCAGCGCCTTGGCGGCCCGCATCAGCGCGGGCAGACTGCGGGCGATGCCCTCCAGCGCCTGGGTCTTGGAATCAAGCGCCTTTTCCCGCATCTTGATCTGCTCCCAGAGCGTCACGGTATCCTCCGCCGTCTCGCAGCGCGCGCCGCCGAACACGTGGGGATGACGCGCGATCATCTTGCGGCAGATGGCCGTGGTCACGTCCGACATGTCAAACTCGGCGTGCTCCCGGGCGATCTCGGCGTGGAACGCGGCCTCCAGCAGCACGTCGCCCAGCTCCTCGCACAGCGCGTCCATGTCGCCCGCGTCCACCGCGTCGGCCACCTCATAGGCTTCTTCGATGAGGTAATTCCGCAGGGACGCGTGGGTCTGCTCCCGATCCCAGGGGCACCCGTCGAAGGCGCGCAGACGGCGCATCACGCGGCTCAGATCCTCGAAGGAGAAGCGCTCCTTTTGGGTCAGCTCGTTCACCGCGGGGATCAGCGCGCAGGTGCGGTGATCGTAGGTCTCCAGCCAGTCCAGCTCGCACAGCGGCATCCTGCGCGGCGCGCCGTCCGGCATGAGCACCACGATCTCCCATTCCTCGGGATAGGCCTCCATGAGGCGCAGCTTCACCTCGCCCGCCAGAATCGCCCCGTCGATCTCACGGACCAGCGTGGCCTGGGAGGCGTCCGGCGTGAACGATTCCCAGTCGGCGGCGTTCACCTGCAGAAAATGTCCGCCAGCCAGCGCGCTGAGGGCGCTGCCCTCGCTGACGCCGGGGCTCAGCACAACCCACGACGGAGCCACGGCCAGAAGCGCCTGGCAGGACACGTCTCCCGGGTCGTTGACGCCGTAGACCACGTCGCCAATCTCCGCTTCCTTCAAAAGCGCCTCCACGACCCGGCCTGTCAGCTCGTCGAAGTCCTCCGCCTGGTCATAGAGCCCGTCGAAGGCGTCGAAGGGAATGCCCTCCGCGGCAAGCCACCGGGCCGCGCCGCACCGGGCGGTCCTGAGGATGATCCGGCGCGCCTGGCGCAGCTTCTTCATCGCGCCAAGCGTCAGCTCGTCCTCGACCCAGCCGAGGGGCGTCACGAAGATCCTTCCCACATCCACCGCCGCCTTTGCAGAATACTTTATCATTATATCCAATTTTCCGGCGGTTGTCAATGCTTACGGGCATCTTCACAAAATATGAACGTCCTGCCGCGTCCAGGCTCAGCGATTCAATACACGGCGCAGCCGCAGTGGCGCACCTGCTTCATGCGCTGCAGGGCGGTGTCAGCGTCCTCAAAGATGTCGCCTTCCGGTTTCTTCCGGTCGGAGAAAGCCACGCCCACGCTGAGTGACACCGGCGGCACGTCGCCTTCCGGATTGGCGAGGGTCTCGTTGATCCGCTCGATCTTGTCGAACACCAGGGCCTGCATGGCGCTGGTCATTCGCGTCATGATGATGACGAACTCGTCCTCCCGCAGGCGACAGATATGATCTGAGGAGCGGAAGTCCCTGCGGAGCACGTTCGCCACGTTACAGATGATCTGATCCGTTACCTCCTTGCCCTTGGCGCCCTTGATGCTGTCATAGCCGTCCACGTTGGCGATCATCACGGCGATGTGCTGCTTGTCCGAATCGTGGAACAGGATCTCAAAGGCCGTGTGATTGTACAGTCCTGTGAGGTTATCATGCAGGGCCTCGTAAGTGAATTTGTTCTGGCGTACGGCATTGCTCTTTTTCTTCTGGGGCTGGTCAATGTCCCGTTTTTCCAGAACGAAGGGTTCAAATTCCTCAGCGGGCAGTGGACGGGAGAAATAGTAGCCCTGAACGATGTCGCAGCCCATGCCCTTCAGCGCCATCAGCTGCTCTGCGGTTTCCACGCCTTCCGCGATGGTGGGCAGCCCCAGGTTGTCCGCCAGCTGGATCACGCCCTCCAACAGCCGGGTGTCCTTGCGGTCCTTGAAAGCCGTGCGAATGAACTGCATGTCCAGCTTCAGGGCGTCAATGGGCAGGGCGGAAATCATGTTGAGGGAAGAATAGCCAGAGCCGAAGTCGTCCATCTCGATGCGAAAGCCGTGCTCCCGGAGTTGCTTGACTTTAGCGATGATCTGATCCGCGTCGCCGGTATAAGCCGACTCTGTGATTTCCAGCAGCAGTTCGCTGAACGACAGGCCATTTTGGGTCACCAGGTCTACCAGTTTCTCCACCAGCATGGGATCATACATGTCGATGCGGGACACGTTGATCGACACCGGTACAGACACGCCCAGCCTGTCCTTCCAGTCCTTGATCTGCGCAGCGGCCTCGCTCCAAACATAGTTATCCAGCTCCTGAATAAGGCCGTTCTGCTCAAAAAGCGGAATGAACACGCCTGGGCTCACCATACCCAGCCTGGGATGACGCCAGCGCACCAGCGCCTCGGCACTGGACATCACCGGCGTGTCTTGCTGGATACTGAATTTCGGCTGATAGTACACCAGGAACTGTTTCCCCTGAATGGCGGCGTTGAAGTCGTCGATCAGCTGCTCCGCGAAGACCTCGGATTCCCGCAGCGAATCGTCATAGATGCCGATGGCCTTGGTGAAAGTGTTTCGGACGGTATCAGCCGCCAGCTTGGCGCGGTCAAACCGGCGCTCAATGTCGATGGTCTTGTCCACGTTGGCATAGATGCCCAAGCGCAGTCGCACCCGGGTTTCGCCCTTCCCGTCGCCGTCCAGAGATACGGTGCCGGCTTCAAGAATGTCGTTGTAGCTGGCTCGGTGCGGGCAATAGATCAGGAACGTGTCGGCCTCCCGGCGGCACACGATGCCGCCTTCCTCCTTCACCATGTCCCGAATGCGTTCGCCCACGCGCTTGAGCAGCTCGTCGCCGTAGGCCTTGCCATAGCGGTCGTTTATCATGTGGAAATGATTGATGTCAATGACGATGGCGTCCGTAGGCTGATCCTTGTGATAGACATCATACTGGCCCGCGTAGCGATAGAAGTATTCCTTATTGTAAAGACCAGTCAGATGGTCTCGCTCGGTCCAGCGTATGATGTCCCTGTCTTCGGACAGCTCGATGGTGCGCAGCACCCGAGCCAGAACCACCTTGGGCTGGGGATAGGGCTTGGGGATGAAATCGATGGCGCCCAGAGAGAGGCTTTCCACCTCGGCTTCCTTGTCTGCGGTCATGACAATGACGGGCAGACGCCCATAGCGCGCGTCCGCCTTCACCTGACGCAGTACGTCCAGGCCGTGCATATCCGGCAGGTTCAAATCCAGGAGCACCAGGCTCAGCACGTCGTAATGCTCCCGAATCTCCTCCAACGCCGCAGCGCCGGTGGCCGCGATGATGACCTCATACATATCTGAAAGGATGAGAGAGAGTATCTCCTGATTGATGGCTTCATCTTCAATAACCAGAATGCGGCGCTTGCCATTATAGGAATGAAAATTCAGATGTGTCTCCGGCATGGTGTTTGTCCTCCTCTGTCTTTCGTTTTCCCCTGCCCCAGCTTCAACCAACCATCTATGCGAATCGATCCCGCGCCCGGCTCGATCCGTCGCGAGATCGGGCGCAGACATACAAAGTCATTTTATATTATATACGAAAAGCCACGTGAGCGCAACATAAAGAGTCAATGATTCCCTGCGAAATCAGGAGAACGAGCGAGGCGGCGCCGGAAAAGAAAAAGGACTTTCCACTGACGAGCAGCGAAAAGTCCATGTTTCCAAGAAGTTTAGCGCTTGGAGAACTGGGGCGCGCGACGGGCGGCCTTCAGACCGTACTCGCCAGACTTTTTGCCCGAAACCCTTGTATTTACTTGGTTTTTGAGCTTCGGCATTCTCAGTTCCCTCACTCATTGCCTTCTGGTCAAGAGCATTTCCCGTTTTTCGCGTAACACGGTCGATTTACTCTCCTTTGTCCGGGAATTGAGCGACCTCGGCGTCCGCGTCTTTTTTGAGAAAGAGCGGATTGATACCGGAGAGCTGGCATCAGAGTTCCTTCTGTCCGTTTTTGCCGCCGCTGCCCAGGAGG
>CADARO010000024.1 GCA_902790345.1 uncultured Eubacteriales bacterium | reverse complement strand
GCTTGTAGGGCGGCACGTTGGCGATGTCCTTGCCCTCGAAGAGCACCTGGCCCTCGTCGGCGTACTCGAAGCCGCCGATGATGCGCAGCATGGTGGTTTTGCCGCAGCCGGAGGGACCCAGCAGCGTCACGAATTCGCGCTTGCGGATGTACAGGTTGATGTCTTTCAGCGCCTGGGTGGTGCCGAAGGTGCGGGAAACGCCTTTCAGCTCGATCAGGTGGGTATCTTCAATCATGTCAGGTCCCTCCTCGCGTGAATCTCATCAGAATGACGGCGGCGTGCTGATCCACAGAAAGCGGCAGGGCGCCTTGCCGGGGTTTATGAGCCGGTGGGGCTCGGTGGTTTTGAAGTAGAAGCTCTCGCCCTTGCGGGCCTTCACGATCCGGTCGCCCAGCTCGATCTGCACAGCTCCGGAGAGCACATAGCCGAATTCCTCGCCCTCGTGGGGATTGTCCCAGTCGGTCTCGCCGCCCGAGGCCATCTCCACCAGGATGGGCTCCATCTCGTTTTTCTGGGCCGTGGGCACCAGCCAGCGGATGCTGCCCTTCAAAGTCTCCTCGTCTTCCTTTATATAGGTGTCCTCCTCGGAGAACACCAGCTTTTCCTCCGCGTGATCCGTGAAGAAGGCCGCCAGGTCCGTGCCCAGACATTCCAGCACGTCGGTGAGCGTGGCGATGGACGGGCTGGTCAGATCCCGCTCCAGGAGCGAAATAAAGCCCTTGGACAGCTCGCAGCGGTCCGCCAGTTCTTCCTGGGTGAGGCCCCGCTGCAGCCTCAGCCGCTTGATCTTCTCGCCGATTTCCATGCCCGATCCCCTCCCTCCGGAAAGCGTCGTCAGGTTTACAACTGCTAAACTTTTGAGCGATTTATATTAAACCACTCTTTGCCCCTCATGTCAATACATACGCGCCGTGTTTATGTTAATTTTCACTTGAAATCCCCGGAAAATCGCCGATTTACCGTTAATTTTTTCAAAGTGAACAAAAGCGCGCGCCGGGTGGTGTTCCCGGCGCGCTGAGTTTGTGGTTTTTCCTCGTCGTTTTATGGGCTCAAAAGTTCAGTTTTATTAAACTCGCGTCCGGCTGACGATCATGCCCGCGATGATCAGAATAACGGCGGTGCTGAACAGCGCGATGGCCAGCCAGTTGGGAATCTTATGGATATAATGGTCGGTCACAATGACGATCGCGCCCAGGCCGATGCCAATCATCGTCAGGATACTCATGAAAAGATACCTCCTTCTCTATGGTCACTCTGTTACTCGTGCAGCCGCCGCTCCCGCTCCAGCGCTTCCTTCTTGCCGTGGATGCGGCCCAGGCAGTAGGTGAGCAGCGCCGCGCAGAACAGGTTGATCCAGGCGAAGCGGAAGCCTTGCAGGTTGTTGTTGAAGCCAATGAGCAGGTTCATGCCGCAGCAGCAGCCCAGCACCCAGCTGATCCGGTTCAGGTGCCTGACGCGGGAGTCGATGTCGGAGAACAGGTCGAAGGGGCCGTCCTCCGTCTTCTTGCGGAAGTAGATCCACGCCACCATGCGGCCCACGTATTCCGCGCCGGTGTCCTTCATGAAGCTGATGTAGCTCTCGTCCATCTCGTGCATCTCCAGCCGCACGGCATATTCGCCGGGCTGGCATTTCTCGAAGGTGTAGGTGCACAAGCCCACGCTGGAAAGCACCCAGCCGTTCATGGCCATGTCGTTCAGCCATTCCTCTTCCTTTTCAAAATCCCACACCCAGAACCACTTGAACATCGTTTTCTTCTCAGTCATTGTCTTTTCCCTCCACGATCCGTTCCCCGTTTTCGAGAAGCTCGCGAAGCCTCGCGATTTCCGCCTTTAATACGTCCAGCCCCTTCAACGTCAGCCGGTATTCCTTCCGTCGGCTGCCGTCCTCCACAGGCAGCTGCACGATCCAGCCCTTGTCGCACAGGGCGTTCAGTGCGCCGTACAGCGTGCCCGCCGCCAGCCGCACCCGGCCATTGGAGAGCGCCTCCACCTGCTGCATGATGCCGTAGCCGTGCTGCGGGCTGAAAAGCGCCAGCAGGATGTAGTAGGTGGATTCCGTCAGCGCCAGTTCGTTGTTCATATCGGTTCACCTCCATCGCGTCACGTTATATCGCCTGTCGTTATATCGTGATTTCAGTATATCGCCGCACGATATAATTGTCAAGTTAAGAATATGAAAAGAGCGGGCCGGACGATCCGACCCACTCCCTGATGCGTTCCTTTATCCTTTTCCCTGCCTCTTTCTCTTCAAATAGGCCGTGGCCCGGGCCTGCTTCCGCAGGGCCAGGTAATTCTGAAACCGCCCTTCCTCCAGCGCGCCGCTTTCCAGGGCGGCCCGCACGGCGCAGCCCGGCTCCCGCTCATGGCGGCAGTCGGAGAACCGGCAGGCGGCCGCCAGGGCCTCGATGTCGTCGAAGGCCTCGGTGACGCCCGACTCCGCGTCCCACAGACCGAACTCCCGCATGCCGGGAGTGTCGATCACCAACGCGCCGCCGGGCAGGCGGATGAGCTGGCGATGGGTGGTGGTGTGGCGGCCTTTGGCGCTGTCCACGGCCCGGGTCTCGTTGACCCGCATCACGTCCGCCCCGGCCAGGGCGTTGAGCAGGCTTGACTTGCCCACGCCGGACATGCCCAGCAGCGCCAGCGTCATCCCCGGTTTCACATAGGGAGCCAGGGCCTCCAGGCCCGCGCCGGTGTGGGCGGATAGGGCGTGCACCGCCGCGCCCTGGGCGATTTCCTCCGCCTCCCGGAGGTAGCGGCTCACGTCGTCGCAGAGGTCCGCCTTGGTGAGCAGGATCACCGGCGTGGCGCCGCTCTCCAGGGTCTGGGAGAGGTAGCGCTCCAGCCGCCGGAGGTTGAAATCCCGGTTCAGCGACGACACGATGAACGCGAAATCCACGTTGGCCGCCACCGCCTGCACGCCCCGGGGGCCGAAGCCGTCCGACCGGGCGAAGAGGCTGCGGCGGGGCAGGGTGGCGATGATCTGCCCGTCCCCGCCATTCACCGGGCGCAGCAACACGAAATCCCCCACGGTGGGGTAATCGGCGGCGCGCTCATCCCGATAGGCGCTGGCTTTGAGCTGGGCAAAGCCCTCGCCCGCGTCGCTGACCACCCCGAAGCGCCCGCGATGGACGCTGACCACCCGCGCGGGCACCGCGCCGGCCGGGGCGTCGTTCAGTTCGTTTTCATAATAAACCGGGTCAAAACCGTATTCAATGAGTTGATTCAATGTCTGTTATCCTCCTGAATTCATGTCGCTTGAGCACAGCAAAACGGCAGACAGCCCTTGCGGACATGCCTGCCGTTTCATATCGAAACCGACGCGTCGGGCCCACCGCCCGCGCGCCTTCACACGCTGTACAAAGGTATCTGGGAGCGCCGCAAAACACGCGGCCTATGCGATTTTAGAGAAACACGACCTCTTTCATCATTTTCCGCATAAGACATCGCTCCCTTCAACATGGATTTCATGGGGATCACGCTTTTATCATAGCATAAGCGCCGCGGATACGCAAGCCTCACCGCTGAATTCCGGCTCATTGCGCAAAAGGCGCGCCGGAAAATCAGAAAAATGCACAACAAGGAAAGAATCGACCACACATTATTTCTTTGATCTGAAGTTTTCTATTCCCCGGATGCCGAGGTAAATGAACGCGGCGGCAAATACAAAAATCACGATCGTCCGAATTGTGCTCTCTCCGTAGATGGCTGATAATATACCGACGATGAAAATGATCAGGCCCAGCCCAAGATTTGCGTAATTCAGTCTGGCTTTCCACTTTGAATTCTGGTCAGAAGGCTTCAAGCCGATTCACCTCCCCTGTCAATCGCGCGCAGATTGTTTATCAAGCCATATACCCGGAGCAAAAGATCCATCACCCCAGTAAGCGCGTTCCAGATTAGTACCTCCCTCACACTTGAGCAAAGAAAGTGACCAAATGCCCTCATTGTTTTCATCAAACTGATCAATGTCAACGTATTTCACACACAGTCTATAAATGTCATCATCCGTTTCAATATCGTAGGATTCGCGCTCTGCCCAGCTTCTTTTTGGGCCTCGTACTGAGCCTTCCCCCATGGAGCCAGGTCTCTTGTCAATACTGACGATATGATCAAATTCACAGTACTCGTATAATTTGCTTAGCATCTCATCAAATTGTTCCATACCAACTTTTGAAATAGCGTTGTTTGAAAAGCAGGAAGCAATCGAATCACTGTTTCTGCATGTAATGTATTTTATTAAATCATTAACTACATTCTTATAAGAAGGCTCCATGTAAGAAGGCCGCAAGCCGATTTTATATAAAAAGTACTTGATTAAATATTTGACTGCATTCCCATAAGAAGCCTTCAAGCCGGTTCACCTCCCCTGTCAATCGCGCTCCGTTTTTCTCAGTTTCGTGAAATCATCCCTTCTCCCCGGCCGCTGTCAGCAGGAACGCCGTTCGGCCGCCCTGTTCCGCCTCGCCCACCACCAGCGCGAAGCCGGGCGCCGTCACGATGGCGGCATCCAACCCCATGAATGCCCGGGCAGCCGCTTCGCGGAAGGGCAGTTCTTGTCCGTCCAGCGCGGGATCGGGCGACAGAACGCGGCAAACCGCCCTGTGCTCATCGACAAAGCGAATGAAAGCGGGTTGACGGCTCAGGTCAGGCCCCCGCATCGCAATTTTGTCCTCGTCCACAAGCTTCGCCGCCTGATGACAGAATCGGTCCAGCCCGCGATATCGCTTCTTCGGGTGCGTCAGCTCAAAGAGAAGGCGCTCCTGCCTGCCGCGCGCCACGAAGCCCTTCACAAAGCGCTCCTCCGCCTCATAAGCCACGGGGCAGCCCCTCCAGCGCCACAAGCGCCTCCGCCGAATCCACGATCACGTCCGCGCCCGCCTCCTCCAACTGTTCCCGGCTGCGGAAGCCCCAGGTGACCCCCACGGCCAGACACCCCGCCGCCTTCGCGGCCAATATGTCCTGGGGCGAGTCCCCCACCATGGCGCACTCCTCCGGCGACACATGGAAGCGCTCCATTACGGCAAGCAGGCTGTCCGGCGCGGGCTTTTTGCGCACACCAGGTCCTTCGCCCACCACCGCGTCGATGAGGTCGCCAAAGTACAGGTCGCACACCGCCTGGGTGGCGGCGGAGAACTTGTTGGACACCACGCCCCGCTTCACGCCCCGCGCCCGCAGCGCCTCCAGCATGTCCATCACGCCGGGATAGGGCGCGGTCACGTCGTGCAAATGATCTTTATAGTGCGCCTGGAAGAGCGCCTGCAGCCGGTCCACATCCGCCTCCGCGGCGCCTTCCCCCAGGCATCTTTCGCAGAGCACCCGGGCCCCGCTGCCCACAAACTGGCGCACCTGATCCCGGGTGACTGGGGCCAGGCCCATCTGCCGCATGGCGTGGGCCGTGCTGGCCGCCAGGTCGTCCAGGGTGTTCAGGAGCGTGCCGTCCAGATCAAACAATACAGCCTTCAGCATCGGTGTTTCATTCTCCCATGTCGTATTCGAGGGTCCATCCGTCCTTTTCCGCGCAGGCGGTTCGGGTGAGAGTCAGCCGCCAGAGGGATTTGCGGCCCCAGCCGGTCTCCAGCCGGTCGTCCGCCAGGGGTTTTTCCTCCGCGCTGGCGGTGAAGAGCGCCGGGTCGAAGCGCAGACACAGAGCGCCGATTCGCGCCTCGCCCTGGCCGATGACCGGCTCTTCCGCGCAGAGGAGCGGCAGCCTGACCGGCTCGCGGCAGGCGGAGAGCGTCACGTCGTCGTGAACCGTGACGCGGCCCTCGGCCCGATCGAAGGTGAACAAACGGCGGTAGCTGACGGCGTCGGCCTCCGGGCCATAGGCATCCCGCATGTCCAGCGACAGGCGCATGGTTTTGCCGTCATCCGAGTATTCCACGTCCCTGGCGGCATAGTCCCGGCCGTTTTTCTGATCCTGGCCATTGATCACGGCGGTGTTGTGCCAGCCGGACTGCATGGTCCAGATCTCATAGCGCCGATCGCTGAAGGTCTTTTTCGTGTAGGTGCCCACCCCCGCGTCCACCAGGGCGGGTTTCCCGCCGGCGTAGATCACGTAGTTGCCCACGTCGTTGTGGTTGTGACTCTCGGCGTTGTGGCCGCCCTTCGCGGCCAGGAAAAGCCCATCGAAGCTGTCTTCCTTGGCGCGGGCCGCGGCCACCTGAATGCCGCCGAACCAGCCGCTCAGCGAGGCCACGTCCTTCGCGCCGTCATAGGCCGCCTCGTCCCAGTCGAACAGCGCCGCCAGCGCACGGAAGGCGCACTGATACGAATGCGTCAGGAACCGATAGGGCCGGCGGTCGCGGTGACGCGCCATCCTCATGCGGCAGAAATCCCTCAGCGCGTCGTTGCCCGTGCGCCGGGCCAGCCGCAGCAGTGCCTCCTCCGCCACGCCGGTCAAATGGGCCGGGGCGTCAGCGAAGTTCACGAACCAGTCGTCCGCGATGTGCACCCGGCGGATGTAATTGGCCATATTCTGGATGAGCGGCTCCCCGAAGAGATTGATCTGCCCGTCCGTGGCCAGATAGAGCTGCTCCAGAATGTCGATCAGCGACGCGCCCGCCACAGTGAAGTAGCTGGGGCCCTCGTCGCAGCCGCCGTCCGGGGCGTAGTTGTCCAGGAAACGCTGGGCGCTCACACAGGCCTTCTTCACGATGGCCGCCCGGCGCGCCTCGTCCTTTTCCGCCACCAGGGCGCAGCTGATCACGTTCTCGTTGATCCACGGGTTCCAGTTGTTCACCGGCCTGTCATCGGTCAGGCCCATCCACCAGAAGTCGTCGAATGCCAGGAAGGGCCCTGTCACGCGGCGGGCGATTTCGTATTCCACGCGCCGGGATATGGCGTCGCAGGCCCTGTTCAGCTCGTCGCCGATCAGATAGAGGATCCAGGCCAGGTTCGCGCCGGTCTCCGCGGCGAACAGGTCCAGCGTCACCCGGTCGCGGGTGATGTCCACCAGGCCCTGATCCGCGGGCTTGAAGGCGGCGGAATGGGCGGGCACGGCCCAGGTGGTCTCCTCGCACACCGCCCACACGCCGTCGATGATGGCGTCCAGGAAGCGGCCCTTCCGCTCGACGCACTCGGCGGCGGTGAGGCAGCGCAGCCGGATGCGCCGCTCGAAATAGACCGCCTCGTAGCGCGAACGGTCGCCGTTTTTCACGAAGTCCATGTAGCGCGTGGCCGGCAGCGCGGGCCAGTCCTTTTCGGCCAGCAGCTCCGCCCGGTTGACGAGGACGCGCTTCGCCTCCTCGGGCAGCGCGTCCCAGCCCGCCTCGCCGTATTTCGGGAAGGGGTGAAACGCCTCGCGGTTCAAGAGCATGGTTTCAATCTGTTTGGCAGCCTGTTCCAGCATGATAACGCCTCCCGCTCATGATTCTGCCGTTATGATACCGCCTCTTTCGCGGCTTGTCAACAAAAAGCGCGGCTTCCCGCCCCGCGCGGGATTTTGTCCTTGTCATTCGATTCGCGACCTGATATAATGCAGGGAGAAATCTTTTGCAAGGAGACACGCGCCATGAAAAACGCTTCCCTCATTCTGGACAAGGATTATCAGCTGGGCCGCATCGACCCGCGTATGTACGGTTCCTTCATCGAGCACCTGGGCCGGGCGGTGTACGGCGGCATCTACGAGCCCGGCCATCCCAAGGCGGACGAGAACGGCTTCCGCCGGGATGTCATCGACCTGATCCGCGCCATCGACGTGCCGGTGGTGCGCTATCCGGGCGGCAACTTCGTGTCCGGCTTCAACTGGGAGGATTCCGTGGGCCCGGCGGCGGAGCGCCCGAAGCGGCTGGACCTGGCCTGGTTCACCACAGAGACCAACGAGTTCGGCATGCACGAGTTCGTGAAGTGGTGCAAGGAGGCGAACACCGCCCCCATGTACGCCATCAACCTGGGCACCCGGGGCGTGGACGCGGCCCGCAACGTGGTGGAGTACGCCAACCATCCCGGCGGCAGCTACTGGTCCGACCTGCGAATCAAAAACGGCGCGAAGGACCCGCTGGGCATCAAGCTGTGGTGTCTGGGCAATGAAATGGACGGTCCATGGCAGATGGGCCACAAGACGGCCACCGAGTACGGCCGCATCGCCAACGAGGCCGGCCGGGTGATGAAGATGATCGACCCCTCCATCGAGCTGGTGGCTTGCGGCTCCTCCTCCTCCCAGATGCCCACCTTCGGCGACTGGGAGATGACCATGCTGAACGAGTGCTACGACACGGTGGACTACGTGTCCCTGCACCGCTACTACGGCAATCCCACCGGCGACACCCCCGGCTTCCTGGCCCGGGCCATGGACCTGCAGGAGTTCATACACACCGTGGTCAGCATCTGCGACGCGGTGAAGGGCAAGAAGCACTCCAAAAAGACCCTCAACCTGTCCTTCGACGAGTGGAACGTGTGGTATCACTCCAACAAGCAGGACGAGGAGGTCTGGAAGCGGGATCGCTGGGGCCGGGCCCTGCCCATCCTGGAGGATATCTACAACTTCGAGGACGCGCTGTTGTGCGGCACCATTCTGAACACCTTCCTGCGCAACGCCGACCGGGTGAAGATCGCCTGTCTTGCCCAGCTGGTGAACGTCATCGCCCCTATCATGACCCGCGACGGCGGCGGCGCCTGGGCCCAGACCATCTACTGGCCCTTCCTGCACGCCTCCCGCTTCGGCCGCGGCACGTCGCTGAACGTGGTGTCGGATTCCCCCGCCTATGATTGCAGCGACTACGAGAACGTGCCCCTGCTGGACGCGGCGGCCACCCTGTCCGACGAGGGCGAGGTGACCATCTTCGCGGTGAATCGCGGCATGGACGAGGATCTGGCCCTCACCGCCGACCTGCGCTCCTTCGGGAATCTGCGCCCGGTGGAGCACATCCTGCTGCACCACGACGACGTGAACGCCGTGAACACCGAGGAGAACCCCAACAACGTCTCTCCCGTCACCGTGAGCGGCGACAGGCTGGAGGGCGGCGTGCTCACCGCCACCCTGCCCGCCCTGAGCTGGAACGTGATCCGCCTGGCTCCGGCGAAGTAACGCCATGCTTACCAAAGACAGAGAATTCTACCGCACCTTCGCGCGCCTGTGCGTCACACTGATGCTGGAGCAGGCGGTCATCCTGAGCGTGAACCTGGTGGACAACCTGATGCTGGGCACCTACTCCGAGGCCGCGCTGTCCGGCGTGGCGGCGGTGAATCAGATCCAGTTCGTGCTGCAGCAGCTGGTCTATGCGGTGAACAACGCCATGATCGTGCTGGGCAGCCAATACTGGGGTCAGAAGCGGCTGGGTGAGGTGCGCCGGCTGTCCGCCATCGGGTTGTGGGCGGGGCTGGCCATCGCGCTGCTGCTGTTCCTGCTGGTGAGCTTTTTCCCGCGGCAGGCGCTGCTGCTCTTCACCACCGACGCAGCCATCGCCGCCGAGGGCGTGAAGTACCTGGCCATCATCCGCTTCAGCTATCTCTTCTTCGCGGTCACCACGGTCATGCTGGGCACCATGCGCATCATCGAATCGGTGCGCATCGCCCTGCGGGTGTCGGTGGTGTCGCTGGTCATCAACGTGTGCGTCAACTACCTGCTCATCGCGGGCCATTTCGGCTTTCCGGAGCTGGGCGCCCGGGGCGCGGCCATCGGCACGCTGGCCGCCCGGGTGGTGGAGTGCGCCATCGTGGCGATCCACCTGTTCACCCGGGAGAAGAAGCTGGACCTGCGCCCGGCGGACTACCTGAAAATCGACCGGACCATGCTGCGGGACTATGTCCGCGTGGGCACGCCCGTGCTGCTGGCCTCGGCCACCTGGGGCATATCCAACGCCCTGCAAACCGTCATCCTGGGCCACATGACCGCCAGCGCCATCGCGGCCCAGTCCATCTCCTCCACGGTGTTCCTGCTGCTCAAGGTCACCTCCGTGGGCGCGTCCTCGGCGGCGGCCATCATCATCGGCCGCACGGTGGGCGCGGGGGACATGGGCAAGATCAAGTCCTACACCCGCACGCTGCAGTGCCTGTTCCTCATGATCGGCGCGGCGCTGGGCGTGGCCATGTTCTTCATCCGCGTGCCGCTGCTGGCGGCCTATCGCGTGTCCGAGGAGACCCGGTATCTGGCCAACGCCTACATGCTCATCCAGAGCGTGGTGCTGTTCACCATGTCCTATCAGATGCCGGTGAACACGGGCATCATCCGGGGCGGCGGCGACACCCGCTTCGCCATGATTCTGGATCTCATCGGCATCTGGGGCATCGTCATGCCCCTGTCCTTCCTGTGCGCCTTCGTGTGGAAGTTCTCGCCCATCGTGGTCATCATCTGCCTGAACTCCGACCAGGTGTTCAAGTGCGTGCCGGCGTTCTTCCGCGTGAACAGCTACAAGTGGGTCAGAAACCTGACCCGCCCGGCGTCCTGACGCGCCAAAACCACAAAACCCCGATCCACCGTTTTGCCGGTGATCGGGGTTTTTCTCATCCGTCAGATCAGCCCGTAGTGCCTGAGCCCGTATTCAATGCCCTCCTGGGCCACGGATCGGGTCACATACTCGCACACATCGTCCAGCTCGGCGGCGTGCTTGCCCATGGCGATGGGATGCCCCACGGCGGCGAGCATGTCCAGGTCGTTGGCCCCGTCGCCGAAGGCGTAGGCCCGCTCCCCCGTCAGCCCGAAGCGCCGGAGCACCGCCCGCACGCCCACGCCCTTGTTGGCGGAGCGGGCGGTCACGTCCACGCAGGGATAGCCCCGGTGGCAGTCGAAGGAGAACAGGTCGCCGAACTCCGCGCGCAGGCGCTCCACCTCCTCCATGGTGTGATAGAGCACGCTCAGCTTGTAGCCCACCGGCTTCTCGCCGGGGCGGATGGGCCGGAACACCTCCCGGCTGATGCCGAAGGTGGTGATCCAGCGGGTGAAGTCGGGCGCGTCCATGTCCCGTGCGTAGCACTTCTCCGGATTGTCGATGCCGTAATAGATGCCCATGCCGTTCAGCCGCGCCATGAGCCGGGCCAGGGCCTCGTCGCCGATGGGCGAATCCAGCACCGTCTCGCCCTGCACCATGGCGTGAGCGCCGTTGGAGGTGATCATGCCGTCGAAGTCCACGCCGGAGCGGTTCGCGTAGCACATGGCCCGGCCCGTGTCCAGCACCGCCAGGTATCCGTTGTCCCGCAGCTTCGCCACGGCCCGCCGGGTAGCCGAGGTGGTCTCCAGGATGCCCGCCGCCCCGTCCGTCAGCGTCCCGTCGTAATCAAAGAATACCGCGCCGATTATTTGTTTCTCGATCATCGCTCAAACACATACCTCTCAAACGCCACCGCCTCCGCCGCGTCCCGATCCAGGCTCTCCTCGGACGCGCCGCCGCTCATGTCGCGCCAGACCTTGATGTCCGAGCCCACGGTACCGCCCATGCGCACGAAGGGCTCCATGCACACAGTGCCGTCGTAGCCGATGTCATGAAGAGCGTCGCCGATCTCCCGCCAGGGCATGCGGCCCTTGCCGGGCACCCGGCGGTTGCACTCGCCGGTGTGGAAGTGGCCCAGCAGCCCCTTCGCCGCGCGGATGGCCCCGCCCATGGAATCCTCCTCGATGTTCATGTGAAAGGTGTCCAGCATCAGCTTCACGGCGGGCTGATCCACCTGCCGCACGAAGGCCGCGCCCTCCTCCGCCGTATTCAGCAGGTATCCCTCGAAACGGTTCAGCACCTCCAGGCAGTAGTCCACGCCGCGGTCCGCCGCCACCCGGCCCATCTCCCGCACGTTCTTCACAGACCGCGCCCAGTCGCCGGCCTTGTCGATGGGCTTTGAGTAGTCCACCGGCCAGTAGCTGTAGATGCCGCCGCCGATGGTGTGGATGTCCAGAAGCTCCAGCCGCTTCAGCAGCTCCGTAAAGAAGGCCTTGGCGCTCTTCACCACCTCCGGGTCGGCGCTGGCCAGGTTCTGGCCGGCCGAGGGGCCGTGGCCTGCGGTGAGGAAAATGCCGTTGTCCCGGGCCGCCTGCCGGATGTCGCGAAGCTGCTGCCGGGAGTAGCCGTTGATGGGCGTGCAGGCGATTTCCAGGAAGTCGAAGCCCAGCCGCGCCGCCTTTTCGATGTAGGGAATGTAGTCCGCCGCCCATTCCTTTTCCCAATAAGCGTAGTAGATGCCGTATTTCACGCCGCTCTCCTCCTTCGTCAGTCCGCGATGGTCGCGGCCATGTCGTCGATGGTGATGCCGTACACCGCCCCGTCGAAGCCCCGCTCCGCCAGGCGATCCCGCAGGGCCTGCCGGTCGTAGCGGCAGCCGATCAGGGCGTCCGCCAGGCCGTCGGCCCGCTCGCTGCCGAAGAAATCGCCGCTCACCGCCGCCTGGGTGATCTCGCCCTTTTTGACCTCCAGCCGGAACTCGATGCGCCCGCCGGGAAACCGGCCCGCCCGCTGGATGCTGAATTTGGGGTTCCGGCCGAAGCGCCACTCCCAGGTGGCCAGCTTCTCCCGGGCGAAGCGCTCGATCTCGGCCCGATCCGCCGGGCCGGGCTCCAGGCGCGCGCCCCCTTCCCCCACCACGTGGGCGATGAGGTGTTCCTTGAAGGCCTCCGCGTCCATGGGCCGGGGCAGGTGATCGGCGATGTTGGTCACCCGCTCCCGCACGGAGCGGATGCTCTTGGTGAGGATCTTCTCGTCCGACACGCTGGTGCTGGCCACCATCTGGGCGATGTCCACGTTGAACATGAGCGTGCCGTGATGCACGGTGCAGCCGGGCAGCTTGTACTGGGAGTTGCCGGAGAATTTCCGGCCGTCGATGAGCAGGTCGTTGCGGCCGTTGAAGTCAGCCGGCACCCCCAGGGAACGCAGCGCCTCCAGGATGGGCCGGGTGTATCGCTGGAAGCTGATGGCCTCCCGGCCGTCCCGCTCGATGAAGGTGAACTCCCAGCCGCCCATGTCGAAGTACACCGTGCCCCCGCCGGACAGCCGCCGTGCCACGTTGATGCCGTGGGCCCGGGCATAATCCAGGCGAATCTCCTCCAGCGTGTTCTGAAATTTGCCCACCACCAGCGTGGGGCCGCAGCGCCAGAGCAGAAACGCGGTGTCCTCCAGCGGCTTCATGGCGGCGTAATAGTACTCCGTCGCCAGGTTGTAGAAGATGTCCGTCGAGCCGGTCTCAATGTAGATCATGTCGCTCCTCCTCCGCCCCGCCGGGCTCCGGCCGGTCGTTTTTCCCGCTTAAAAAAGCGCTCGCCACAGGTTTTCCAGCCCGTCCAGCCCCGCCAGGCGGGCGCGGGTCTCGCCCATCTCCAGCCGAGCGCCGGTCAGCCGCCTGCCGGCCTCCGACAGGATGGGCAGGAGCGGGTCGAATGTCACGGCCTCGATCACGCCGTTCTTCGCGGAGAGGCGCAGGGACACGGACAGATTCCCCAGCGGGAAATCCGCCTCCTTTGTGAAGGCGGGCGATTGGCCGCAGGTCCAGCTCCAGGCCCGGTATTTCTCCTCCGCCAGCGCCCGCACCGCCGCTTCCTCCGCCCCAGTCAGGCGAACCGCCTCCGCCTCCGGGGCCAGACGCCGGCGCAGCGCCTCCTGAAAGGCCTCCACGGGCATGGCCCGCCCGCCCAGGCTGTCCCGGATGTTGGCCACGGGCCAGGGCGAGGACTTCACCCCCCGGGAGGCGAACCGCCCCCGCGCCCCGTCCGCCAGCTCGTGAAGGCGGGCCAGGTCGGTGTCGTAGAGCAGGGTGCCGTGGTGCAGCAGGCGGTCCTTCTTCACCTTCTGGGCGCTGCCGGACACCTTGCGCCCGTTCACGGCGATGTCGCTCAGCCGGTTCATTTCGACGGGCACGCCCAGCTCGTTCAGCGCCCGAACCATCGGCGCGATCAGCGCCGCGTAGTCGCCGCCCCTGTGACGGCCGGTGATGAAGGTGTAGTTGATGTTGCCCCGGTCGTGATACACCGCGCCGCCGCCGCTCTCACGCCGCACCACGGCCACGCCCAATTCGGCGGCCCGGGGCAGGTTCACCTCGGCGTACACGTTCTGATAGCAGCCCACCACCACGGCGGGATCGTTGCGCCAGAGCATGAGCGCGTCCTCACCCGCCGGGAGGCGCCGGAACACGTATTCCTCAAAGGCCTGGTTGTAGGGCGGGTCAAAGCAGGGATTCTCGAATAGTATCATGGGCCCCTCACGCAAAAGCGAGCGCCCCGAAAAGCGCCCGCCCTGCCATTCAATCTGAGATTATTTGTCCTCGTCCTCCACGAGACGCGCCACGGGGATTTCCTCGTCGGTCTCGTAATCGGGCACCGCGTGAACCTTCGCCTCGCAGCGGGGGCACACGTGCAGCGCGTCCGGGCCGAGCTCGGTCTCCTTCACATAGAAGGCCGCCTTGCACTGCGGGCAGACGCACTCGACATAGATGTCGGCTTCCTCGTCGTCCTCGTCCTCTTCCTCGTTGTCGAAGTCGTCCTCGTCAAAGTCGTCTTCGTCGTCGTCCAGGTCGAAGTCGTCGTCATCGTCTTCGTCGTCTTCTTCGTCCTCATCGTCGAAGATGGCGTCCTCCAGGTCGGCCAGATCCTCGTCGATGCTGTCCACGTATTCGCTCAGCTCATCCTGCGCTTCGGAAACGGCCTCGATCTCATCGGCCATTTCGCCCAGCAGCTCGACGATCTTGCCCAGAAGCCTGCCTTCATTTGAATCCGTGTCGAACTTCATGCCTTCCATGAGGCCGTGGATATAGGATACCTTGTCGGACAACTGATTTGCCATGTAGACTCCCCCTTTGAAGATGCGTCGATGGAAATAAAAAGACAAAATCGCCGCGCGGGTGCGCGCCCCGCCCGGCGATCAGGCCACATTAAGCGCGGGACATGTACTCGCCGGTGCGGGTGTCGATGCGCAGCATGTCGCCGGTGTTGATGAACAGCGGGACCTGCAGCGTGTAGCCGGTCTCCACGGTGGCGGGCTTGGTGGTGTTGGAGGCGGTGTCGCCCTTGAAGCCGGGCTCGGTGTCGGTCACCTGCAGCTCCACGAAGTTGGGCGCTTCAACGGAGAAGGCGTCGCCCTTGAAGAAGCGGATGGTGGCCACGGTGTTCTCCTTCATGAAGGGGATGGCGTCCTCCACCTTGTCGTGGGTCAGGGGCAGCTGCTCGTAGGATTCGGGATCCATGAAGTAGTACAGGTCGCCGTCGTTGTAGAGATACTCCATTTCCTTGGTCTCCACGATAGCCTTGGGCATCTTGTCGGTGGGGTTGAAGCTGCGCTCAACCACGGCGCCGGTCATGATGTTCTTGATCTTGGTGCGAACAAAAGCGGCGCCCTTGCCCGGCTTGACATGCTGGAAATCGACGATCGTCCACACGCCGCCGTCCCATTCAACAGTCAGACCCTTCTTAAAATCGCCAGCAGTAACCATTGGTATTTTCCTCCTTAAAACAATGTCACGATTGAATAACGTCTATCTGGAAAACGCGCCGACCCAGCGCCGCGTCCGTCCAAAGCGCTTACAGGTGGATCATTTCCTTCGGCGCGGAGACCAGGTTCCGGTAGCCGGTCTCGGTGATGGCCACGGTGTCCTCGATGCGGCAGCCGCCAACGCCCGGGATGTACACGCCCGGCTCCACGGTCACGATATGGCCTGGGGTCAGGGTGCGCTGGTCGCGGGTGTTCAGGCCCGGCTGCTCGTGGATGTCCAGGCCCACGCCGTGGCCCAGGCTGTGGCCGAAGGCGCCGGGATAGACCTTGTCGATGATGTCGCGGGCGCAGCGGTCCACGGCGCTGCACACCACGCCCGGTCCCACCATGTCCAGCGAGGTGAGCTGCGCTTCCAGCACGGTGTCGTAGATCTTCTGAAGCTCGTCGGAGACGCGGCCGAAGGCTACGGTGCGGGTCATGTCCGCGCAGTAGCCACCGTACAGCGCGCCGAAGTCCAACGTCAGCAGCTCGCCCTCCTTAACCACGTGGTCGCTGGGGATGGCGTGGGGCAGAGAGCCGTTCACGCCCGCCGCGGCGATGGTATCGAAGGCCATGCCCTCCGCGCCCAGGCGGAGCATGGTGTAGTCCAGCTCAAGCTGGATCTCACGCTCGGTCATGCCGGCCTTCATCACGCCCAGCATTTTCTCGAAGGCCTGACAGGAAATCTGGCAGGCTTTGGCGATGCACTCGATCTCGTCCTCGTCCTTCACGATGCGCAGCCGCTCCACCTGGCCGCCCGCCGCGGTGAGCTCGATGCCACTCAGCGCGCGCAGCATTTCCCGGTAGGCTTCCACCGTCACCGCGTCTTCCTCCACGGCCAGCTTGCGGGCGCCCGCGCTGGTCAGCGCCTGGCGAATCTCGCCCAGCCTCGGATGGGCCGAGTCATACTGGATCACCTTCAGCCCCGGCGCCTGGATGGAGGCCTGCTCCACATAGCGGAAATCCGTGAGGATGGTCACGCCCGCGTCGGAGACCAGAAGGCACCCTTCGCCGGTGTAGCCGGTGAGATACCGCATGTTCTTTGGTTTCTGAATCAGCATATGCGTCAGACCGGCCTGCTTCATGGAGGCCAGCAGCGCTTCCACGCGCTTATTCATACATACACCGCCACCTTCCCTAAGCATATGACTTAGTGTATCACACTTGAGGCGGAATTTCCACAACTATTTCGCGTTTTTCTGTGATTTTACAGATAGCGTTCCAAAAAACGGGCTGTGAAATTCACATTTCATCCATTTTCCGCCCTTTTTGCAGCCTCTCCTTCAAAGTTTCATTTCAGGGGGTTGACAATTTGTGTTAAATTCGCTATACTTTTCTTATGATAAGCAAACAGTTCAAATCTTGAAGCGCAGCCGCCCGTCGGAGGGCGCTTCGATCGGGGGATAACACTATGGCAGCCACCCAACATACCGCCGACGCGGCGGATGGTCTGCGAGAGCGCAAGCCGCCTGCCCCGGAATTTCCCTTCAAAGCCTGCCTGCGCCGGTTTCTGTTCGCGGCGGGAGGCGTCATCAACTGGCACTGGCACGACGAAATCGAGCTGTGCCGCGTGAAAAACGGCCGCGTCCGCTGCAGCGCGGGCGGCGCTCAGATCCCGCTGGAGGAGGGCCAAGTGCTCTTCCTGAACGCGGGGGTTTTGCACCTGTTCGAGCCCGAGCCGGGCTGCGAGGACGCGGAGAAGGAGACCATCCTCTTTCATCCCTCCCTCATCGCGGAGCCGGGTTCGGCGCTGTACGCGCGCTACGTGGCGCCCCTGGCGGGCAGCCGGGCCATCGCCGCGTTCTCCTTCGACGGCCAGGTCGCCTGGCAGGCCGAGGCGCAGGCGTTGTTCGATGAAATCTACCATATGGATCGGTCGGCCTTCGGCTGGGAGCTGACTTGCCGGAGCCTCATAGACCGGCTGTGGCTGCTCCTGGTTCAGGGTATGAAGCCCGAGGCCCGGCCCACCCCGCTGGAGAGCGCCCTGGTGAACGAGCAGCGGGCCAAGAAAATGCTCTCCTTCATCCAGCAGGCCTACAGCCAGGATCTGACCATCGACGCCATCGCCGCCGCGGCCAGCGTCAGCCGCAGCGAGTGCTTCCGGTGCTTCCGCCGTGCCATCAACAAAAAGCCCATCGAGTATCTGACGGAGTATCGCATCGAGCGGGCCATCGACCTGCTGACAAACACCGACCTCACCATCACGGACATCTGCTATCAGTGCGGCTTCTCCAGCCCCAGCTATTTCGGCAAGGTGTTCCGCAACATGACGGGCTATCCGCCCCGCAGCTACCGCCACCGGGCGGAAAAGAAAGATGATTCAACCGAATGACGGCGCCCCCTCACATTGAGGAGGCGCCGAGTTTTATTCCTCTTTTCCCGATTTCATGTACTTCTTCGCGATGGCGCTGGTCAGGCCGCCGGAGAGCAACGCGCCGCCGGCGATCACCGCCCCCAGGGCCGCGCCGCCGATGAGATACCATTTCCCGCCGCTCTGCGACAGATACCAGCCCAGCAGCGCCACCGCCGCCCCCAGGATCAGGCCGCCCCGGCGCGTGACCGCTCGCAGCTCGCCCAGCAGCTCCAGCCCCTCGGCCATCTCCCGGGCCTTCTCGCGCTTTTCCGCCTCCCCCGCTTCATCGGCGGGGAGGCGGTTCTTCTTTTCTTCCGACATGGCTTACGCCTTCAGCACCAGCACGTCGTAGGGCTTCAGCGCGACGCGGCCCTCCAGCCGGCGGCCGGTGAGCAGGTCGGTCATGGGGGCGGGCAGGGTGACGGTGGCGTCCTTCGCGCCGTACTCCACCAGCATCAGGCCCTCGCCGGCCTCGCCCGAGCGGGGCGCGGCCATCACGTCGCCCTCCACCTCGACGCCCTTCACGCCGGCGGCCCCGCAGGCCAGGCTGAGAAGCCGGGCGGCGTCCTTCTCCGAGGGAATCGCGCCCAGCAGAATGACCTGGCCCTCGCCCACCTTCCGGCAGGTCACGAGGGACTTATTCAGGAAGGCGCTGTGTCCGGCGGTGACGCGCACCAGGGTATCCTGGCCGCAGTCCTCGCTCATCTCGAACCAGGTGTCGCCCTGGAAGGGGGTGCCGTCCTGCCATTCAGCCTTCACGTGACCCTCGGTGTCCGGCACGCCGTAGCACCACCTGACGCCGGTCAGGGCCTCCAGGGTGCCGTAGAAGCGGTCGGTATAGCGGGCGCCCTCCATGTTGCGCACGTCGCTGAGGGGGCCCACCACCCAGGTGCCGCCCTTCCTCGCCCATTCGGCCATGCGGGCGGCCAGGTCGTGCTCCTCCAGGCACATCACCAGGGGCGTGACAATCAGCTTATAGGCGTCCAGGGGCTGGGCGGCGTCGATGACGTCCGGCCGCAGGCCCAGGCTCACGGCGGGCTTATAGAAGCGATCCTGCACGGTGGGAGCGTATTTGAGGCCGTTCACTACGGGCTGGGCCAGGTTCATGTTCCAGCTGAGGGAGGTGAAGTGGATGGCCACGTCGGTTTTGACCCGGGTGCCGTTGATGAAGTCGGCGGCCTTTTCGTAGCCCTGAGCCACGTCGCGCACCTCGCCGGTGGTGTGCATCTCCCGGCCGGTGGTGTCCAGCACCGCGCCGTGCATCAGCTCATGGCCGCCCCAGTGGGTGCGCCAGAGCCAGTACATGTTGGCCTCGCCGCCCAGGGCGATGGGCAGCCAGGAGTTGGCCCGGCAGAAGCCCTCCGGCTTCACGCTCTGATTGATGGCCACGGAGCCGTTCCAGCAGGTGGCGGTCTCGGTGTTCCAGAAGGGGCGGTCCTTCAGGGTGCGCAGGAAGTCGAACCAGAAGGAGCAGGCGTGCAGGTTTTCCGGGGTGTTGTAGTGGTTGAACTCCACGATGTCCAGCTTCTCGGTCATGCGGCGGTAGTCCATGCCGTTCACGGGCATGGTGTCCGTGCCCACGGGCACCTTCACGTATTTGTGCAGGATGTCCGCCTGGCGGTGCACGAAGCCGATGTGGGAATCGTTCTGGAACTCGCGCCAGGCCTGGACCAGGTGCGGGTTATGCCAGGCGTCCCGGGGGGCGGAGATGTCCGCGAAGTCGTCGTACCACTGGCTGAAGATATTCAGGTTCCAGGCCTCGTTCAGGGCGTCGATGGTCTTGAACTTATTCCGCAGGCGCTCCCGGAAGGCGGCCTGACAGTTGGGGCAGAAGCAGCCCATGTCGCCGGTGTAGATCTCGTTGTCGATCTGCCAGCCCACCACATAGGGGTCGTCGGCGAACTCCTGAGCCATCTTCTCCACGATGCGCATGCAGTAGTCGTTGTAGTGCGGGTTGTTGGAGCAGCAGTGGCGGCGGCCGCCGTGCTGCATGGTCCGGCCGTTTTCCCGCTCCACGAACACATCGGGATAGAGCCTGCTGAGCCAGCGGGGCGGCGTGGCGGTGGGCGTGCCCATGACCA
>CADARO010000023.1 GCA_902790345.1 uncultured Eubacteriales bacterium | reverse complement strand
GGTGAAGCCGTTGATGCGGCTGATGATCATGGCGGCGTCCTTGCCCAGGCCGTTCAGGATGACGCGCAGGGGCTTGGTGCGCACCTTGTTGGCGTTCAGCGCGATCTTGATGGCGCCTTCGGCGGCGGCGAAGGACTCATGGCCGGCCAGGAACGCGAAGCACTCGGTCTCCTCGTCCAGCAGGCGGGCGCCCAGATTGCCGTGGCCGATGCCGACCTGGCGCTGGTCCGCCACGGAGCCGGGAATGCAGAAGGCCTGCAGGCCCACGCCGATGCAGCGGGCCGCGTCCGCGGCGGTCTTCACGTTTTCCTTCAGCGCGATGGCCGCGCCCAGCTCGTAGGCCCACTTCGCGTTTTCGAAGCAGATGGGCTGCGTGCTCTCAACGATCTTATAGGCGTCCACGCCCTTGGCGTTGTTGAACGCCTTCACTTCTTCAAAATCCTTAAAGCCGTACTTGTCCAGGATGGGCTGAATCTGCGGCATGCGGCCTTCATAATTCTCAAACAGAGCCATTATCTGCGCACCTCCTCTTTACTCTTTGCGCGGGTCGATCCACTTGACCGCGCCGTCCTCGGCCTTGAAGCGGCCATAGGTGCCGAGGTTCTTCTCATAAGCCTCGTTCGGGGAGACGCCCTTCTTGATGGCGTCCATCATCTTGCCCAGCGACAGGAACTGATAGCCGCAGACCTGATCGTCCTTGTCCAGCGCGATCTTGGTCACGTAGCCCTCGGTCATCTCCAGGAAGCGCACGCCCTTGGCCTTGGTGCCGTACATGGTGCCCACCATGGACCTGAGGCCCTTGCCCAGATCCTCCAGACCGGCGCCGATGCGCAGGCCGTCGTCGGAGAACGCGGACTGAGTGCGGCCATACACGATCTGCAGGAACAGCTCGCGCATCGCGGTGTTGATGGCGTCGCACACCAGGTCGGTGTTCAGCGCCTCGAGAATGGTCTTGCCGGGCAGGATCTCTGCGGCCATGGCGGCGGAATGGGTCATGCCGGAGCAGCCGATGGTCTCAACCAGGGCCTCTTCGATGACGCCGTTCTTCACGTTCAGGCTCAGCTTGCAGGCGCCCTGCTGCGGAGCGCACCAGCCGATGCCGTGGGTGTAGCCGGAAATGTCCTTGATTTCCTTGGCCTGAATCCACTTGCCCTCCTCGGGAATGGGAGCCGGGCCGTGGTTCGGGCCCTTGGCCACGCATACCATTTCCTCAACTTCGCGAGAATACTGCATATGTCTTTCCTCCCTTTACAGGTTTATACGATTGTATTATACCACAACCCCCACGCCATTGGCGAATATGAGCACAATTTTAACGTGAGGGTCGCTTTCTATTCCTTTTCCGCCTGGCCGCCGCTGAGCAGCGCCTTCACCCGGTCCTCGTAGAAGGCGCACAGCTCGTCGGCGGTCTCCGCGTCGGCGGCCTCGGCTACGATGCGGCATTCCGGCCGGTCGGCGGCGGGCTTCACCAGCGCCCAGCCCCCGTCCCGATGGACAGAGAGCCCGTCGGTCATGTCCGGCTCCTCCTCCTGCTGGATGAGGCCCCGCAGCACCCGGCTTCGATCCTTCTCGCTCAGGGGCACGCTGCGGACGCTCCGGGCCAGGCTGGGCATATCCTTCGCCCATTCTGAGAGAGTCAGTCCCCGCTTCAAAAGGCAGGTGAGGCACACCAGCGCCGCGTACACCCCGTCGAACCACAGCCGGAACAGCCGCCGGTCCGCGTCGATCAGCTCCCGCATGAGGGCGGGCCGCTGGGCGCTCACCCGGAAGACCTCCGCGCCGTAGCGCGCCGCCAGCTCTTCCGCCGCCCGGGTGACGTTCATGGGCAGGGGCAGGCGGGTGAAGCCCAGCTCCAGCGCCGCCCACACCCGCATCAGCTGGGTCTCCCGGGCGGACAGGCAGCCCCGCTCGTCCGCCAGGCACAGGCCTTCGCCCTCCTCCTCCAGCCACACGCCGATTTCGCCCGGGGCCAGGTCCATCATTTCCTCCTCCCATTCGGCCCGCACCAGGCAGCCCGCCCTTTCCATGGCCCGCTCCGCCAGGCTCAGCAGGGGCTCGTCCGGCGCGAACAGCGCGATTTGAAGCCGCCGCCCGCCGGACAGGTCGATGTCCGGGTCCCGGGCCAGGGCGCCGATGTAGCTGAGGTCGCCCCGGCCCGCACTGATGGGGGAACAGGGCGGCGCGGAAAAGGAGCGGGCGTAGTCCTGCCGAAGAAGCAGCTGCTCGATTTGCCGCTGGACTCCCGCGCCCGGCTCCGCGCCATCTGCGTCCAGCACCCGCACGCACTCGCCGCTCACCCAGAAGGCGGCGTCCGCGCCGATCTCGTGGAGCTGATGGCGCAGCTGGATCAGCGCCGCGCAGCCCCCGTCCAGCACCTGCGCCTCCTGGGCCATGAGCCCGGCCTCCAGCGCCAGCGCCCCCGCCTGAGCCGCCGCGCCGGCCGAGCGGCCGATGAGCGCGGTCTTCAGCTTCATGGCGGACGCCGCCGCCGCCCCGGCCCGAGCCGCGCTTTCAGGGGAATCCAGGCGGAGGCAGCCGCCCTCGAAGGCGGCGCGGCCGGTGTCGCCCCAGACCAGATTGGCGTCCAGCCGGGCGCCCGGGCCGACGCGCTTGCGGGGCCACACCTTCACGCCGGGCATCAGCGACGCGCCGGCGCCCAGCGTGGCGGCGCTGCCCAGCACGCTTTCCTCGAAGGCGGCGCTGTCCGGCTCCATGCGGGCGCCGTCCATCAGCACGCAGCAGCGGGCCTGCGCGCCTTCGCCCACATGAGCGCTCCGCCACAGCACTGCCCGCTTGAGGCTGGCTCCGGCCTCCACCACGCAGCCCGCGCCCACCACGCTGTAAGCGCCCACCCGGGCCCCGGCCTTCACCACCGCGCCTTCGCCGATGAAGCAGGGGCCCTCCAGCACCGCGCCCCGATCCACCCGGGCCCCAGGCATGCGGATGACTCCGCCCGGCCGGGCGTTCAGGGGCAGGCTGATGCGGCCGTCCAGGGCGTCGGCGTGGGCCCTGAGGTAGGCCGCCGTGTCGCCGATGTCGCACCAGTAGCCCTCCATGGTCCAGGCGAACACCGCCTCGCCCCGCTCCACCAGCCGGGGGAACAGGTCGTGGCCGAAGTCCACCGCCCGGCCCTCCGGGATGTGCCGGAGGATGTCCGGCTCCAGGATGTAGACGCCGGTGTTCACGGTGTCGGAGAACACCTCGCCCCAGCCGGGCTTTTCGAGAAAGCGGGTCACCCGGCCCTCGCCGTCCGCCATGACCACGCCGTATTCCAGCGGGTTTTCCACGCGCTTGAGCACCAGCGTGGCCAGGGCGTGTCTCTCCCGGTGGAAGCGCAGCGCGGCGGTGAGGTCGCAGTCGGTGACGCCGTCGCCGGAGAGCACCGCGAAGGTCTCCGTGAGGAAATCCCTGGCCAGGTGCATGCTGCCCGCCGTGCCCAGGGGCGTCTTTTCGATGAAATAGCGCATGGACACGCCGAAGGCCGAGCCATCGCCGAAATAAGACTGGATGCGATCGGGCAGGTACATGAGGGTGGCCCCGATGTCGGTGACGCCGTGGCGCTTCAGCAGATCGACGGCGCAGGCCATCACGGGCCTGCCCATGAGCGGAGCCATGGGCTTGGGCAGGTCGCAGGTCAGCGGCCGCAGTCGGCTGCCCTCGCCGCCCGCCATGATGATCGCCTTCATAATATGTGTTCATCCTCCCGTTCCGGCGGCGCAAAAAGCCCCGCCATGATGATTCTGTCTCTATCATGGCCGGGCGGCGCGCATCCTATTCATGAAGACTCCTCGTTGCATTTCTGCCGGGGAGGGTTTATAATGAAATCAAATCATGAATGTGCGAGGGGGATCCATTATGAACATCATTCCTAGGTTATCCGGTCCGGCGCGGGAGACAGGGGGCGTGTTCCATCCGGCTTTGCCCCTGGGCTACAGGGGAGAATGCCCCTTTGCCGCTCAGTTCCCCATGGCCCTGTCCGATACCCCGGTTCTGACCTTTGAGGCCGACGATGCCATTCCCGCCGAGGGCTATCGGCTCACCGTCACCGAAGGTGGAGCCTCCATCGCCGCTTCGTCCCGGGCCGGGTACTTCTATGGCCTGCAGACCCTGTTTCGGGTGTTGGCCGCCGACGGGGAGATTCCCTGCGGCGTGTTTGAGGACGCGCCCAGATATCCCTACCGCAGCTTTATGCTGGACGTCAGCCGCCATTTCTTTCCGCTGGACGAGGTGAAAAAGCTGGTGGATCAGTGCGCCAGGCTGAAGCTCAACACCTTCCATTGGCATCTGAGCGACGATCAGGGCTACCGGATTGAGAGCAAAAGGTTTCCCCGGCTCAATGAGGTCAGCTCCTGGCGGGATGAAAAAGGCACTACCGTGGGCGGCTTCTACACTCAGGAGGAGATCCGGGAGCTGGTGGCATACGCCGACGCCCGGTGCGTCCAGGTCGTTCCGGAAATCGACCTGCCCGGCCACACCAGCGCCATCACCGCCGCTTATCCGGAGCTCTGCTGCTCCGGTCTGCCCGGCAAAGTGGAGTTTACTCAGGGCATTTATTCACGAATCCTCTGCGCCGGCGAGGAGAAGGTCTACGCCTTCCTGAAGGAGTTGCTGGAGGAGGTTGTTCCCCTGTTCCCGTCTCCCTATTTCCACATCGGCGGGGACGAGGCCCCCAAAGCCGAATGGAAGAAATGTCCCAAGTGCCAGGCCATGATGGCGCGTCACGGGTTAAAGGACGAGGAGGAGCTGCAGGCCTGTTTCATCGGCCGTCTGGCGGAGATGCTGGAAGCCCTGGGCAAGACCGTCATCGGGTACAATGAAATTCTGGCAAGCGGCAGGATGCGGCCATCCGCCATCGCCCAATACTGGACCGACCGTGGCGCCGAATACTCCGCGCGGGAAATCCCCAAGGGGCGGCGCTTTATCTTCGCCAACGTCTCCTCCTTCTACCTGGACTATGACCCCGCCATTGTCTCCCTGCAGGGAACCTACGCCTACGACCCCATGATCCCCGGGGGCGAGGACGTGAAGGCGGAGCAGATTCTGGGCCTGGAGGCCCCCATGTGGACAGAGCATGTGGTCAGCTCCCACCGTCTGGAGGAGATGATCTTCCCCCGTCTGGCCGCCCTGGCGGAGAACAGCTGGAGCAAGAACAAGGATTATGAAGACTTCCTGGATCGCCTGCCCGCCTGCTATCGGCTCTGGGAGGCCGACGGTGTGGCGGTGTACGACTGGGAGAAGTCCGTGCGTCCCACGGCCTTCCAGAGCGCCCGGGCCCTGCTGCAGCAATTGCGCCGCTGGTTCTTCGACGCGCCGGCAGAGACGGCAAACGCCAGTCTGTTGGACATTGCCAACCAGCTTTCCGCCAATCCGGAGTCGGCCAGCCGGAATCCGCTCTTATCACCTACGTTCACGCCAGAGGAACAGAAGGCCATCGGGCAGGAGTTTATCCGGCTGGTCCATCTGGAGCTGGATTGAGCGAAAAGGAACAAACAGGAGGGAAAAACGATGTCGAAGTCCGTCACTGCCATCATCGTGGGCGCGGGGCACAGGAGCCTTGTGTACGCCCGCTACGCCGTATCAAATCCCGACCGTTTGAAGATCGTGGGCGTGGCCGATCCGGACGGGGAGCGCCGGCTCATGGCGCAGAAGCTGTTCAATTTGCCGGAGGACATGCTCTTTGAAAGCGCGGAGGCGCTGGCGAAAAAAGGCAAGCTGGCCGACGCCGTGATCAACGGCACCATGGATCAGCAGCATGTGGCCACGGCGGTGCCGCTGCTGGAGGCGGGCTACGACATGCTGCTGGAAAAGCCCTTTGCCATCAGCGAGGCGGAGCTGCGCGCGCTGATCGGGACGGCCAGGCGCTGCGGCCGGAAGGTGATGATCTGCCACGTGCTGCGCTATGCCCCCTTCTACGCGGAGATCAAGAAGCGCCTGCCCCGGCTGGGCAAGATCCAGGGCATCGAGACCACGGAGCACGTGTCCCATCATCACATGCTGGTGAGCTACGTGCGGGGCAAGTGGCGGGGCACGGCCACGGCGGGGCATCACTCCATGCTGCTGGCCAAGTGCTGCCACGACATCGACCTGATCATGTGGATGAAGTCCGGCGTGGCGCCAGTGCGGGTGTCCAGCTTCGGCGGCATGCAGCAGTTCCGCCCAGAGAACGCCCCCGCGGGGGCGGGCACTCGGTGCCTGGTGGACTGCCCGGAGGCCATCGAAAGGGACTGCCCCTTCTCGGCCCGAAAGCAGTATCTGGAGCATCCCGACCGGTGGAGCTTCTACGTGTGGCGGGATTTGGAGACCATCGAGCACCCCACGCTGGCGCAGAAGGAGGCGCTGCTGAAAACCAGCGACTACGGCCTGTGCGCCTACAAGACCGGGGCGGAGATCGTGGACAATCAGACGGTGATCGTCCAGTTTGCCGACGGCTCCATCGCCTCCCACAACATGCTCACCGGTACGCCGGTGGCCCAGCGCACCATCCACATCACCGGGGAGCGGGGCGAGATCTTCGGCCGGGTGGACGATTCCCGGTTCACCGTTCGGGTGCTGGACCCCCACTCGACCGACGAGTATCGGGAGGAGGTCGTGGACCTGAACGGCCCGGGCGACACCTCCGGCGTGAAGGGCGGCCACGCCGGCGGCGACGAGCGGCTGGTGGCGGATTTCGTGTCCGTGCTGCTGGGAGAGGAGCCCAGCGTTTCCTGCACCTCCATCGAGGATTCCATCGCCGGGCACATGACGGTGTTCCGGGCGGATCAGGCCATGGAGAGCGGACAGGTGGTGGAGATCCCTAGGGTGTAGGCACTTACCACGCTTTTTTAGTGAAGAGAGAAAAGAGAATAGAGAAGAGAGAAGAGAACGACGCGGCGTTTAGAACGCCGCGTCGGGATCGAGAAGGGCCTCGCAGAAGGGATGAAGCTGCAGCACGGAGGCGGGCACCTCGGGCGTTACGGGGCCCAGCAGCGCCTTTTTGACGATGGTGGCCTTGTTCGCCCCGTTGGCCGCCAGAATCACCCGGCGGCTCATCATGATGTTTTTGATGCCGATGGTGAAGCCGCCCAGGTCGTCCTCCGGGGCGGCGCCGCTTTCCCGGCGGATGCGCGCGTCCAGGGTCTCGTCCATGCGGGAGAGCCAGGTGGTGGACTCGAAGGGCGTGCCGGGCTGGTTGAAGCCCAGGTGTCCGTTTTCGCCGATGCCCAGGATCTGCAGGTCCACCCCGCCCCGGGCGTCGATGGCCGCCTCGAAGGTGCGGCATTCCCGATTGAAGTCGTCCGAGTAGGTGGGCGGCATGAGGAAATGATCCATGGGGATGTTCAGCGGGCGCACCACCTGGCGCAGCAGCATGTCGTAGCAGCTGCCGGGAAAGGTTCGGCTGACGTTGGTGATTTCGTCCATGCCAAACACCGTCACCCGGGAGGTGTCGAAGGGATGGTCGGCGTAGATGGCGGCCAGCGCCGCGTGGACGCCGGTGGTGGTGCGGCCGGTGGCCAGACCAATGACGGCGTCCGGCTTCTCGATGATGGCCTGGGCGATGCGCCAGGCCACGAGGCTGTAGAACGCCTCGGTGGATTGGGCGAGGGTAATCCGCATGATCTTTTCCTCCGGTTCAGCTCGATTTGTATAACACACTATAGCACGTCCCGCCCGCCGGTGTCAACGGGGCGGGCAAAAGACGGAATGGGAGAGATGGGCATGGTTTCACTGATTGTTTCCCTGGTGGTGCTGCTGATCGGATTCGCGGTGTATGGCCGGCTGACGGAGCGGGTCTTCGGGCCGGACGACCGGCAAACCCCCGCCGTCGCCATCAACGACGGGGTGGACTGCGTGCCCATGAAGCCCTGGAAGGCGTTTCTGGTGCAGCTGCTGAACATCGCGGGCACGGGGCCCATCTTCGGCGCGCTGATGGGGGCCTGCTTCGGGCCGGTGGTGTTTCTGTGGATCGTGCTGGGCTCCATCCTGGGCGGCGCGGTGCACGACTACATGTCCGGCATGATCTCCTGCCGCCATGGGGGCGATTCCATCGCGGAGCTGTCCGGCGTGTATCTGGGCGGCGCGGCCAAATGGGTGATGCGGGTGTTCTCCGTGGTGCTGCTGGTGCTCACGGGCACGGTGTTCGTCAACAGCCCGGCGGCGCTCATCGCCCGGCTCACGCCCGCCGCGCTGAACGAGCAGTTCTGGATCGTGGTGATCCTCCTGTACTACGTGCTGGCCACGCTTCTGCCCATCGACAAGCTCATCGGCAAGCTGTACCCCGTGTTCGGTGTCATCCTGATCGTGATGGCGGTGAGCGTGCTGGGGGGCGTGGTGTTCGGCGGGTATACCATTCCCGAGGTGACGCTGCGTGACCTGCACCCGGAGGGTCTGCCTGTGTGGCCCTTCATGTTCATCACCGTGGCCTGCGGCGCCATTTCCGGCTTCCACGCCACTCAGTCCCCCATGATCGCCAAGTGCATCACCAGCGAAAGGCAGGGCCGCGCTATTTTCTACGGCGCGATGATCGCCGAATCCGTCATCGCCCTGATCTGGGCCGCGGCGGGCGTGGCGTTTTACGGCGCCACGGAGGTGCTGAACGACGCCCTCTCCACTCTGGGCCAGTCCGGCACGGTGTATGAAATATCGAACACCATGCTGGGCGTGGCGGGCGGCGCGCTGGCGGTGGTGGGCGTGGTGGTGTGCCCCATCACATCCGGCGACACGGCCTTCAGAAGCGCCCGGCTCATCCTGGCGGAGATCACCCGGCTGGATCAGCGGAAGATCCGCAATCGCCTGCTGATCACCCTGCCCCTGCTGGCGGTGGGCGCGGTGCTCACCCAACTGGATTTCAACGTGCTCTGGCGCTATTTCTCCTGGAGCAATCAGACCCTGGCCATGATTTCCCTGTGGGTGGCGACGGCCTACCTGGTGAAGGAGGGCAGATACCGCCTGGGCTCCCTGATGACGGCCCTGCCGGCGGCTTTCATGTCGGCAGTGAGCCTGACCTACATCCTGATGGCGGAGGAGGGCTTCAGCCTGTCCGCCTCCGCAGCCTATCCGGCGGGCGGGGCCTTCGCCGCCCTGCTGTTCTGCCTCTATCTGATAAAGTGGAGGAAGGACGCAAAGTGACAGAATAATGCCGCCGCGCGGAAAAGCGGGCGTAATTATTTGAACAGAACGGTACGGCAAATCTTTACAACGCGAGTCCTCAAAATGGAGAAAAAACCCTTGACAAACCGGACGGGGGAGAGTATAATAGCTTCTGTTGTCAGGAAGTCGGGCGAGTCGCTCGAACCGACAGCGGCAATGTCTGGGTGTAGCGCAGTTTGGTAGCGTGCTTGAATGGGGTTCAAGAGGTCGAGAGTTCAAATCTCTCCACCCAGACCATTTTGGGGCATTAGCACAGTTGGTAGCGCGCAACGTTCGCATCGTTGAGGTCAGGGGTTCGAATCCCCTATGCTCCACTGATTCAGATGAATCCGAATCGAGAAAAAGATTCGGATTCTTTTTTTGTTTCTCTCCGGCGCACAATCCGGCCCCGTTCCGCCAGAAAGCGAAGCGGGGCCGGGTTTTATGCGGTTTCAGAGGCCGATGTCATTTTTCCTCGCCCATGGCGGCCTTGATGGCCTGGGCGCTGGCGGCCAGCCGCGCCTTCTCGGCGTCGCTGAGCCCCACCTCCAGCACCCGCTCCACGCCCTGGCGGCCCACGATGGCGGGCACGCTCAGGCACGCCCCGTTCAGGCCATACTGCCCTTCCAGCAGGGTGGACACGGTGAGGATGGAGCGCTCGTCCCGGAGGACAGCCTCCACGATGCGGCGCACAGACACGGCGATGGCGTAATAGGTGGCGCCCTTCAGCTCGATGATGGAGTAGGCCGCCCGGCGCACCTGCTGCTCGATGTCGCTGTCCAGGATGTCGGACAGGGGGCCCTTGCAGCGGCCGCAGTCGGCGCAGTATTCGTCCATGGTCATGCCGGCGATGCTGGCGCGGCTCCAGGCCACGAACTCGCTGTCGCCGTGCTCGCCCAGCACGAAGGCGTGGATGTTGCGGGGATCGACCCCGGTGTGCTGGCTCAGCAGATAGCGCAGGCGCGAGGTATCCAGCACCGTGCCCGTGCCGATCACGCGGCTGGCGGGCAGGCCGCTCAGGCGGATGGTCTCCAAGGTCAGCGCGTCCACCGGGTTGGTCACCACCAGGTACAGCGCGTCCGGCGCGTACTTCACGGCCTGGGGCACGATGGAGGCGAACACGGCCCGGTTCTTGGCCAGCAGGTCCAGCCGGGTCTCGCCGGGCTTCTGGTTGGCTCCGGCGGTGATGATGACGATGTCCGCTCCGGCGCAGTCCGCGTAATCGCCGGCGTAGACCTCCGCCGGGGGGCACAGCGGCATGCCGTGCACGATGTCCAGCGCCTCGCCCTTGGCCTTGTTGGTGTTCAGATCGATGATGACCAGCTCGCTCACCAGGCCGGAGAGCATGAGCGTGTACGCCGTCGCCGCGCCCACCTGGCCCGCGCCGATCACGACGGCCTTTGTTCCCTTTTCATTCATGGCGTTATTTCCTTTCTCTGTCATTGCTCCACATACACGGCGTGGCCGCCCTCCAGGCGCACTGTCACGCCGCGCTCATAGTCCTCCGTCACATAGACCCGCGCGCCCACGTCTTCCAGCCGGTCGATCACCTTTTCGTTCGCCGAGCGGGGCTCCTCCACGGAATCCGTGGAGATCACCGCGATCTCCGGCGACACCGCCCGGGCGAAGGCCTTCGAGGTGGCGTCGTTTCGCCCGTGATGGCCCACCTTCAAATACGCGGCGGACAGGTCGATGTCCAGGGCCAGCAGCAGCTTCTCGGCTTCCTTCTCCATGTCGCCGGCCAGCAGCGCCCGGCCTTGGGGGGTGACCAGCATCATCACCAGCGAGTTGTTGTTCTCGTTGTCCGGGTCAAGGCCCAGGGGTCCGAGCACCTCAAAGCGGCAGTCCGGCGCGATCTCCACCGCGTCGCCCTCGTTGAGCCAGATCACGTCCTTGCCCCGCTGATCCGCGGCGCGGACGATCTGGTTCTCCTTCAGGCTGCGCTTGAAGAAATGGGGCGAGGCGTAGAAGGCGTCGATGGCGATGTCCGTGTCCGCCAGGGGCTCCATGCCGCCGCCGTGGTCCTTGTCCACATGGGTGAGGAACACCCCGTCCAGATGCGTCACGTTCTCCCGCTCCAGCGCGTAGGCCAGGTCATGAAAGCCCTTCTCCAGCCCGGCGTCGATCAGGTAGGTTTTCTCGCCCACCCGGATCAGGATGGCGTCCGCCTTGCCCACGTTGAACGCGGTGATTTCCACCAGGAGGTGATCGTTCTGGGCCGGTAAATCTTCGCTCTCCGCCGCGCAGCCCATCAGCGCGCCGGTCAGCAGCAGCGCCGCCAGGCAGATCAGCAGCCATGTTGTTTTCATCATCCGCGTTCACCTCGCTTGTCTTTTATAAAGAGAGCGCCTGCCCGCCGATGGGGTGGACAGGCGCGTCGCGTTTATTCCGCTTCGTAGCCGTTGGGGTTCTTCGTCTTGAAGGCCCAGGAATCGCGGCACATGTCGTCCAATGTCTTCTCGGTGTGCCAGCCCAGCAGCTTCGCCGCCTTGGAGGGATCGGCGTAGACGGTGGGGATGTCGCCGGGGCGGCGGTCCGCCATCACGTGGGGCACCGTCACGCCGGTGGTCTTTTCAAAGCTGTTGATGATGTCCAGCACGCTGTAGCCCACGCCTGTGCCCAGGTTGATGGCCTCGCTGCCGGTGTGCTCCATGGCGTATTTGATGGCGCACACATGGCCCTTGGCCAGGTCCACCACGTGGATGTAGTCCCGCACGCAGGTGCCGTCGGGGGTGTCGTAATCGCCGCCGAACACCTTCAGCTCCTTCATCTTGCCGGAGGCCGCGTTCAGCACGTTGGGCATCAGGTTGTTGGGAATGCCGTTGGGATTCTCGCCGATGAGGCCGCTGGGATGAGCGCCCACGGGGTTGAAGTAGCGCAGCAGCACCACGGAGAGGGACTTGTCAGCGAAGGCCTCGTCCCGCAGGATCTGCTCGATCATGTACTTGGTCCAGCCGTAGGGGCTGGAGCAGCCCAGCCGCGCCGTCTCGGGCACGGGCAGGATGTCCGGCTGGCCGTACACGGTGGCGGAGGAGCTGAACACGATGCGGGTGCAGCCGTATTTCTTCATGGTCTCCAGCAGCGCCAGGGTGGAATCCAGGTTGTTGCGATAGTACATCAGCGGCTTGGCCACGCTCTCGCCCACGGCCTTGAGCCCCGCGAAGTGGATCACGGCGTCGGGCCGTTCCGCCTCGAATATCTTCTCCAGCGCGGCCCTGTCGCATACGTCGGCCTCATACGCCGTCAGCTTTTTGCCGGTGATGGCCTCCACCCGGCGCAGCGCCTCGGGCTGGCTGTTGACGTAGTTGTCCACGGAGACGACGTCGTAGCCCGCGTTGAGCAGCTCGACGCCCGTGTGGCTGCCGATGTAGCCGGCGCCGCCGGTCAGCAAAATCTTCATGGTGTTCACGCTCCTCATCCTCATTTTCTGCT
The DNA here is from genome assembly GCA_902790345.1 of uncultured Eubacteriales bacterium. GTDB lineage: Bacteria > Bacillota > Clostridia > Christensenellales > Aristaeellaceae > Firm-10. The sequence goes on along the minus strand of CADARO010000023.1, from coordinate 7,955 downwards.
CTCTATTGTATACGCATGGCGGTGAAAATGCAAGTTATGATTGAAAACAGGCGCAGGCGCAAATTTCCCCATTGCGAAACCGGCCGCGAATTGATATACTGACGGTGAGCCTGTTATCCGACCGATCGCGAACGAGGAGGGGGAGCGCATGAACGAATTCGAGAAAATCCCGGAAAGCGGCGTCGTCGCCCGCTGGCCCGAACCGGTCCTCACCCATGAGGATGTGCCCTATGAGTCCAGCCTGACCTTCAACGCCGGCATCACCCACGACGACAGGAGCTACGTGATGCTCTTCCGCAACGACTACGGCTGCACCCAGCCGGAATGGGAGGCGGGCAGGCGCTTCAAGGGCACCAACATCGGCCTGGCCCGCAGCGAGGACGGCATCAAATGGACGGTGTTTGAAAAGCCGGTGTTCGCGCTGAAATCCGAGGAATTCGACCGCGCCTACGACCCGCGCATCACCTATCTGGACGGCCGCTACTACATCTGCTTCGCCGCGGACACCAGGCATGGCGTGTGCGGTGGCATCTGCGTGACGGACGACTTTGAGCACTATGAGATCATCTCCATGAGCGCGCCGGACAACCGCAACATGGTGCTCTTCCCGGAGAAGATCGGCGGGAACTACGTGCGGCTGGAGCGGCCCATGCCGGTGTACTCACGGGGCGGCGACGAGCAGTTCGACATCTGGCTGTCCGAATCGCCGGACCTGGTGTACTGGGGCAAGTCCCGCCTGGTGCTGGGCTGCGAGCACGTGCCCTACTGCAACAGCAAGATCGGGCCCGGCGCGCCGCCCCTGAAGACGGACAAGGGCTGGCTGGTGATCTTCCACGCGGTGGACAAGGACTACACCCGGGGCAAGAACGGCTGGGAGGAGAAGTGGCAGAAGCGCTACGTCATCGGCATCATGCTGCTGGATCTGAACGACCCCAGCAAAGTCATCGGCATGAGCAAGAAGCCGCTGATGGTGCCCAAGGCGGCCCGGGAGCTGCACGGGGGCTTCCGCGACAACGCCCTGTTCCCCTGCGGCATGATCCGGGACGAAGAGGGCAAGATCCGCATCTACTACAGCGCCGGCGACGCGGTGGTCTGCATGGCCACGGCGGCGGAGGAAGACCTGATCGCGCTGTGCTGCGAGGCGAAGTAAGGGACAAAGAGAAATGGGGGCTGTCTCAAAAAGCGCGCTTTGAGACAGCCCCCATTTTATCATGCGTGCGATGAAGCGAGTTTGTCGCGGACGGCATCTTCAATGAAGCTGTTCAGACTCTGCTGATGTGTCATGGCGTAGATGGCGGCGCGCTTGTGAAGATCACCGCCGAGCCGCACGTTGAAGCTGCCCTTATACGCGACTTCCGGCGCCTGGCCCTCCGCTTCACAGAGCGCCAGGTAATCGTCCACGGCGCCGTGAAAATCCGCCACCAGCTCCTTGGCGTTTGTGCCTTCATAGGAAATCAACGAGCGTATGCCCTGCACCTTTCCAAAAAACACGCCGTCGGGTTCGGAAAACTCGATGCTACCCACATAGCCTTTGTATTCCATCGTGTTATTCAAAGCAATCCCTCCTGTTTCAGCTGCTCGACAAGCTGCTTGATCTGGTATTGCAGCAGTTCCTTTCTGGGATGAGGCTTGTGCAGCAATATCTTCGTCTTATAGACGTCGCTTGTAAACATGACGCGGGAACCGCTCGTGCGTCCCTTGTTGCTCCGGTAATAGGTGAAAAAGCCAAGCAGGCTTTCGGCGTCGTCGAATGTGAAATCCTTGGGATTGGATTTCAATTTGGCGATGAGCTTTTCTTTCTGCCCCATGTGTTCCGCCTCCCTGCCACAGTATAACACAATTTAAGGCGGCGTGCAACTGATTTTGGTTGCGCGCCGCCTTTTTGCCTGTTTTTACCTCACCCCGAACAGCATTTCGCCGTAGCTGGGGTAAGGCCAGTATTTGGAGGATACCATCAGCTCGGTCTCGTCCACCACCGAGTGCAGCGACTCCATGTTCTGCATCACCACGTTGTGATAGTAGTGGCTCTCCGCCTCGCAGCCCGCATCGGCGGGCACGGCCTCCACGGAGGCGCTGTACTGCACTATGTATTTTCGATGAACTGCGTCATAGATGTAAAACACAAAATTCAAATTAGCGTTTCTTATGCCTATATTCGATTTTATTAATTTCAAAATTGTGCATCACTCTAGCTCTTGCCGCAATTTCATTTGCTAATTTACTATCTAAAGAAATGGTATAACTTAAAAGACGATTCTCACGATTTGTTCTATGTGTAATAAAATAGAAACCATCAGAAAATTGTACAGTGGTTTTAAACTTTGCATCATTCTTATCATATTTGACTTTCTCGCTAGAAATATTGACTATGGTTGCATCCCGATCAGGTATACTCCCCTTTTTCCAACCGGTATGATCAGATTTTGAATAAATTTCCCTGATGACTGTTGTCAAAAAGAGAGAGAGTATAATCGTTGCAAGAATAATAGTAAACACGTAAAGCATTGGAATCCCCCTTCTATGTAATTAGGTTGCATGAAGCATTATGGGCTTACCTTAGATGCCATGTTCATACATTATCTGAAAGAGTTTTGGCAGGTCATCTGCTCCAATTGTGTTATATGTTACGATATGACCATCAAGGTATCCTTGCATTGTATTACAAAAATCTCCAGCGAATGATATAAGATGTTGTATCTCTACTAAAGAAATTGGTAGTCTTTCTGCAATCATTGCTAATTTAAAATATTCTTTGTCATTATGAGCAAGGTATTTATCTCGCCTACTCTTTAACTTATCTATCACGCATTTCATATTGTTTTTTTTAATTATCGCATTCGTTACTTCCAGTTTGATGTTGACATTATACTCTTCTGTCATAAAAACTTTAGAAGGATTATCTGCATCACGATATTCCGTGACGACTTTCTTCTTGAAAACATGGATATTTGCAAGTATTATATTAAACAGTTTCGATAATGTCTTTTCTTTGTCAGATCCACAATACAGCTTTGCTAACTCAGAACAACATGAGTCTGCTAAAGCATATATTGCAATGGTAAAGAAGCCGGGGGCATAGTTTATTTCTTTGTTATAACATTCGATTGACTTGTAAAGACTTGTCAATGCGACATATCGGTCATTAGCTAAACGAATATGGTCCAGATACTCGCTCAATTCTTCTTTCATTTCTTCTGATGTCATTATTACCAATCTTTTCTTGTTCTTAAATTTACCAATAGCATATGATTACATAAACATATGCTATTGGCATAGAACTAAATAGGGATGACTGATAACTAACATATCCAACAAGCATGTTTTGATGAAAGTAGAGTAATGAATTCCACAGTCTCTATATGGAAGGCACTCAAAACCAAGTCTATAGAAATGCTATCAGCGCACCCCGAACAGCATTTCGCCGTAGCTGGGGTAAGGCCAGTATTTGGAGGATACCATCAGCTCGGTCTCGTCCACCACCGAGCGCAGCGACTCCATGTTCTGCACCACCACGTCGTGGTAGTAGTGGCTCTCCGCCTCGCAGCCCGCGTCGGCGGGCACGGCGTCCACGGAGGCGCTCAGCTGATTCACCCGCTCCACGATGAGCTGAGTCTTGCCGGACAGGGTGCGCGCCAGCATCTTCTCCGGCGCCACCGCGATGCCCAGCTGCTCCTTTTTGAGCGCGGCGTCGGCCAGGAAGGACACATAGCCCATCACGGCGGGCAGGATGTCCCGGTTCACCATATCGATCATGGTGAGGGCCTCGATGTGGATGGTCTTGTTGTAGTTCTCCTGCATGATGGCCGTGCGGGATTTCAGCTCGTTCTCGGTGAACACGCCGTGCTTCCTGAACAGCGCCACGTTCTTCGGGTCGGTGAGGTGGGGCAGGGCGTCGGCGGTGCACTTGTAGTTGAGCAGGCCCCGCCGCTCGGCCTCGTCCAGCCATTCGGGAGAATAGCCGTTGCCGTTGAAGATGATGCGCTTGTGATCCCGGATGGTGTGCCGGATGAGCCGGTTCAGGGACAGGGTGAAGTCCTCGGCCTGCTCCAGCTCGTCGGCGAACTGCTCCAGCACGTCCGCCACGATGGTGTTCAGGATGATGTTGGGCCCGGACACGGAGAACGCACTGCCCGGTGAGCGGAACTCGAACTTGTTGCCCGTGAAGGCGAAGGGCGAGGTGCGGTTGCGGTCGGTGGTGTCCCGGGGGAACTTGGGCAGGATGTCCACGCCGATGTCCATCACCGTCTTCTCCCGCCGCTCATAGTCCGACTTGCTGGCCAGCGCCTCCAGGATCTCCGTCAGCTCCTCGCCCAGGAAGATGGAGATGATGGCCGGCGGGGCCTCGTTGGCGCCCAGCCGGTGGTCGTTGGCCGCGCTGGACACGGAGATGCGCAAGAGATCCTGATGCTCGTCCACCGCCCGGATGACGGCGCACAGGAACAGCAGGAACTGGGCATTGTCCTTGGGGTTGTCGCCGGGGTTCAGCAGATTGTAGCCCTCGCTGGTGGCCAGAGACCAGTTGTTGTGCTTGCCGCTGCCGTTCACGCCGGCGAAGGGCTTCTCGTGCAGCAGGCACACCAGGCCGTGCCGGGCGGCCACCTTGCGCATGAACTCCATGGTGAGCTGGTTGTGGTCGGTGGCCACGTTGGTGGTGGTGTAGATGGGGGCCAGCTCGTGCTGGGCGGGGGCCGCCTCGTTGTGCTCAGTCTTGGCCAGAATGCCCAGCTTCCATAGCTCCCGGTCCAGATCCGCCATGAACTCCGCCACCCGGGGCTTGAGGGTGCCGAAATAGTGATCGTCCATCTCCTGCCCCTTCACCGGGCGGGCGCCCAGCAGGGTCCGGCCGGTGTAGATGAGGTCAGGGCGGCGGTCGTAATCCTTTTGATCGATGAGGAAGTATTCCTGCTCCGGGCCGGCGGTGGTCTCCACGCCCACGTCCCGGCCGAACAGCTTGAGGATCCTTTTGGCCTGGCGGTTGATGACCTCCATGGAGCGCAGCAGCGGGGTCTTCTTGTCCAGCGCCTCGCCGGTGTAGGAGCAGAACGCGGTGGGGATGCACAGCGTGTTGTCCTTGATGAAGGCGTAGGAGGTGGGGTCCCAGGCGGTGTAGCCCCGGGCCTCGAAGGTGGCGCGCAGGCCGCCGGAGGGGAAGGAGGAGGCGTCCGGCTCGCCCTGGATCAGCTCCTTGCCGGAAAACTCCATGATGATGTGGTCGTGATCCGGGGAGATGAAGGCCTCGTGCTTTTCCGCGGTGACGCCGTTGAGGGGCTGGAACCAGTGGGTGTAGTGGGTCGCGCCCTTCTCGATGGCCCAGTCCTTCATGGCGTTGGCGATCACGCCGGCGATCTCCAGCGTCAGGTCCTTGCCGGCGGCCAGAGTCTGCTTCATTTCTTTATATGTGGCGTGCGGCAGGCGCTGCTTCATGACGTCGTCGTTGAAAACCATCGATCCAAACAGGTCGGACATTTTCGTCTCCATGGACTGCAACCTCCTAAAAGCGGGCATCACGCTATCCTATGCCGGTTTGTTGGCAATGATAGCAGTCTTTTCCGTCTGTGTCAACGCCTTCCGATGTGTTTTTGCGTTGACTTTTCAGGCGGCTCAGGCCAGCTGCCCGTTGAGCCAGTTCAGCGCCTCGCCCAGGCACTCATAGGGATCCCGATCCCAGGTCTCCTGCTCCACGAAGGCGTACCCCACGCCGGCCTCCACGCAGGCCCGCGCCACGCCCTCCCAGTTGGTGTCGCCCTGGCCGGCGGGGGTCAGCTTACCGTCCTTGCCGTCCTTGAAATGCACCATGCAGATCCGGCCGGCGTGGGCCCTGATCCAGGCGGGCTTGTCGTATCCCACGCGGTTCAGGTGATACAGGTCCAGGCAGAGGGACAGCGCCGGCATTTGCTCCAGCAGGAACTCCACCGGCACCACGCCGTCGATGGGCGCGTAGTCCGCCGCCACGGGATGGAAGCACAGCTTCTGCCCCAGTGGCGCGATTTTCTCCGCCAGCGCCCGCAGCTCGCCCACGTAGGCCGCCAGGCCCTCCTTCGACTTCATATCCTCCGGCACGCGGCTGACGCACAGCCACTCACCGCCGGTCAGCCGGTTGAGGGTGATGTAGTAGTCCGGGTTCTCCTTCACCAGGCTGTAGAAATCCTGAGTGCCCACCGAATACAACCCGGCCTCCTTCAGCGCCGCCGCGACCGCCTCCACCGGCACCGCGGGATCGACCCACTGAACCTGAACCGCCTCGCAGCCCAGCTGGGCCATCTTCCGGCAGGCCTCGTACACCTGCGCCTCGGTCTTGAGCAGCGGCTTGAGACTGGATACCTGAATGCCTGTTTTCATGACAGCCTCCCGATTTGCAATCAATATAATGGAACGCGCCGCCGCGGGCATGAATCCGCGGCGGCGCCTGTGTTTCGCCTGTTACTTGATTTCCACGCGCCAGCCCAGCGGATCCTCGAGACGGCCGAGCTGGATGCCGGTGATGGTGTCGTACAGCTTCTGAGTGACCGGGCCGATGCCGCCGCCGCTGATGGTCATGACCTCGTCGCCGTAGCGCAGCTTGCCCACGGGGGAGATGACAGCGGCCGTGCCGGTGCCGAAAACCTCCTCCAGCGTGCCGTTGTGCTGGGCTTCCAGCAGCTCATCCACGGAGATGCGCTTCTCCTCGACGGGCATGTTCCAGTGCTTGCACAGCTGGATGACGGAATCGCGGGTGACGCCGGGCAGAATGGAGCCGTTCAGCATGGGGGTGACGATCTTGCCGGCGATCTTGAAGAAGATGTTCATGGAGCCGACTTCTTCTATATATTTGCGCTCCACACCGTCCAGCCACAGCACCTGGGCAAAGCCCTCGTCGTGGGCCTTGACCTGGCCGATCAGGCTGGCCGCGTAGTTGCCGCCGGTCTTGGCGAAGCCCATGCCGCCGCGCACCGCGCGCACGTATTCATCCTCGATCCAGATGCCCACGGGGTTCAGGCCGCTGGCGTAGTACGCGCCGGAGGGGGAGGCGATGACCATAAACAGGTAGGTCTTGGAGGGCGCCACGCCCAGGAACTCGTCGGTGGCGATGATGAAGGGGCGCAGGTAGAGGGATTCGCCCTCCCCGGTGGGGATCCAGTCGCGATCCACGCTGACCAGCGCCTCAACCGCCTGGATGAAGTCTTCCTCGGGCAGATAGGGGATGCACAGGCGCTCGTTGGACTTGTTGGCGCGCTTGGCGTTCATGTCCGGGCGGAAGATGTAGGCCGAGCCGTCTTTGCCGGGATAGGCCTTCATGCCCTCGAACATGGCCTGGCCGTAGTGGAACACCATGGCCGCCGGCGACAGGGAAAGCCGCTGGAAGGGAACGATGCGGGGATCGAACCAGCCCTTGCCTTCCTCATAATTCATGATAAACATGTGATCGGTGAAGATGTGGCCGAAGCCGAGATTCGCGCCAGGCGCGGGTTTGGCCGCGGGCGTGGTGGTCTTTTGAACGGTGATGTTCAGCATATTGACTCCTCCTCGCTTGTCGGGTTGTTTTCCTCTTATAGTGCATAATTATAGACGCAAAATGCATCTATGTCAAATTAAGATATGAATATGGCGGCCAAAACCCGCAAAAAAGTGGTGAATTATGCAGGATTCGAGGCGGAGAGACGTCATTTTCGTCATTTGGCGTGGCAATATGCCCCGAAAAGGGAAAACATGAGCCGGTTTTCAAACAGTTAACAAACGAAAAAGCGCAGGAAAAGAGTGATTAAAATAGGAAATGACTCAAAAACAGCGAGCTGAAAAAAGGTGTTGACAAAAGGGGAGGGGGAGCGTATAATATCTAATGTTGTCGCGAGCGAGGCCCCCACGGGGCAGCGAGAGACACGAGCGCGATCCTTGAAAACGATATAGGGAAGAAAGAGCAAGAAACAGTCAGATTCCGAAATGAGTGAAACGCGGATGGATCGGTTGGCGCCGATTCA
>CADARO010000022.1 GCA_902790345.1 uncultured Eubacteriales bacterium | reverse complement strand
CGCAAGGCGAGCTGGTAAGAAAGGAGAAGGAATAAAATGACAATGAGTGATCCTATTGCGGATATGCTGACCAGAATCCGCAACGCAAATACAGCGAAGCATGACAGTGTTGACGTTCCTTTATCCAAGATCAAGCTCGGTATCGCCGACATTCTGAAGAATGAGGGATACATTGCGGACTACGAAGTACAGGGCGAAGGCGTTCATCAGGGCGACGCGGGCCTCCTTGGGGGTCTTGCTGGCCCGGATGAGCCGGATGACCTCGTCCAGATTGTCCACGGCGATGATGAGGCCCTCCAGGATGTGGGCCCGGTTCAGCGCCTGATCCAGGTCGTACTTGGTGCGCCGGGTGACCACGTTCTTCTGGTGCTGGATGAAATAGCCGATCATGGCCTTCAGCCCCAGCTGCATGGGCTTGCCCCCGGCGATGCACACCATGTTCACGCCGTAGGTCACCTGCAGGTCGGAGTATTTGTAGAGGTAGGCCAGCACCTTCTCCGGGTCCACGTCGCGCTTGAGCTCGATCACGGCCCGCAGGCCGGTGCGGTCGGACTCGTCGCGGATGTCGTGGATGCCGGTGAGGATGCCCTTTTTCTCCTCGCTCAGCCGCAGGATCTTCTCCAGCATGGCCGCCTTGGGCACCTGATAGGGCACCTCGGTGATGGCGAGGAGCTTTCGCCCGGCGGGGCCGTCCTCAATGTGCACCCGGGCCCGCAGTTGCAGCTTGGCCCGGCCGGTCTCGTAGGCGGTTTTCAGCTCCCCGTCCCGCAGGAGGATGCCGCCGGTGGGAAAGTCCGGCGCGGGGATATAGGTCATCAGCTCGTCGGTGGTGATGTCCGGGTTGTCGATCTGGGCGATGACGCCGCTGATTACCTCGGCGGGGTTGTGGGGCGGGATGTTGGTGGCCAGGCCCACGGCGATGCCGCTGGCGCCGTTCACCAGCAGGTTCGGGAAGCGGGCGGGCAGCACGTCCGGCTCCTTCTGGGTGTCGTCGAAGTTCAGGCTGAAGGAAACGGTGTCCTTGTCGATGTCCCGCAGCATGTCTATGGCCAGGGGCCGCATGCGGGCCTCGGTGTATCGCATGGCGGCGGGGCCGTCGCCGTCCACCGAGCCGAAATTGCCGTGGCCGTCCACCAGCATGGCCCGCAGGGAGAAATCCTGAGCCATGCGGGCCAGCGCCTCGTAGACGGAGGTGTCGCCGTGGGGATGGTATTTGCCCAGGCAGTCGCCCACGATGCGGGCGCACTTGCGGTGGGGCTTGTCCGGCGTGAGGCCCAGCTCGTTCATGGTATACAGGATGCGCCGCTGAACGGGCTTCAGGCCGTCCTCCACCCGGGGCAAGGCGCGCTCCAGAATGACGTGCTCGGAGTAGGGGATCATGGAATCGTGCATGATCTCCTCCATGGGGCGCTGAATGACCTCCTCGTTGACGGGAGGCATGGGGGGTTCTTTGCGCTTTGCCATTTAGTTCTTTCCCTCCGTTTCAATGCGGCCCACGAAGGTATCCTGCCGGTTGAAGTCGGCGTAGGTCTGGATGTATTCCCGGCGGGGCTCCACCTTGTCGCCCATGAGCACGCTCACCCGGCGATCCACCTCGGCGGCGTCCTCGATGGTCACCTGCAGCATCTTGCGCTGGGCGGGGTTCATGGTGGTCTCCCACAGCTGTTCGGGGTTCATCTCGCCCAGGCCCTTGTAGCGCTGCAGGGTGTAGCCCTTGCCCAGCTTCTTCGTGGCGGCGGCCAGCTCCTTGTCGTCGTAGCAGTAGATGGTCTGGCTGCCCTTGGCGGCGCGGTACAGGGGCGGCATGCCGATGTAGATGTGACCGTCGGTGATCAGCTCCCGCATGTAGCGGAAGAAGAAGGTGAGCAGGATGGCCCGGATGTGGGCGCCGTCCTGATCGGCGTCCGAGAGGATGACCACCCGGTTATAGCGCAGGCTCTTCAAGTCGAAATCCTCGCCGATGCCGGTGCCCAGGGCGGTGATGACCGAGCGGAATTCCTCGTTTTGCAGCACCTGGTCCAGCCGCTTCTTCTCGGCGTTCAGGGGCTTGCCCCGCAGGGGCAGGATGGCCTGGAAGCGGCGGTCGCGGCCCTGCTTGGCGCTGCCGCCGGCGCTGTCGCCCTCCACGATGTACAATTCGTTCTTGGTATAGTCACGGCCGGTGCAGGCGCTGAGCTTGCCCACCAGGGGCGCGGCCTCCAGCTGGCTCTTCTGGCGCGCCACGTCCCGGGCCTTGCGGGCGGCTTCCCGCACCCGGGCCGCCTGAACGGCCTTCTCGATGATCTTATTGGCAGTCTCCTGATGCTTCAAATCGTCCACGAACAGGGACAGCTTTTCGCTGGCGATGGCCTCCACCACCGGCCGCACCTCGGTGTTGCCCAGGCGGCCCTTGGTCTGGCCCTCGAACTGGGGATTGCGCACGTTCACGGCGATGACGGCGGTCATGCCCTCCCGGAAGTCGTCGCCGGAGAGGTTGTTGTCCTTCTCCTTAAGGATGCCGGCCCGGCGGGCGTAGTCGTTAAACGCCTTGGTGACGGCGGCCTTGAAGCCGGTCTCGTGGGTGCCGCCCTCGGGGGTGGGGATGTTGTTCACGAAGGAGAAGAGGTTCTCGTTGTACGAGTCGGTGTACTGGATGGCCACCCGCAGCCGGGTGCCGTCCTTCTCGCCCTCAAAGGCGATCATCTCGGACACGGCGGTCTTGTCCTCGTTCAGGTATTTCACGAAGTCGTTGAGGCCGCCGTCGTAGCAGTATTCCACCCGGCGCTCCTCCGGCTCCTTCACCCGCTCGTCGGTGAACACGAAGCGGACGCCCTTGTTCAGGTAGGCCAGCTCCCGCACCCGGCGGCGCACGGTGTCGCCTGAGAACACGGTGGTCTCGAACACCCGCGCGTCCGGTTTGAAGCACACGGTGGTGCCGTGCTTTCTGGTGTTGCCGATCTTGGCCAGGGGCGCCACGGGCCGGCCGGAGATGACCTTGCCGGTCTTCTTGTCCTCCACGCTCTCGAAGCGCTGCTGATAGTGGGCGAAGTCCTGATACACGTCCACCACCATCCACTCGGACAGGGCGTTCACCACCGACGCGCCTACCCCGTGCAGGCCGCCGGAGTAGGCGTAGTTTTTGTTGTTGAATTTGCCGCCGGCGTGGAGCTGGGTGTAGACCACCTCCACGGCGGACACGCCGAACTGGGGGTGGATGTCCACCGGCACTCCGCGGCCGTTGTCGGTGACGGTGCAGGTGCCGTCCTTGCCCAGGGTCACGGTGACCTCGTCGGCGTAGCCGTTGGCGGCCTCGTCGATGGCGTTGTCCACGATTTCCCAGATGAGATGATGCAGGCCGCGGGACCCGGTGGAGCCGATGTACATGCCGGGCCGCATGCGCACGGCGTCCAGCCCTTCGAGCACCTGTATGTCGCTGGCCTGATATTTGTTGTTTGCCATGTTTCCTCCGAAAAAGTATTGTATCAGGTTTCACGGAGAGGCTCCCCTGAAAGGGGAGCTGCCGCCGCAGGCGGCTGAGGGGTCGGAATCACAGAAGCTTGTGCCAAGCCAGATGCCGGAATCAGAGCCATACCTGGCAATTCCGACCCCTCAGTCTCGGCTGCGCCGATCCAGCTCCCCTTTCAGGGGAGCCTTGCACCCCGAATCGCTCCATGAAAACCCTTATGATCCGAATAAATAAAGCGCCATTCATATATTATACCACATAGCCTGTTAAGATTGCCCCCAGAAAAGACAAAAAATCCCGCGCGGAGGGGAAGACCGCGCGGGAAAGGGGGCGTTGATGGTTTACTTGTCCTTCTTCAGCATCTCCGCATACGCCATGATATACGGCCCCACGCCCTTGCCCTCCTGGGGCATGTAGTAGTCCAGGCGGCGGTAGTTGTCCTGGCCGTTGGCGGTGGCGACGAGATACACGTCCGTCAGGGCGTGGTCGCTGAGCTTCTCCCGGGTCAGGCCGGCGAACACCTCCGCGCCCACATCGGAGAATTTCTTGTCGATCAGGCCGATGCGCGCGCCTTTCAGCATGGCGTAGCTCATCATGGCGGTGCCGCTGGACTCGGGCAGGTTGCCATCGCTCTTGGGCTGGTCGATCAGGTTCAGCCACAGGCCGGTCTCCCCGTCGCGGTATTTCAGCATGGCCTCGCAGAAGGCCGCGAAGGCCGCGCCCAGCTCTTTCCGGTCCTCGCCCTCCAGACACTCCAGCACGTCCGCCTGAGCCATGGCGTACCAGCCGCAGGCCCGCAGCCAGTGGAAGGGGCACACGTCGTCGTGCCCGTTGCCCGCGTGGTAGAGAAGCCCGGTGGCGGGATTGACCAGCTCTTTGTTGATCCAGCGGAATCGGCCGGCGATCTTTTTGAGGGCCTCTTTGTTGCCCGTGAGACAGGCGTATCGCGCCAGGAACACCTGGCCCATGTACAGCCCGTCCAGCCACACCTTGTAGCGCGGGGGCTTGCCGTTGTCCCACACGTGCCAGTAGTTGCCGCCCAGCTCGGCGGGGGCATACTGGTCGTTCACCTCGTAGAGATCGTGCCACAGGCTGTCCGCCAGGCGCCTGAGTTCTTCGTCCTCATTGTAGAAATAGGGCAGGAGGCTTGCGGTCTTGTAGCAGTCCAGCCCGTGATCGGCCACGTAGCCCGCGTATTCGTTGAGCTTGCCGTCGGTCTCCACGGCGTGCAGATAGCGCTTCACGTAGTCCTTGTAGCGCTGGCCCTCGCCGGCCTCGAACATGTAGTAAAGGCCCTCCATGACCACGCCGATGTAGTAGCTCCAGTCGTAAAGAAACGCCTTGCCGTTCTTGCGGCTGCGGTGCTCGTTGTCCCAGGCGAAGAAACGGTCCTCGTCCTCCACGATGGCCTTGGGGTCGGCGTCCGGGGCGTCCACGGTCAGGTTGTCGATGAACGCGCGGGCTCTCTTCATTTCCTCAGTCATGATATACACCTCTCCGTTTCCTTATTATGGATTCATTATATCACAGCGCGGCGTTTGTGGAAAGGGGGAATTGAGGGCGCGGGGAGACTGATTTGAAAAGGGAACAATAGAAACGCCCTGGCGCCCCTGAAAGGGGAGCTGGCGCCGAAGGCGACTGAGGGGTCGGAATCAGCGGTCAATTCAGCTCTGTGTTCGTTGATTCCGACCCCTCCGCCTCGCTATGCTCGGCACCTCCCCTTTCAGGGGAGGCGGGCCGTTCCGCTTCGCTTTATTCTGAATCGTATCATTACTTCTAAATGAGGATGCCCCGTATTTCACAAGTCAATCGCCTTTTTCCGCCCCTTTTATCCCGCGAAAAACCGCAAATTCCCCGAACACCTGTACTTTACTGCACAGATATGACAAATTATATAAAATTTGTGGTTTGGAGTGGATTTTTCTGGTGGAATGTGGTACAATTTGGAGCACAAGGTGAGGATGGGGGTGATGTCGGTGGAGGGAATCGAATTCTCGGGCAATTTCGCTCATACAATAGACCCCAAGGGCCGCGTCACCATCCCGGCGGCATACCGGGAGGCGCTGTCGGGCGGCTTCACCATCGGGCTGAACAACCAGTTCGCCGCCATCGCGCTCTATCCCAAGGAGAAATGGGCGCAGAAGTGCGAGCAGCTCAGCCGCATCCCCGAATCGGACATCAAGGGCACGCGCTACGTGCGCCTGATTACCGGCAATTCCTTTTCCGGCTGCGAGCTGGACGCCCAGGGCCGCGTGCTCCTGCCGGCCACGCTCCGCGCCAAGGTGGGCATGGACAAGGCCATCCGCTTCGTGGGCATGGGTCAGTATCTTGAAATCTGGGACGAGGAGCGCTACCTCGGCGAGTGCGGCATCTCCGAAGAATCCATCGATGATCTGCTGGATTACGTGAACGGGCAATACTATCACGCGCAGGCATAGTTCTTCGCGGAAGGGAGGGCGAATAGAATGGCACAGGCAGGCGTTCGTGCGCGGACGACTCAGGCCGCGCCTCAGCGGCGCGAGCTGCAATCCCCCAAAATGGCGCCCTTCAACCGCACGATGCTGCGCGTCGCGCTGGTGCTGGTGCTGGCCAGTCTGTTCATCTATGTCAATCGCATGGCCGCCATCGCCGGCGGCGCGAAGACCATCAGCCGCCTCCGCACCCAGATCGCCGCAGAGGAGGGCCGCCGCCAGCAGCTGGAGATTCAGCTGGCGGAGCGGCAGAACCTGGAAATGATCGGCTATGAGGCCGTGAGCCGCCTGGGCATGGTGCGGCCGGGCTCCTGGTCCGTGCGCGTGGTCACTCTGCCAGGCGAGGCCGTTTCCGGCGAAGGACAGACCGCCTATGACGCGGCGGGGGATTCCGCGACGCCCTGACTTTTCGTTTGGGAAAGGGTGACGGCGCGTGATCGCAACGGGCACCGTCATACGAAAGCGGATTCTCATCATGATGGCGGCGTTTCTGCTGCTCACGCTGGCTCTCGTGGCGCGGCTCTTCGTCCTGCAGATTCTGCGCGGCGAGGAGCTCCAAAGGCGGGCGCAGCGCCAGTGGACCAGCGAATCGGTCATCGCGCCTCGCCGGGGCTCCATCCTGGATCGGAATGGCGTGCCTCTGGCCGTGAGCGCCACGGCGTACACCGCCTGCGCCTCGCCCCGCCAGGTGTCCGATCCCCGCGCCTTCGCCCGGGTCATCGCGCCGGTGCTGGGGCTGGAGGAGGACGAGATCGTCAGAAAGGTCTCCGACACCGGCAAGGGCAGCGTGATCCTGAAGAGAAAGCTGTCCCGCGACACGGCGCAGGCGGTGAAGACCCTCTGCGCGCAGTATAAAGCATCCGAAAAAAACCTGCTCAGCGGTCTGTATCTTGAGGAGGACTCAAGCAGATACTATCCGATGGGCAGTTTTGCGACTCAGCTCCTCGGCCTCACCACCATCGACGGCGTGGGGCAGGCGGGGCTGGAGCAGTCGCTTCAAAAATACCTGGCCGGCCGCAGCGGCACGCTGCTCAGCGAGGTGGACGGCAAGGGCCGCGCGCTGGCCTACGGCGCGCAGGAATACATCGAGGCGGTGGACGGCGGCGACGTGACGCTGACCATCGACTACGTCATTCAGAGCTACGTGGAGCAGGCGGCCCGGGAAGCGCTCTCGGTGAACAACGCCAGGGGCGTGCGCGTGGTGGCCATGGATCCGCGAACCGGCGAGATCCTGGCCATGTGCACCAAGCCGGACTACGACCCCAACGACCCGCCCCGAAACGACGTTTCGGCGCTGACGGCGCTCATGCGAAACCGGGTGGTGACCGACGCCTATGAGCCCGGCTCCACCTTCAAAATCCTCACCTCGTCCATCGCGCTCGATTTGGGGCTGACGAATGTGAACGAGGGCTTCTATTGCAGCGGCAAAATCACCGTGGACGGAAGCACGGTGCGCTGCTGGGGCCGGCCCCACGGGGCGGAGACCATGCGGCAGGGGCTGCAAAACTCCTGCAACCCGGTGTTCGTGGAGCTGGGGCTGCGCATCGGCGCGGACCGGTTCTACGACTACCTGGACGCCTTCGGCATCGGCTCGCTCACGGGCATTGACGTGTCCGGCGAGTCCGCCGGCATCCGCATCCCCCGGGAGCGGGTGAAGCGGGTGGACATGGCCCGCATCGGCTTCGGCCAGTCCATCGCGGTGACGCCCATCCAGCTGATCGCGGCGGCCAGCGCGGCGGTCAACGGCGGGCGGCTGATGAAGCCCTACGTGGTGAAGGAAATTCGCGACGCCGACGGGGAGCTGGTGGAACAGAACCGGCCCACGGTGGTGTCGCGGCCCATTTCGGAGGCCACCTCCGCCACCATGCGAAGCCTGCTGGAGGGCGTGGTGCGGGAGGGCGGCGGCCGAAACGCCTACATCGAGGGCTATCACATCGGCGGCAAGACCGGCACCGCCCAGGTTTACGTGGACGGTGTGGTGTCCTCCAGCACGCACATCGGCTCGTTCATCGGCTTCGCGCCAATCGACGACCCGAGAATCGCCCTGCTGGTGATCGTGGACGAGGCGGACAAGTCGCCGGATTTCGGCTCGGTCACCGCCGCGCCCTTCGCCAGGGACATTCTGGAAAAGACGCTGGCCTATCTGGGCGTCGCGAAGGACGCCGCCACGGGCGAGCCCCTTCGGGACGTGCCCGTGCCGGACGTGACGGGGCTCACCGTGAAGGAGGCCGCCGCCCGTCTGAAGGAGGCCGGCCTTCAATACACGCTGGGGGGAGCCGGGGCAAGGGTCGTTGACCAGCTGCCCGCGCCAGGCGCGCTGATGACGGAGCGATCCATCGTTATGCTCTATGTGGAAGGAAGCAATGAGCCCGGGGAGGCCGGGATCGAGGTGCCCGACGTGACGGGCCTGTCGGTCGGGGAGGCCAACCGGCTGCTCATGTCATACGGATTTGAAATGAGAATCAGCGGAAGCGGCGTCGCCGTGTCCCAGAGGCCGGCATCCGGCGCGCTGGCGGCGGCCGGTTCCCGCGTTGCGGTTACGTTCCTGGCGCCCTGATCCGGCGCGGGGGCCATTACAGGAGGACGGGAGGATTCGGACCCATGAAGCTCACAGAGATCGCAAACGCCCTTGACAACAAGGCGAGGCTATATGGCAACGGACAGGTTGAAATCACAGCGCTGTGCACGGATTCCCGCAAGGTGAAGCCGGGCGCGCTGTTTTTCTGCATCCCCGGCCTGCGGGTGGACGGCCATTCGTTCGCGCCCCGGGCCTGCCAGGCCGGCGCGGCGGCGCTGGTGGTGGAACGGGAGCTGTCCCTGGACTGCCCCCAGCTGGTGGTGGAGGACGTGCGCGCCGCGCTGGCCCTCATCGCTGCCTGCTTCTACGGCTATCCGGCCAGGGAGATGAAGCTCATCGGCATCACCGGCACCAAGGGCAAGACCACCACCAGCTATCTGGTGAAGTCCATCCTGGAGCGGGCGGGCTACAAGACCGGCCTCATCGGCACCGTGGGCTCCATGATCGGCGAGACTCAGATTCCCACCAACCTGACCACCCCGGATCCCATCGACTTCCAGAGCCTGCTGCGGCAGATGGCCGACGCGGGGGTGGAGTACGTGGTGATGGAGGTGTCCGCCCACGCGCTGGCGCTGCGAAAGCTGGTTGGCATCCAGTTTGAGGCGGCGGCCTTCACCAACCTGTCGCAGGACCACTTCGACTTCTTCGGCAATTTCGACAACTACCTGGCCGCGAAGATGAAGCTGTTCGAGCCAGGCTTCTGCAAGCGGGCCGTCTACAACGCGGACGACGAGCGCGTGGCCACAGCCATGAAGCGCGTTCAGATTCCCGCCGAGGGCTACGCCATCCGTGTGCCCGCCCAGATCTACGCCAAGGACATCGACGTGAACGAGCGGGGCTGCACCTTCCAGCTCACCTTCCACAAGCGCTACCGGCTGGACGTGAACCTGAAGCTCAGCGGCATCTTCAACGTGTACAACAGCCTCACCGCCGCCGCCCTGTGCGACGAGGTGGGCATCGCGCCGGACTGCATCCGGGAGGGCCTTGAGGCGGTGAAGAACGTGCCCGGCCGCATCGAGCTGCTGGACACCGAGACGCCCTACCGCGTCATTCTGGACTACGCCCATTCCCCGGACGCCTTGGAGAACATCCTCAAAACCGTGCGCCAGACCGCCCGGGCCCGGGTCATCGCCCTGTTCGGCTGCGGCGGCGACCGGGACCACGAAAAACGCCCCATCATGGGCGAGATCGGCGGCCGCATGGCGGATTTCTGCGTGCTCACCAGCGACAATCCCCGCAGCGAGGATCCCTTCGCGATCCTGCGGGAGATCGAGGCCGGCATGAAGCAGACCGAGGGCCGCTACACCGTGATCGAGAACCGCCGGGAGGCCATCCGCTACGCCATGACCATCGCCGAGCCCGGCGACGTGATCGTGCTGGCCGGCAAGGGCCACGAGACCTATCAGGAAATCAAGGGGGTCAAGTACCCCTTCGATGAAAAAGTGGTCGTCAAAGAACTGTTGGAAGAAATCTGATTTCTCTGAAATCAGATTTCTTCAATGGGGAATGGGAAATGGGGAATGGGGAATGAGCGGCTGCGGCCGCAGACCTCATCCGTCCCGGCTGCGCCGGGCCACCTTCCCCATAGGGGAAGGTGGCGCGCAGCGCCGGATGAGGTCGGCGGCCACAGCCGCCCTGAGAGCAAACTAAAAATTCCCCATTCCCCATTCCCAATTCCCAATTATTTACAGGGGGTCACATAAGCAATGCAACGCATCATCTGGGCGGTTATTCTGTCGTTTGCCATCGCGGTCGTGCTGGGGCCGGTGTTCATTCCTTGGCTGAAGAAGCTCAAGTTTGGCCAGACCATCTACGACCTGGGGCCGCAGAGCCATAAGGTCAAGCAGGGCACGCCCACCATGGGCGGCATCATCTTCGCCGTGCCCATGATCCTCGTGCCGCTGATCCTGCACGTGGGGGGCTTCGGGCAGCCGTATCTGCCCATGGCGCTGATCTCCACCCTGGGCTTCGGGCTGGTGGGCTTCGTGGACGACTACATCAAGGTCTCCAAGAAGCGCTCCCTGGGCCTCACGCCAATGCAGAAGATCGTGCCCCAGGTGGTCATTTCGGCGGCGCTGGCGGTGTGGGCGTATCTCACGCCCTCCATCGGGTCGAAGCTGATCGTGCCCTTCACGACCATCGAATGGGATCTGGGCATCCTCTACATCCCGGTGATGATGTTCATCCTGGTGGGTACCACGAACAGCGCCAACCTGCTGGACGGCGTGGACGGCCTGCTCTCCGGCTGCTCACTCATCGACTTCGCCACCATGGTGATCGTGTGCCTGGCCCTGCCCGCCGTGAAATCGCTGGACAGCGGCGTTTATCTCAACATGGCCATCTTCTGCGGCGCGGCGGCGGGCGCGGTGCTGGGCTTTCTCAGGTTCAACACCCATCCGGCCTCCGTGTTCATGGGGGACGTGGGCTCCTTCACCATCGGCGGCGCGCTGGTGGCCGTGACCATGGTCACGCGGACCAGCCTTCTGCTGCCCGTCATCGCCCTGGCCATGTTCGTGTCGTCTCTCTCCGACATCATCCAGGTGGGCTATTTCAAATACACGAAGAAGAAGACCGGCACGGGCAAGCGGGTGTTCCGCATGGCTCCGCTGCACCATCACTTCGAGCTGGGCGGCATGCCGGAGACGCGCATCGTGTGGATGTATATGGCGGTGACAGCGCTGCTGTGCCTGGTCACCCTCACCATGTTTATCTGACGGAGGCAGGCAATGGGCTTTGATTATAGCGGCAAACACGTGATGATCCTGGGCATGGCCCGCAGCGGCGTGGCGGCGGCGAAGCTGCTGGCGGAGCGCGGCGCGCTGGTTCGGGTCAACGACATGAAGACCGAGGCGCAGCTGGGCGACATCCTGGCGCCCATCAGGGGCGTTGAGGGCATCGAATGGCGGCTGGGAGAGCGGGCGGATTCGCTGCTTCCCGGCATGGACACGCTGGTCATCAGCCCCGGCGTGCCCATCGAGAGCCCGGTGGTGAAAAGGGCGAAGGAGCTGGGTGTGGCGGCCATCGGCGAGATCGAGCTGAGCGCCCGGCTGAACCGGGGCCGACTCATCGCCATAACCGGCACCAACGGAAAGACCACCACCACCACATTGACCGGCGAGATCTTCAAGGCCGCCGGGAAGACCACCCACGTGGTGGGCAACATCGGCTATCCCTTCGCCGCGGTGGCGGGGAAGACGAAAGAGGACGACGTGGTGGTGTGCGAGGTGTCCTCCTTCCAGCTGGAGTCGGTGGCGGGATTCCATCCCGAAGTGGCCTGTATCACCAACATCCGGGAGGATCACCTGAACCGGCACCACACCATGGACTGCTACGCCGCCATGAAGAGGCGCATTTTCGAGACCCAGACGGAGAAAGACACGCTGGTTCTCTTCTACGACGATCCCCTGCTGCGCCAGGCCGCGAAAGAGGCGAAGAGCCGCGTGATCTGGTTCTCCGCCACGCAGACGCCCCCGGAGGGCGCGTTCGTGGAGGATGGCGTGATCGTGTTCGGCACGGCGGAAAGTCATGTGCCCCTGTGCCGGGCGGAGGAATTGAAGATTCCCGGCCGGCATAACCTGGAAAACGCGCTGGCGGCCGTGGCCATGGCCATGGCGGCGGGTGTGCGCGCCGAGGACGCGGCGACAGCGCTGCGGGCCTTCGGCGGAGTGGAGCACCGAATGGAGTTCGTTCGGGAGCTGGACGGCGTCACCTACATCGACGACACCGAGGGCACCAACGCGGATTCCACCGTGCGTGCGGTTGAGGCCATGAAGACGCCCACCGTCATCATCCTGGGCGGGTCGGACAAGAAAAACGACTTCACCGAGCTGTGCCAGGCCATCGTAAAGAGCGGGCACATCGCCCACGCGGTGCTCATCGGCCAGACGGCGAAGCAATTCGAGGAGACGCTGCTGCGGGAGGGTTATCCCGCCCGGCATATCCACCACGCGGCCCGGGACTATCTGGGCGCGATCCAGCTCAGCCGCGCGCTGGCGGTGGAGGGGGGCACGGTGCTGCTCTCGCCCGCCTGCGCCAGCTTCGACATGTTCCACAACTGCGAGGAGCGCGGCGACATCTTCAAGGACATTGTGAAGGGCATGGTGACGAAAAAGGCGTGACGAATCTTCCGCTTCCCGGGGCCAGAGACAGGGCGCGCGTTCGCCCGGAGATACGAAGGGAAGAGAAGGTGGATCGTGGCCTTCTAACCGTGTTCGTTCTGCTGCTGGCAGTGGGGCTTCTCGTGCTCTACGCCGCCAGCTACTACAACGCGCAGGATCGGGACGGCAGCCCCTGGGCGGAGGTGATCTCCCAGCTCATGGGCATGGGCCTGGGCGCGGCCGGCATGGCCGTGCTGCTGCGCGTGGATTACAGGCTTCTTCAAAAACCGATTGTCAGCAGCAGCCTCATCTGCCTGAGTCTGCTGCTGCTCGTGCTTGTGGCCATACCGGGGGTGGGCCGGCTGGTGAATGGCTCCCGGCGGTGGCTGCGGCTGGGGCCGGTGAGCTTTCAGCCCTCGGAGCTGGCGAAATACTCGGCCATCCTGTTCATGGCGCGGCTTTTAAGCCAGCCCAGGCGGGATGTGCGCCGCCTTTTTTCGGGCCTCGTGCCGGTGTTCATCATGCCGGGGCTCATGTTCGTGCTGATTCTCCTGCAGCCCAACCTGAGCACGGCGGGCAGCATCGTGATCGTGTCCGGCTGCATGGCGCTGCTGGCGGGGGCGCGCTGGCTTCATCTGGGGCTGGCGGGCTGCGCCGGGCTGGCCCTGGGGGCGTTTTACGCCTGGTCGGAGCCCTATCGCCGGGCGCGGCTCATGTCCTTCCGGGATCCCTTCGCCATGCTGAGCAACGAGGGCTATCAGCTGGCCCAGTCCCTCATGGCCTTCGGGTCGGGCGGGCTGTTCGGCATGGGTCTGGGGCGGGGGCGGCAGAAATACGCCTTTCTGCCTTATCCGGAGTCGGATTTCATCTTTGCCGTGGTGGGGGAGGATCTGGGGCTCGTCGGGTGCGTGGCGGTGCTGGCGCTGTTTTTTCTGTTCGTGTTCTTCGGGCTGAGAATCGCCATCCGCTGCCCGGATCGCTTCGGCAGCCTACTGGCGGGAGGCATCACCTGCATGGTTGGCGTGCAGACGGTGATGAACGTGGCCGTGGTCACGGGCATGATGCCCACCACCGGCCAGCCGCTGCCCTTCTTCAGCGCGGGCGGCACCTCCATCGCCGTGCTCATGTGCGCGGTTGCGGTGCTGCTGAATATCTCGAAAAGCGGAATAAGATAGTTTGGCAGAATACAGGCACGGAATGGTTCTGGCGTCACAGGCGCTGCATACCCCTTCCCCTCGATCCCCTTCCCCGCCCATTGCGGGGACGGGGAAGATAAAGGTTTGGGCTCCGCCCAAACCTGGCAGGGGGCTGCCGCCCCCTGACCCCCAGAGCCATGCCGGTCAATCCCTTCATGCACCGGTTTCCGAAAATCGCATAGTCATGGCAGTGACGCTGTATCGACTTGGGAGGTGTGCTGCTATGGCGGAAATTTTCAGGATCATCGGGGGAAGGCGGCTTTCGGGAAGCGCGGCGATACCCGCGGCGAAGAACGCCGTGCTGCCCATCCTGGCCGCGTGCCTTTTGACCGACGACGACGTGACGCTGTCCAACTGCCCGCTGCTGGAGGACATCGAAAACATGCGGCGCATTCTGGAGAAGCTGGGCTGCCGGACGGAGCGAACCGGCCGCCGCCTCACGGTGCGCACGGCCAGCGCCGCCAGCCACGAGATGCCGGACGGGCTCTCCAAGACCCTGCGCTCCTCCATCTTCATGATGGGGCCGCTGCTGGGCCGCTTCCGGAAGGCCACGGTTACATATCCCGGCGGCTGCGAAATCGGGCTTCGCCCCATCGACCTGCATTTGAAGGGCCTGCGCGTCCTGGGCGTGGACATCCGGGAGGCTCACGGCCGCATCGACTGTGACGGCGCTCACATGCATGCCGGCGACGTGCTGCTGGATTTCCCCAGCGTTGGAGCCACGGAGAACATCATGATGGCCGCCGTGCTCACCCCGGGGGAGACCACCATCCGAAACGCCGCCCGGGAGCCGGAGATCGTGGATCTGCAGATGTTCATCAACGCCATGGGCGGCCGGGTCAGCGGCGCGGGCTCGGGCATCGTGCGGGTAAAGGGCGTGAAGGCGCTCCACGGCGCGGCGTATCAGCCCATACCGGACCGCATCACGGCGGGCACCCTGCTTTGCGCGGCGGCCATGACCGGAGGCGAGATCCAGTTGGAGGGCGCGAGGGCCGATTGCATGGACGCGGTGCTCATCAAGCTGCGGGAGGCGGGCTGTCTGATCGAGGCGTCGGAAGACGGCGTGCGCCTGACCGCGCCGGAAAGGCTGCGGCCGGTGGACGTGTTCACCCAGCCTTATCCGGGCTTTCCCACCGACATGCAGGCTCAGATGATGGCGCTGTGCTGCCTGGCGGGAGGCACGTCGATTCTGGTTGAAAACGTGTTCGAGAATCGCTTCAACCATGCCGCCCAGCTGGTGCGCATGGGGGCGGACATCACCATTCACCATCGCACCGCCGTGGTGCGTGGCGGGCGGCTCACCGGGGCCCGGGTGCAGGCCAGAGACCTGCGTGCCGGGGCGGCGCTGGCGCTGGCCGGCCTGGCGGCGGACGGCATGACGGAGATCGAGGACATCCACCTGATCGACCGGGGCTACGAGCGGCTGGAGGACACATTGACATCTCTGGGCGCGCAGATCAGGCGGCTTGGAAAATGAGAAGGAGGGCAGGCCATGGCGACGGAACGCATGGACAGGACGGGCCGAACCGTCCGCACCGCGAAACCGGCGGCTTCGCGCGGGGAGAGCGCGGCGAGATCGACCCGCGCTACGTCCGCCCGGCCCGCCGGCTCCGGTTCCCGGGCTTACACGACGACCCGGTCCGCCGCGCCTCGCGCGGGATTCACGCCCCGCACAGGCGCGACGACGCGCCCGAACGCGGCTCACGCGCCGCGCGGCGGGCGGCCCGCGTCGGCTTCATCCGCCCGCGCAAAGCAGGCCCGGCCCGCACAGAGAAAGCAGACCGGCCGAAATCAGACCGCTTCCCCCCGCAGGCGCGGGAAGAGACGCCAGGGCGCGGCGGTGCTGCGCCTGATCGCGCTGGTGGCCCTGCTGGCGTTGGCGCTGGTGCTCACCAAGCGGCGGGTGTTCGTGCTGCGTGAGGTCAGGGTGGAGGGCAATCGGGGCTACAGCGCCTCGGAGATCGCCTCCATGGCGGGCCTCACCATGGGCGAGAGCATCTTCGACATCGACCGGGCGGCGGTGGAGCGGGGGCTCTCCGTCAACGGCGATGTGAAGCTGGTGGATTTCAGCGTCACCTGGCCGGACACGGTGTCCCTCTCGGTGAGCGAGCGGCAGGCCCGGGCGGCGGTGAACGTGGCCGGCGTGATCCTGCTTGTGGACGAGGACGGCCAGATCATGGATCGCTTCAGCAGCGTGCCGGAGGGCAGCGTGGTGGTGAGCGGCATGGACGTGTCCATCAGCGCTCAGGGCCGGCGTATTGAGTCGGCCAAGAGCTGGCAGCTGGGCGACATGAAGAACGTGCTGGCCGAAGTGGACGCCCAGGACATGCTGTCCGTCATATCGGAGCTGAACGTGGCCGACCGCTACAACCTGTATCTGGTGTCCAACACCGGCGTGAAGATCGTGCTGGGCGACGAGGAAAATATGGCCGCCAAGCTGGTATGGGCGCGCACTGTGCTGGAGAAACTGACACAGGAGGGCGTGCGCCGGGGCGTGCTGGACGTGTCCACCGGGAAAAACGCGGTGTACGCGGACAGGTAAGGCGGGGCGCGGCGCGCAATTAGAAATTGGGAAGGCGAATGAGGCCGCCGCCAGTGGCGGAAAAAGGCCGAACGAGCCCAATGAGCAAGGGAGCGTGGGCGCAAAGCGCACAGGCGACCATTGCGAATTGAAAGGCACAGCGAAGTGAGCATGAGGAATTAGAAATTTTAGTTTGCTCTCAGGGACCTCATCCGTCAGCCCTTCGGACTGACACCTTCCCCATAGGGGAAGGTGGCGCGAAGCGCCGGATGAGGTCCCGCGGCCGCAGCCGCGCATGAGGCCAAACTAAAATTCCTTATTCCCAATTGACTCCTGATTTCATCCGGATTCAAGCCCTCCGCTCCTCAAAATCGCCCCAAACGGCCTGAAAAAGCGGAAAATTTGCGAATAAGGCGGCAAAAGTTTACAAAAACTCTTTTCAACGCCGCCGAAAACATGTATAATATATCATAAGTACAAGTAGATGCGGGGACAGGTGTGTCCCTGATAAGGCAGGCGATCAGGATCAATGAAGACGGTTGCGGCGGCGATTGAATTCGGAACCTCCAAGATCATCACGCTGATTGCGGAGAGCGGCAGCTTTACGCGCTGCGAGATCGTGGGCTCGGGCACCGTGCCCTACGCGGGCTATTCGGGCGGCGAGTGGAACGACCCGGACGGCCTTCTGCCCGCCATCGAGGCGGCGGTTCAGGCGGCCCAGGCGGAAGCCAAGCGGCGCATCGACAGGATCTTCGTGGGCGTGCCCAGCGAATACATCCACGTGACCACCGCCGTGGGCGAGGCGGACATTCTCTCCCAGGACGGCCGGGTGACGGAGGACGAGATCATGCGCGTGATGGACGACGCGGCGGATCAGCTCAACCTGAGCGAAGCGGGAGGCAACGTGCTGCACCGCAGCCCCGCGTGGTTCAGCGTGGACGGCGGACGGCATACCATGTCGCCCATCGGCTCCAGGGGCAAGCGGCTGCAGGCGCTGGTGTCCTTCATCCAGGCCGACCCGTACTTCATCGAGGACGTGCGCGGCTGCCTGGCGGAGATCGGCATCGAGGTGGGCGCGTTCCTGGCCCCGACGCTGGGCATGGCAATTCTGCTCATGTCCTTCGACGAGCGGGACAAGACCCCCGTGCTGATCGATGTGGGCTATCTGAACACGGAGGTGTCCGTGGTGGAGGGCGACGCGCTCACCTTCCACGCGGTGCTGCCCATCGGCGGCGGCGACATCACGGCCGCCCTGGCCGAGTCGCTGGAAATCGGCATGGAAGAAGCCGAGGCCATCAAGCGCGACTACATCTTCACGCCGGACGAGTTCGACGCCCAGTCTGACCCGGAGGTGCGCATGGAGGACGGCTCGGTGGTCACCTTCCCGCGGGCTTTCGTGGCGCAGACCATCGAGAACGTGACGGAGGAACTGGTGGACGACATCCTCGAGACCTTCCGCTACGCCGACGAGTACATCGCGGCCCGCTCCCAGGTGTATATCACCGGCGGCGGCCTGGTGAACATGCGCGGCGCCAAGGAATACCTGGCCGAGAAGCTCAAGCGCAGCGTGCGGATTCCCGTTGTGAAGGCGGCGCGGTTGAACAACCCCCGCTTCTCCAGCTCGCTGGGCCTGATGGACCTGGTGTTCGACGCGGTGGAGCAGCAGGGCGGCGAGGAGGAACCCAGCGGCGGTCCGCTCAAGGGCCTCAAAAATATATTCAGGAAACAATCCACCGAAGAATGAGCCATACAAAACTATTTTGACGAGGGGGATGCCTTGTGCTGGAATTTGACAACACGGAAGTAAACAGCTTCGCGTCGATTAAGGTCATCGGCGTGGGCGGCGCCGGCACCAACGCGGTGAACCGCATGGTGGAGGCCAATATCAAGGGCGTTGAATTCATCGCCATCAACACCGATCTGCAGGCGCTGAACCTGTCCAAGGCGGACGTGAAGGTTCAGATTGGCGAGAAGATCACCAAGGGCCTGGGCGCCGGCGCGAAGCCCGAGGTGGGCGCGCAGGCGGCCGAGGAGAGCCGCGAGGAGATCTCCAAGATCGTCAAGGGCGCGGATCTGGTGTTCGTGACCTGCGGCATGGGCGGCGGCACCGGCACCGGCGCGGCGCCCGTCATCGCCGGCATCGCCCGGGAGATGGGCATCCTGACCATCGGCGTGGTGTCGAAGCCCTTTATGTTCGAGGGCAAGCAGCGCATGAGGAACGCCGAGGGCGGCATCGAGCAGCTCAAGACTCGGGTGGACACGCTGGTGGTCGTGCCCAACGACCGCATCCTGCAGGTCGTGACCAAGGGCACCACCATGACCGAGGCCTTCCGCCAGGCGGACGACACCCTGCGCCAGGGCATTCAGGGCATTTCCGACCTCATCGCCGTGCCCTCCCTCATCAACCTGGACTTCGCCGACGTGCGCACGGTCATGCAGTCCGGCGGCCTGGCCCACATGGGCATCGGCATCGGCAAGGGCGAGAACCGCATGGTGGACGCGGCCAAGCAGGCCGTGGAGAGCCCCATGCTGGAGACCTCCATCGACGGCGCCCGCGCGGTGCTCATCAACATCACCGGCGGCACCGATACCAGCATCCTGGATATCAACGAGGCGGCCACGCTCATCACCCAGGCGGCGGACCCGGAGGCCAACATCATCTTCGGCGCGGGCATCGACGAGACGCTGGAGGACGAGGTGCATGTGACCGTCATCGCCACGGGCTTCGAGAAGACCCCCTTCGTCACCGCCCGTCCCGCCGTGACCGACGAGCCCTTCGCGGCCCGTCCCGCTGTGAGCGCCACCCCGGCTGAGACCACCCGTCCCACCGCGACGCCCGCCGGCGACGGCCCCGAGGTGCCTTCCTTCGTGAATCAGCCCCGCTATGTGATGCCCAACCGCGAGGAGCGTCGCGCGTCCCTCTACGGCCAGCGCACCTTCGGCGAGCCTGAGCCCGCTCAGCCCGCCCAGGCGACCGAGCAGCCCGCCGCCACCGGCGATCCCTTCTACGATGAGGATCCCTTCGAGGGCACCGAGCAGCAGACCGAAAAGAAGACCAATCGCCGCGGCTTCACCCCGGACATCCCGCCGTTCCTGAGGGGCCGGAGAAAGTGATAGCAAAAAAGCGCCGGATTTCCGGCGCTTTTTTCAATGGGGAATGGGGAATGGGGAATGGGGAATGAGCGGCTGCGATCGCAGGGGACAAACTAAAATTCCTCATTCCTAATTCCTTTATCCCCTCGGCTCCGCCGTCTCCAGCTCGATCACTGTGCCATTGTTCCATTCCGGCACCTTGGTCTTCGCCACATTCAGCGCGGTCTCCAGGTCGTAGCGCTCGCCCTTCTCCTCGGGCGTCAGCTGGTAGGTCTCGCTGAAATCGCCCTTTTCCGCCTGTTCGATGATGTGCCGCTTTTCCACCTCCCGGTTGAACGCCTCCAGCGCGTCGCGCGCGGCGTAGTAGGCCTCCATCTCTGAAGAAGCGGGCGCGATGGTCTCGCCGCGCGTCCATATTCTTTTGGTCCAGTCATAAACAATGTATTCATATCCCTGCGCCGAAGGCAGCTCATAGGCTCTGAGATCGCCGCGAGGAACGTTAGAGCTGCGCGTGGACCAGAGTTCGATGTTCCCATAGCGGCCGCCGTCTTCGGTGGGCACATCCTGGACGACGAGTTCGCTGATGCGTTTGTTGAAGGTCTGCGCGGTCACGATGACCCGTCCGTCCTTTAGCTGAGACAGCAACACGGTGTACGCGTTGGACGTCAGCATGATCTTCTCGGAGTTGTAGGCGTTGTGCGCGTAAATGCCGGCGTACAGCCCCACGATAGCGACCACCAGCGCCAACGCGACGATCATCGCCCGCCGCAGCCAACGCCGGAGTCTCATGTGAGCGGCGGTGCGGGTGAAGTCCCGCTTCTCCCGGGCGGCCTGATCCACGTCTACCTTCAAAGATGCCTTCATGCCCGCCAGATACGCCCGGCACTCGGCGCATTCCTCAAGGTGCTCTGTCACGAATTGCTGGCTGGCCTCGCTGGCCACCCCGTCGATGGTCAGGGGCATCAGGTCCCGGGCCATATCGCAGTTATTTGTCATCATCATCCGCCTCCTCCATGGCTTTTTGCAGCATTTGCCGCGCGCGATAGTAGGTCACGCGGGCCCAGCTTTCTGTCTTGCCGAACAGGCTGGCGATTTCCGCGTGGCTCAGGTCGCAGAAGGTGCGCAGCGTGAACACCTCCCGATCCTCGATGTCCGGCCCCGGCACGCGCTGGGATTCCTCCTCCAGCGGCAGGGCGCGGGGCCGCTTCACGTTGGTCCAGTAGACCCGCTTCGCGATGCCGCACAGCCAGGTGGCCAGGCTGCTGTCGCCCCGGAATTTCGCATAGTTTCTCAGCGCCAGGTAGAAGGTCTCCTGCGCGATTTCCTCGGCCAGCGAAGCCTCCCCGCACAGCCGCAGCGCGAACCGGTACACCAGCTCGTAATGCTGCCTGTACACCGCGTCGAAGTCCTCAGCCATGCCCATCGCCTCCTTTCGCTTATTGGTGGCGGAAAAGGAGAAAGTGTTACAGAAAATGAGAAATAATAATGTGTTTCAGCACCCGCCTGTTCCTCGCCCTGAACACAGGTTTTCCGGAGGCGGCCAGCAGCGGCTCGAACTTCCTTCCGTCGAAATGCCACACGTATTTGATGAAGTCCCAGTCGAAGCGCTCCGGGCAACCGGGGCCCATGTCCGGCCTGGTGCGGCCGCGATTCTTGATGATCCGCTTCACCACGCCCCACAGGCAAGTGACCCGGCTATAGTCCAGCCAGATGACGGCGTCACAGTATTGAAGGCGCAGGGGCAGGGAGCCGCTGTAGTTTCCGTCGATAATCCAGTGCGGCTTTTCCAATTCCACCCGCAGCAGAGAGAGGAATTCCTCCTTCGGCCGCTCCGTCCAGCCGGGCAGCCAGTGCAGCGCGTCCAGATGAACGACAGGAAGCCCGGTCGCTTCGTGAAGCGATCGGGCCAACGTGCTTTTTCCGGCCCCGCAGGAGCCGATGATGAGAATCTTATTGTACATAGTACCAATCCAGACAGGAATTAGGAATTTTGGTTTGCTCTCAGGCGCGGATGAGGTCTTTCAGACAAACTAAAATTCCCCATTCCCCATTGTTTCACTCTTCCCTCCACGCGCTGTAGATTTCCTCGAACCGCATGGGCTCCAGCTTCCCTTCGGAGAGCTGGGTGAGGCTATCGATGAGCGCAGGTTCATCCTCCACTTTGACCAGGAAGGTGAAGGTGATCACGTCGGAAAAATCCTTGCTCTCGATGGCCACCGGCGCGGATTTGAAGAAGTACTCCACGCGGCTGAGCATGGGGTAGGGCACGTCCATGAGGTAGCGGGCGGTGGGATGCATCACGCCCACGCCGCAGGCGTTGATGGCGCAGACCGCCCCCTGGGTGTAGGCGCGAACCAGGCCGCCCGCGCCCAGCAGCACGCCGCCGAAATAGCGGGTGACCACCACGCAGGCGTTGGTGACGCCCCGGTTCTTCATCACCTCAATGATGGGCATGCCGGCGGTGCCGCCGGGCTCGCCGTCGTCGCTGTAGCGCATGACGCCCATGTTGGCGCCGACGATGTAGGCGTAGCAGTTGTGGGAGGCGTCCTTGTAGGTCTCGCGCATTTCGCGCAGGAACTGGAGCGCCTCCTCCTCGCTTTCCACCGGCTTGCCATGGCCGATGAAGCGCGACTTGTTCACGATGAACTCATCCTCGGCGCGCTTCATCAGCGTTTTGTAGCTCACCAGGCCCATGTTATTCGGCCAGCTGGAAGCGGTGATAGGCCTTCTTGCCCTTGCGGATGAGCAGGCCCTCGCCCCGCAGCATGTCGGCGGTCACCGACTTGCAGAGGCCGCACTTTGCAACCAGCGCGAGCAGGCGGTTCTCCTGGGCCAGGTCAGCCTCGGTGAGGGTGGTGGTGGGGATGGAGCCCGCCGCCGCGCCGCCGCCAAACAGCGCCTCCGCGGCCTGCTGGGCCTTCATGGCCTCCTCCTCGCCGTGCACGTTCTTGGTCACCTCGTAGGCCAGCACGCGCTTGGCCTCGTTGATGGCGCTGCCCTCGAGAGAACCCAGGCGGTTCACCTCGTCCATGGGCAGGAAGGTGAGCAGGCCTAAGCACTTCTTCACGTCCGCGTCGTCTACGTTGCGCCAGTACTGGTAGAAATCGTAGGGCTTGCACTTGTTGGGATCCAGCCAGAGGGCGCCCTTCTCGGTCTTGCCCATCTTGCGGCCGTCGTGGGTGAGCAGCAGCTGGAAGGTGAGGGCGAAGGCGTCTTTGCCGTCCTTGCGGCGGATGAGGTCCGCGCCGGAGAGCATGTTGCTCCACTGGTCGTCGCCGCCGGTCTGCAGGATGCAGCCGTAGCGGTGATTCAGCTCCAGGAAGTCATAGCTCTGCATGAGCATGTAGTTGAACTCCAGGAAGGTGAGGCCCCGCTCCAGGCGCTGCTTGTAGCACTCGGCGGTGAGCATGCGGTTCACGCTGAACAGCGCGCCCACGTCGCGCAGGAACCCGATGTAGTTGAGGTCTCTGAGCCAGTCTGCGTTGTTCACGATCAGGGCGCAGTTCTTCTTGCTTTCGTCGAAGTCCAGAAAGCGGGACATCTGGGCCTTGATGTGGGCCACGTTGTTGTCGATGTCCTCAACGGTGAGCACCTTGCGCAGGTCGCTCTTGCCGGAGGGGTCGCCGATCATGCCGGTGCCGCCGCCCATCAGGGCGATGGGCTTGTGGCCCGCCCGCTGCAGGTGAGCCATGGCCATGATCGGGATGTAGTGGCCGATGTGCAGCGAATCCGCCGTGGGGTCGAAGCCGGTGTAGAAGGTGACCATGCCCTCGTCGAAGGCCTTGTACAGATCGTCCTCGAAGGTGACCTGCTTGATGAATCCGCGCTCGCGCAGGATGTCCATTGCGTTGCCCATGAAAAATCACTCCTTAATGATGATTGGTTGGATTGGGGAGAAAGGCCACAAAAAAACGCCTTCTCCGCTGGGGGAGAAGGCGATGCGTGACCGCTGTACCACTTCTTTTCACCGGGGAAGGCGCACTTTCCCGGTCTCTTTCGCGCGATGACGGGCGCACCCGAGACAGCCTACTCAGCGCGTTCGCGCCGTTCGGTGCCCGGCTCAGGGAGGTATTCCGCGCTCGCCGCCTGCCTCCTCACACCGGCCGGAGGCTCTCTGAAAGGCGCTGCGGAGGGCGTACTTGTTCCCGTCACAGCCGTAGATTTGTATTCAATTTAGCATACTTTCGCCTGGGTGTCAATCGCGAAAACCTGATATTAACAAAACCTGCGCTTTTTTCAAATCGCTCCGACTGAGGCGGGGGAGCGGCGCGATAAAAAACCGCCTGCCGCGCGGAAATCCACGCGGCAGGCGGTTTGCTTTGCGTTACGCTTTCAAGCAAGAACGAATCTTACTTGTTGGCCATGTAGGCATCCAGCTGAGCCTGGCAGGCGTCGATGACATCCTGCAGGCCGGCAGCGTACATCTTGTCCAGCATCTCGGGCACGACGACATCGGGGTCGACGGTACCGGAGGTCAGGCTGTCCATGTACTCCTGCTTCACAGCGGAGATCTCAGCGTACACATTGTCGAAGCCTTCAGAGTTGAAGGAGAAGCCGCAGATGTTGGACACTTCGGCATAAGCCGCGATGTCAGCATAGTAGCGATCCCACTGATCGATGGCGGGCGCCGGATCGATGCCGTCCACCTGAGCCTGGGTGCAGGCCACGGCGGTCAGCGGATAGGAGCCCTGAGAGAACTGCCAGGGCGAGTAGTTGGAGGAGCCCAGCTCGGTCTGCAGAGCGGCCTTGGCGGTGTAGCCATTCTCCAGGGTGAACTCATAGTAGTTCACGTGCTTGCCCTCGATGCCGCGGGCCAGGATGTTGCGGTACTCCCAATCGGTGTTGACCAGCTGCTGATACTCAAGAGCCTTCTTGAAGCGAGCCTCGTCGTCCTCCAGGGTGACGGAGAAGGCGTTCATGGCGCCCTGCACGGAGTCGGTATTCAGGATGGGGCCATTGTAGCAGGTCATGCCGCAGGGATAGCCACGGCTGGGAGAATAGTCATAGCCGGTCCAGGCCTGAGCGGTGAAGATGTGGTTGTGCTTGTCGTCAACGGAATCGGTGACGGCGGCGTCGGGGTTGATCAGGCCCATCTCATACCACTTGTGGATGGTGCGCAGGCGATCCATAACCAGCGGATCGTCGAACTCGACGCAAACCTTGGTGGCTTCCTCGCCCTCAGCGCCGAAGATGACGCCGATCAGGGGAGTACGGTCGATGAAGTCGAAGCCGGTGTCCCAGCCAGCGGGGGTCTTCGCGATTTCGAAGGCATACTCGCCCTCGCCCATGGAGCCCTGCAGAGCCACCAGGTAATCGGTCATCTCGTCCCACTTCTCGATGCGCTCGGGCACCACGATGCCGTTGGCATCCGCGAAGGACTTGTCATAAACGATGAAGTTCATGGCGGCGATGTCCTTCGGAACCGGGATGGCATACAGGCCGCCGTCCGCGGAGCGGGCGATCTCCCAGGTATCCTCGGTCAGCAACGCGTACAGGTCGGGGGTCCACTCCTGGATCTTGCCCTCGATGTTGGCGAACATGCCGTTGGAGACGTTGGTGTTGAAGTTGTTGTACCACGCGCAGGTGAAGTACATGTCATAGACTTCGCCGGCCTGCATGGACAGCTGGATCTGGTCGTTCGTGAAGTACTGGATGTCGCACTCAACGCCCAGCTTCTCACGGGAGATCTCATTCAGAGCCTCCAGAACGATCGCGTTGTCGATAGGAGCGGTGGAACCGGAGCCCTGCGCCCAGGTCAGCTTCACGATGTCGCCTTCCGCGGAAGCGGTGAAGGCGGCCATGCTCAGCACCAGGCAGAGAGCCAGAACCAGAGAAACGAGTTTCTTCATGCTTGAAACCCTCCTTATAGAATTATTACAAACAGCTCTCGCTGCTGTAACCCAGGTTGAATTATCCCTTCACGGCGCCGATGGTCAGGCCGGACACGAAGTACTTCTGGAAGAAGGGATACGCGCAGGCGATGGGCAGCACGGAGACCATAACCATGGCCATGCGGATGGTTTCCGAAGGCAGGTTGGCCGAGGCGTCCACGCCCATCTTGTCCTTGTTTCGGGTGAGGAACGTGATGCTGTCCTCCAGGGCGATCAGCACGTACTGCAGGGGGTACTTGTCCTGCACGTTGCTGGAGAGGTAGTACTTGGCCATCATCCAGTCGTTCCAGTACTGGAAGGTGAGGAACAGGCCGATGGTGGCGATGGCGGGCAAGGAAATGGGCAGCACGATCTGGATGAAGATGCGCAGCTGCTTCGCGCCGTCGATCTTGGCGGACTCGATGATGGCTTCCGGCACCGACGTCTGGAAGAATGTCCTCATGACGATGCAGTAGAAGCTGGAGCAGCAGATGGGCAGGATCAGCGCCCAGAAGGAGTCCTTCAGGCCCAGGATGCCGGTGTTGATCATGTAGCTGGCCACCAGGCCGCCGCTGAACAGCATGGGGATGAAGATGAACCAGGTGAAGAAGCCGCGCAGGCGGTAGTTGGGCCTGGACAGGGCATAGCCCATGGTGGAGGTCATCACAAGGCCTGTCACGGTGCCGATGATGGTAACCATGATCGAGTTGAGGAAGGCTCGGCCGATGTATCCGGTCTGCTTGGCCAGATAGGCGTAGGCGCCCAGGCTCCAGGCCTCGGGGAAGTAGCTGTAGCCGTTCTTGGCCACGGCGGCCTCGCTGGACAGCGAGACGATCAGAACCAGCAGAGCCGGCAGGAAGCACATCAGGCCGAGGATGATGAACAGCGCGCTGATCGCTACGTTGGTCGCGGGCTTGACGCGCATGTATTTGATGGGCTCAGCTTTGACTTTTGCCATGTTTCACGCACTCCTTTCGTCAATACCCGATCAGAACAGACCGGCTTCCGGATCGATCTTCTTGACGATGATGTTCGCCAGGATGATGGTGATGCAGCCGGCGACCGACTGAACCAGCGAAGCGGCCGAGGAAATGTTGATGTTGTTCTGCTCGAGCAGCGCCTTGAACACATACACGTCGATGGTCTGCGTGATGTTGGTCAGCGCGCCGGAGTTGCGGGTGGCCTGATAGAACAGACCGAAGTCGCTGCGGAAGATGTTGCCCACGGCCATGATGAACATGATGGACATGACAGGGCGCAGCATGGGGATGGTGATGTACTTGGTCTGCTGGGTCTTGGTGGCGCCGTCGATCAACGCGGCCTCGTACATTTCCTGATCGATGCCGGCGATGGTGGCCAGGTAAACCACCATGCCGTAGCCCAGGCCCTTCCACTGATTCAGGAACACCAGGAACCAGGTCCAGAAGCCGGTGTTCAGATACCACTGGGGGTTGGCCTGTCCTTCCTTCAGGATGCCCAGATGGCGGGACAGGTTGTTGACCAGGCCGCGGTCGGTTGCCAGGAAGGCGTACACGAAGTAGCTGATGACGACCCAGCTCAGGAAGTGGGGCAGGAACATCATGGTCTGGCAGATCTTGGCCAGCTTCTTGGAGTAGATCTCGTTGAACAGGATGGCCAGGGTCACCGGGATGATGATGCCCAGGATGATGAAGATGATGTTGTAGACGATGGTGTTGCGCAGCATCGTCGAGAAGTAGCTGGACTTGAACAGCGCCTCGAAGTTCTTGAAGCCGCACCACTTGCTGTTCACGAACAGGCTGTACAGGAAGCTCTTGCCGGGCCGAACCTTGTAATTCTTGAACGCGATGACGATGCCGAACATCGGCGCGTAGCAAAAAACAAGATACCAGATTGTGGTGGGTAGATGCAGCAGGAACAACTCCAGATTGTCAAAGGAAGAACCGCTGCTCGCGCCGTTGTTCTTCTTTGCGCCTGTCTTCTTGCTCAATATGGTCGACCTCCTTAAATGAATAAGCGTTCGGCAACCGCGAGGGGCGCCGACGCAAAGAATTACAAAAGAGATAATACACACTCGCCAATGTTATGGATAAATTATAACACCGTGCCAGGCGCTTTGTAAATAATAAAATGCTGGCTTAAGAGGATTTAACATTTTGAACTGTCTCTTTCGACTGCTTATTTCCTTTGTTTTATTGTGGCTTTTGTGGAAAATGCAGTTTATCCGAAAAGATGGCGAAAAGAACCGGGGTAAATGGAACATGGCAGAGGAAACAATACATGAAGAGACGTTATCACTGGTTTTCTTTGTTTTCTGTAACCGCCGGTGAGGAAGGCGGGAATAAAACGGCGCGAGCCAACGCAAACTACTCCCGCGACAGACGGCACGCGGCCTCTTTCGGCTGGCGTGCGTTCTTATGGAGGCGTTATAATATGAGAGCAACGGGCATTGTCAGGAGAATTGACGAGCTGGGGCGCGTCGTCATTCCGAAGGAGATCAGGCGGACGCTCCGCATCCGGGAGGGCGACCCGCTGGAAATCTACACCGACCACGACGGCGAGGTTGTGCTGAAAAAGTATTCGCCCATCGGCGAGATCGCGGCCATCGCCAAGGACTACACCGATTCCCTGTTCCGCTCCCTGGGGCACATCTGCTGCATCAGCGACCGGGACATGCTGGTGTCCGTGTCGGGCACATCGCGCCATGAGCTCATGGAGAAGCCCCTCAGCCGCGAGGTGGAGGCGGCCATGGCCAACCGGGAGACGCTGCAGCTCAACGCGGCGGCCAACGCGCGGATGATCCCCATCATCGCGGACGAGGATCCGGCCGGCTACACGGCCCAGATCGTGGCGCCGATTGTGGCGGAGGGAGAGGTCATCGGTTCGCTGATCCTGCTGAGCCGGGATAACGGCGTGCGCATGAACGAGGTGGATCTGAAGGTGGCCGAGACCACGGCGGGCATCGTGGGGCGGCAAATGGAGCAGTAAATCCGAGGCGGCGGGAGCGCGTTCCCGCCGTTTTATATTTTTGCGGCGAAAGGGCTCTTTATGCCTGAATCCGTATTGTTCCCCGGGGCCTGTTTGTGGTATACTGTAAAGAGGAACGACGAAACAGGGAACACAGGCGGAGGAATCTTATGAAAAGCATCAAGGGCGTCTATAAAATCGGCAACGGACCATCCAGCTCCCACACGGTGGGGCCTTATCGCGCGGCGCGGCTTTTTGGCGCGCGTTATCCGGAGGCGGACGCCTTCCGGGTGACACTGTTCGGCTCGCTGGCTTTCACCGGCGAGGGGCATGGCACCGGCAAGGCGATTCGCGGCGGCCTTCCGGGGGCGGAGATCATCTTCGACCGGGAGACCCGCGACCTGCCTCATCCGAATACGATGCTGTTCACGGCGCTGAAGGACGGCCATGAAATCGGGTCGGCCCGCATTTTCAGCATTGGCGGGGGCTCCATCCGCGTGGAGGGGGAGTCCTCCGACGAGGACGAGGAGGTCTACCCGCAGCGGCACTTCTCGGAGATACTCAATCTCTGCCGCGACAAGGGCGTGAGCCTGGCGCACTTCATCTTCCGCTGCGAGGACGCCTCGCTCAGGTCGTATCTTGAGACCGTCTGGCAGGCGATGCAGGACTCCGTGCGGCGGGGCCTGCAGGGGGAGGGCATACTGCCCGGCGGCCTGGGCGTGGCGCGCAAGGCGAAGCTGCTCTATGAAAAGCGCTGCTACAACGAGAATTCCGACGTGGCCATGAACCGCGTCATCGCCGCCTACGCCTACGCGGTGAGCGAGGAAAACGCCGACGAGCACATCGTCGTGACCGCGCCCACCTGCGGCAGCTGCGGCGTGCTGCCGGCGGTGCTGTACTACATGCAGCACGACCGGGGCTTCCCCGAGGAGGAGATACTGGACGCGCTGGCTGTGGCCGGCATCATCGGCAACGTGATCCGCACCAACGCCTCCATTTCCGGCGCGGAGTGCGG
>CADARO010000021.1 GCA_902790345.1 uncultured Eubacteriales bacterium | reverse complement strand
GGCCGACCGGCAGGTCATCGCCGACCTTCTGGACACGCTGCGCGCGAACCTGGACCGCTGCGTGGGCATGGCGGCCAACATGATCGGGGAGCGAAAGCGTGTCATCGTGGTGTGCAACGGCCCTCTGCAGATGGTCATGGTGAATCCCGTCATCGTGGCCCGCAGCGGGGAGTACGAAGCGGAGGAAGGCTGCCTGTCGCTGGCCGGCACGCGCAAAACGAAGCGGTACAGGAAGATCACCGTGAGCTGGCAGGATCAGCGGTTCAGGCCGCAGACCGGCACGTTCGAGGGCTATACCGCGCAGATCATCCAGCATGAGGTGGATCACTGCGACGGCGTGCTGATTTGAAGGAAAGAATGAGAAGTGGAGGCAACGCGCCATGAAATATGAACTGTATCCGGCGGAGACGCCGAACATGGGGAAGCTGTTTGTCAATCATCAGGCGACGGGCCGCAGCGGACACCTGAGCCATGCCCTCGTTGAGTACAGGAAAGGCTGCCTGCTGGCGTTCTACTCCAACTGCTCCGGCAAGCGCAACGCCTGGGCGCCGGGCCACAACGGCTTCGGATGGCTGGAGTATAAGCGCTCCACTGACTACGGCGAGACCTGGGACGACGGCACCGTGCTGGACTATTCGATGCAATGTCTGCTCAACGAGCCCTTCACCGTCAGCTGCGAGAAGGCCGTCTCCCCGGCGGACAACGAGATCGTGGCGCTGTGCATCCGCAACGAGAACCCCAATGGGTGGGAGCCCTATCTGGAGCCGGTGGTGCTGCGCAGCGAGGACGGCGGCCACACCTGGTCCGATGCCGCGCCCTTCTGCGCCTGCAAAGGCCGTATCTACGACGCACTGGTGAAGGACGGGGTCATATATGTGCTGATGCTCGCCCACAACGATTTCCTGACCAACGCGCCCGACCAGCGGTATCAGCTGTATGTCAGCCATGATCACGGCCGGAGCTTCCAGCTGCGCAGTGAGCTGCCAGGGGACTATCTGGCCCACGCCTACGGCTCGCTGGTGTTCCGGGAGGACGGCTCCCTGGTGGCCTACACCTACAACGCCAACGACGAATACAACCTGGACTGCTTCATCAGCCAGGATCAGGGCCGCACCTGGCCGGAGCGCGTTCCGAGCTACTGCGCGAAGCGGATCCGCAATCCGCAGGTGGCGAAGGTGCGGGGCGGCTACATCCTGCATGGGCGGTCCGGCTGCGTGAAGCCCGACCTGCCCATGGATTTCGTGCTGTACACCAGCGAGGACGGCCTGCGGTGGGACGAGGGGCGCTTCCTGTGCTCCGTGCCGGGCAGCACCGCCTATTATTCCAACAACCTGGTTATGGAGATGCCGGACGGGTCGGAGCGAGTGCTGATTCAGGCGTCCGTGCCGTATGAGAAGGGGCGGGTGAATATTGCGCAGTGGGTGATGACGATAAGGTGAGGGGGATTCCTTTCCATTACCCCACCACCTGCTGCGTCTTCCTCAGGAACTTCGCCGGAATCTCCTGATGCAGCCACCATACGATGTTCATGGGTCGGCTGCCGGTGTGGCTGACGTAATCCGCCGTGCCGAGGAAGGTGTACGGCGCGGCCCCGCAAGCATCGCTTTTGAACTCCCGGACAAACAGCAGCACATGGCTTCCCTGCGCCTTGTGGCCAATGTAGCGCTGACCGGTGGGCGCGTCGGCGCTGGTGGTGGACTGGCTCTGCCAGTGAAACAGTCGTGCATTGATGGAGTAGTCGTCGTACATCGTCGTGGGCGAATACTCCTTGTCCGACTTGTTCAGCGTAATCAGCAGCACGTCCGTCCACTTGTCCGGCAACCATTTCACACCCTCGTGCAGCGTCTTGGGCTTCATGAAATCCAGCGCCAGCAGCAGCTGGTCACGGGTGTAGGAACAGTGCACGTCCAGCGGGCAATCGTAGGGCAGGTCCGCCGGGGCGTCGATGAAGTCGATGTGGTTCAGCTTGTATTTTAGCAGCTCGATCAGCTCACCCAGCATGACCGGGCTGTCTGCGAGAGCATACAGCTTTTCCCATACACCCTCTGATGAGAAATCCTCAATGACCTCCTGCCACACGGTCACGTAGAACATGTTAAGCATCCGCTTTTCATTCTCTCCCAGTGTGGAGAAATCCACGTCGTCCAGCCTCGGCAGGATGTCCAGCAGGAAGCCGATCCAGCGCCGGGAATCGATGGCGCACAGCCGGCTGTAAGCCTTGGTCAGCGCGTCCTCCACGGGCTCAGTGAAGTGTCCCCTGACGCCTGCCTCAACGCACAGCCGCGCGAAGCTGAATTTGGCATAGATTGAACGGGCGTCCATGTGGTGCCAGGTCAGGAAGTTTTCCAGCGTCAGCTTAAGACCGCTGTCCTCCTCGAAGGAGGCAATGCGGCTGACCAGACCCGCCCGGAAGCCATAGCTCTGGCGGATGTTGGTGAGGATGATATCCGCCGCCTTCTTCTCCAGTTGAATATAGCAGCCCTTCGGCACGGATACGAAGCCGTGGCGCAGCTCCTGTTCCACACTGTGTTCCGTATTGTCCAGCAGGGCGGCGAATTTCTCCTCAAAGTTGTACTTGCGGTTGGCCGCGCCGATGAAATCCAGCACGGTCAGGCAGTCCTTCCCCTCGGCCAGGCGCAGGCCGCGCCCCAGCTGCTGGAGGAAGATCGTCAGCGACTCTGTGGGCCGCAGGAACAGCACCGTGTTCACCTCGGGAATGTCCACGCCCTCATTGTAGATATCCACCACGAACAGCACCCGCAGCTCGCCCTTGACCAGTCTTTCCTGGGCGGACGCGCGTACATCGTCCGAGCTTTCGCCGGTCAGCGCCAGCGCTGGGACGCCGCAGCGGTTGAAGTGATCCGCCATGAACCGCGCGTGCTCGATGGAAACGCAGAACCCCAGCGCCCGCACGTCGCTCATTTCGGTCACATACCGGTCCAGGCTGCGCAGGATGTGGTCGGCCCGCCGCTCGGCCACGCCCTGGTTGATGGTGTAGAGATTGCTCAGCGCCGCCCGGTCATAGCCGCCGCGTACCCAGCGCAGGTCGTCCAGGTCCACGGTATCGGAAACGCCAAAGTACTGGAACGGGCACAGCAGCTTGCGGTCGATGGCTTCCGGCAGGCGGATCTCCGCCGCGACGTGTCGGTCGAAATACTTGTAGATGTCCTGTCCGTCCATGCGCTCCGGCGTGGCGGTCAGGCCCAGCAGCACCCTGGGCTGGAAATGCCGCAGCGCTTTGTCATAGGACTGCGCCGCCGCATGGTGAGATTCGTCGATGACGATGCAGTCGTAATAATCCGCAGGCAGCCGCTCGTGCAGCGCCTGGGAATTCAGCGTCTGCACCGAAACAAACAGATAATCCAGGCTTTCCGGGCGGTAATTGCCCACATAGAGCTCGTCGAAGTTGACGTCTTTCAGCACCCCGGCGAAGGTCGCCTGGCTCTGCTTCAATATCTCCTCCCGGTGGGCGATGAACAGCAGACGATTGGCCTTGCCGGGATTTTGCCTGCAGAAGCGGCGATAATCGAAGGCGGCAATCACCGTCTTGCCCGTGCCGGTGGCGGCGACGATCAGGTTGCGGTAGGAGCCGCGCACCCCCCGCTCCGCCAGCAGCTTGTCCAAAATCTCCTGCTGATAAGGATAGGGCCGGATGTCGAAGAGGAAATGGGGATGCTCCCTGTCGTAGTGTTCGGCCTTGAGCGCCTCCACCAGCCGGGGCCGCATGTCCGGACTGTAGAACTCGAACTCGTCCGAGTGCCAATAGGTGTCGAAGGTGGCGGCGATCTTACGGATCGTCGCGGGCAAGTCCTTCGCCGTGACCTTCACGTTCCACTCCAGGCCGCTGGAGATGGCGGCGTTGGACAGGTTCGACGAGCCCACATAGGCCGTGGTGAAGCCGGTCTCCCGATAGAACACATAGGTCTTGGCGTGCAGGCGCGTGCGCTTGGTGTCATAGCTGACCTTGATGCGGGTGTTCGGCAACTGGGCCAGTTCCTCCACGGCCTTGACGTCCGTCGCGCCCATGTATGACGTGGTGATGATGCGCAGCTCCCCGCCCCGCCGGGCGAAGGTCTCCAGATCCTCGAGGATCAGCCGCAGGCCGCTCCACTTGATGAACGAAACCAGCATGTCGATGCGGTCGGCGCTGGCGATCTCCTTTTTGAGCTCGGAGAACATCTGCGGTTCGTGCACTGCGCCGGTGAACAGGCTGCTCTGGGCGATGGAGGTCTCCGGGCGTACAGTGTCGCTCGCCGTCCTGCCCAGGGCCAGCGCTGGGTCCTGCTCCGCCAGGAGCGCCATCAGCTGCTCCGCCCGGTCGTCAACACTCTGGCCCTCCGTCTCCGGAAGCAGACTGATCAACCGGTTCACCAGCGCCACCTGATCGGCGATGTCGCCTCGACTTTCCGCCATGCCGGACAGCGCTTTCTTCGTTGCCTCAGCGAGATAGCGGGATAGTACCTCGGCGGCCTCTGCGGGATCGACGGGCATGACTGACTTGCGCTCAGGGGGAATGGTGTCCAATTCCTGGCGAAG
Organism: uncultured Eubacteriales bacterium; assembly: GCA_902790345.1. Classification (GTDB taxonomy): domain Bacteria; phylum Bacillota; class Clostridia; order Christensenellales; family Aristaeellaceae; genus Firm-10. Next base: position 16,224 of record CADARO010000021.1, on the reverse strand, counting down.
GGTGTGGTTGATCAGTTGTTCGTAGAGGCCGGGGTGGAGCATATCTAAATCCCATCCTATTTCGTATTTTGACCTTGACTCTCTCTATTAGGAAATGGTGGTTGCGATTGTTTTATTTTGTTCAAAAAATCAAGAATCCCGCCTTGATAAGCGGCTTGCTGTTGTTGAAGCATATCCATTCCGATTGGTTTATATAGGTGTTCTATTGATTCCATATAGGATTTCCCTTTGTATCCAAGAGACTTTGCAATTGCTTTAAGCAATTTGTTCTGTGCTTTCTGTATATGTATTTGTTCCTGCTGGTTGGGGTTCTGTATGCACAGCGCTTCATAATACTGTTTCCATCTCTTTTTTACACACGGATTATCAGCAAAAATGAAATTCAGCATATTCAATGACAGGACACTATCACTTGTCCATCCATACAACCTACTATTCATCAATGCGGTGAACACGCGCATTTTATCTGCTCTTTTCTGTGCCCTATCTTGTAAATAGTGTCCTATCACAACCGCAAGGATAGGTATGAAAAATAAAGCAATCAGATTAAGGATCTGCATTTTAGTATCCATCCTTTAATCCTCTCGATTTGTAACAGTGGATTTCTGTCCTCTTCTTTGTTTTTTCATTCTATAATTCTTTTTTTGATTCTGTGTTAGTCTCTCTTTTCCATTCTGGAATAATATCTGGTCCAGCGCCACCCAACCCCATATAAAATAGCCTTGCCCGGATTGCTTTCTCCGTTCTCCCATATCGCTGCGCCAGTTCAGATATAGTTTCCCCATGCAACAACCTGTACCGCAGATCATCATTGTCAATCGGGTCGATACCTTCATAGACATCAAGGATATCGGACCTATGTTCAGCCATGCCAAGCCGTACCAGCCGTGCACGAATTGCCCCTTTCGTGCGTTTGTATTGCTTTGCAATCTCTGTCACAGATGCGCCCGCTTTGTACAGCTTCAACAGTTCTGCATCATCCTCGGGCAACCACGGTTTTCCGGCATTCTCAGGCTGTTTTCTCTTAGTCTTGTCATCCTTTAACGAGGTGTCCTTAACCTGTTGTCTGCGATATTGTTCTATTGCGCGTTCCGCTACAATCCGCTCATTCAGCACCTGGATAGCATAGTTCAGAGCATCCATAATGCCGGGTTCTTCACAAATGTTGCTTTCTGGCAAAATCTCTCCTGTCAAAGGATGGATGCCATCGACGAGGTTCTCAATTATCTCAACCGCACGTTCCGGGCTCATTATTTTGCCTCCAATCTCCGGTAATACCCCTCAAGCTTCTCCTCGCAAATCCCCCTGATCTCCGCCTTCTCCTCCTCCGTCAACCGCTTCCACAAGCTGTTATCCACCTCAACAATACTGAGGGTCTTGGTATGCCTCATCATCTGCATATCCTCAAAGCGTTTGAATGGATTGGCCAGGATATTCCGTTCAATCTCCTTGTCGGTCATGTCCTCACGGCAATAGAGGCTGTTCGGCTTTTCGACGATCAGGCCCCGGCTGCAGCGATCGGCGTAGAAGCTGCGGAAGAACTGGACGAGGTCAGAAAGCTTCATCGAGCCCTTGCCGTCGCCGCATGCCAGCACGGCCAGCATCAGCACGGGCTTGTGGGAATCCATGCACGCCTCTGAATTCAAAGTTATGTTTTATTCCAGATCCCCAATCGCATACAGCGGCCAGTTCTCCATCCATTCTTCTTTCCTGTGATCCGACATGGACGTGCGGATGAGGCGCAGGCCGGAGTATTTCTCGTTGAAGCTGCGCAGACTGCGGGCGCGGAGATTCTCCTCGGCCTTGACCTCCAGGGGGACGATGGTGCCGTCCATCTGGAACAGGAAGTCGATCTCACCGGTGCCGTGCTCGGAGGACCAGTAATACGGCGTAACGCCAACCTCGGCGATCAGCTGCTGGAGGACGTACTGCTCCGTCAGTGCACCCTTAAACTCGACGAATATGTCGTTGCCGTCCAGGAGGGTGCGCACGTCGATGTCGCCCATGGCGGCCAGCAGGCCCACGTCCAGGAGATACAGCTTGAAGGCGGTGAGATCGTGATAAGCTTTCAGCGGCATGCCGGGCTTGGAGACCCGATGAACCCGGAGGATCAGGCCGCAATCGGCCAGCCATTGCAGCGCCACTTCGAAATCCTTCGCCCTGGCCCCCTCGCGGAGCATGCCATAGATGAACTTCCGATTCTCCTTCGCCAGCTGGGCAGGGATGGATTGCCAGACCATGCGCAGCCGGGGGACGATGTTGTTGGGAGCGTGCTTGGAAAAGTCCTGCTCATAGGCGGCCAGCAGCGCGCTCTGTATGGCGCGCACCTCGGCGAAGTCGCCCCGCTCGGCATAGGCGGCCACGGCCTCGGGCATCCCCCCGACGTAGTAGTACTGGCGCAGCAGGTCGATGTATTTGGATTTGAAGGTGGTGATCAGCGGCCAGTCCAGATGATCCAGTAATTCCACCAGCGGCGCGTTGTCCGTCGCCAGCAGGAACTCCCGGAAACTGAGCGGATACAGCTGTAACTCGTCCACCTTGCCCACGGGGAAGTTGGTCCCCTGGTGCATGGCGATGCCCAGCAGCGATCCCGCCGCGACCACCGCATACTCCGGCGCGTTCTCATAGAAGTATTTCAGCGCCGTCAATGCCTGTGGGACCTCCTGCACCTCGTCGAATATGATTAGCGTGTTCTCGGGTGTGATCTTCGCCCCGGACTCGATTTGCAGCGCGGTGATGATCCGCTTGAGGTCGAAGTCATCCTCAAACAATATTCGCATCCGGCGGTTGTTGTCGAAGTTGATATAGACGGTGTTGGCAAAGGACGTCCGCCCGAACTCCTTCATGAGCCAGGTCTTGCCAACCTGGCGCGCTCCGCGAATGATCAGCGGCTTGCGGTTGGGCTTGTCCTTCCACGCTTGTAGCTTGGTCAATGCGCTTCGATACACGGCATTCACCTCCGATATCCCTATTATACCGGAGATTTCGCATTTTTACAACATTGTTTCCATGCAATTATATCATTTTTTCAAAGATAAATTTGGACTTGCTGAAGTTGTCTTGTCCGAACACAACATTACACTGTGTTCACTGCCATTTTGGATTGTAATGTGTTATAATGCCATAAATCGATCGTTTGTTCTGCATAAAAGAGGTGATATAGTGTCCACAATTCGTCAAGTTGTATGTCTACCGGTGCGAAAGGTGTTGGGACTGACGCTGTGTATTTTCAGGGAATAGCAGCTTCCGGTGATGGACACCGTGAGTTTTCGTCTCGCCTATATTGACCCCATGGAGCATGAGTCTTACATCCTCCGGGATAAGAGATGCATCCTCTGGGTAGACCGATTTTATATTGCCTATGCAACGCACGATAAGCCTGCCCGCTATTTCTATCTCCCTCGTCATCATCTTTATGAGGAAAGGAATGCTCTAGCGAACACAAAGGACAGGGGACGGTTTCGGCATCATACCATTAAAATCCACAGGTTCTTCGAGGATGCTTATGCCTTCATGATAGAGCACAGAACTGAAATATGGGTCTTGCCGGAGTTTATTCGCAACCTGACAGCATAGGGTGTGTGATCATACGCGACATGAAAAACGATCTTTTTCTTTTGGACTTGATTTTATCCACTTCGAAAGATTACCCCATTTGTACAACGGTGGTACCTGGTTGCCGAGGACATCATCTTTGAGGTGAAGGATACCGGTGAAATCCAGAGCTGTGTCATGAAGGACGAGAACTCGCCCGATAACCCCGGAACGCCCAAGACCGGCGATCCGCTTGACCCGAAACCTGGGGGTGTTGGCATTATCGCTGCTCTCGGCGTGCTAACCAGAATCCCTATTATTTTCAAGAACCGTAGAAAGTTCTGATGCCCATAAACAGGCAGCCCCAACACATCGTCAGGGCTGCCCGTCAGAAAAATCAGTCGGCATAGAGATCGTCGCCGGTATAGTAGAGATAGCCGTCTTCTTTCTGGGCGAATCCGCTGGCTGAAATGAAGCCGATTTGGGTTATATCAATGCCCTTTATGCCACGGATCTGTCCAGCCTCGCGGTGGATGTCGTCGAGCTCTATGGGCTTCTTGAAGTATTTGGCTTCGCAGATGGTGTAGGTATCGCCGAAGTCCAGCGCGATATCAAACTCGCCATTGCTCTTGGTGGCAGGATCGTCATAGTAGAAGCTGCCGATATGCCGGATTCCAGGCAATTTCCCTTGCCGCGCAAGGTAGGAGAAATAGTCGCGGCACAGTTCTTCAAAGCGGCGCGAGATGTACTCCGTCAGCGTAGGCGCGATGTACTGATCGTAGAAGACCTCCGCTCCGAGCATTTGCAAGGCGCTCTGATTCTTGTACACATAGGTGAAGTAGAATCGCATCAGGTTGTCGTTGATTTCATACATCACCTTCTTGGCGTCGCCGGGGCGGTTGATTGGGGCATTCTTGCTCAGCATATCCAATTCAAGAAGGGCCTTGAGCTGCTTGGCGAGATTGCCGGTCTTCTTCACGTCGAGCAGGTTTTCAAGATCTGAATACTTCTTTTTGCCGTTGCCCAGCGTCGCAAAAATGCGCTCTGAGTTGACGCTCCTGGCGTAGTCTGACATGAGAAAATGCGAGGCGTACAGATAGACGGGGTTGCTCTCGTTGAGGATTGTCCGTATGATGTTGTCCCGCAGCGATTCGCTGTCCCGCAACTGCTCCAGCACAAAGGGGGAACCGCCGAATACGCCATGGAAGCCGATTTTATCGTAAGCGTCCTTCGAGGCGTAGAAGGCCGCAGCCAACCGATAGGACAGTTCCTTCAACTGAATGACGGTGCTGAACCGACCGTAGAGCGCGTTGCCCTCACGAAGCATATCCCGCATCATGCCGATATGGGAACCTGATACGACGAGGTTGATATTGGCCAGATGATTGTCGATGATGGCCTGAAAGGTGGAATCCACCGTCTCAGGCTGTGTCATGAATTTGAGATAGGGATATGTTGAATATGTTTTCAATGAAAATCCATTCAACTACTATAGGATATGCGGTTTGTCAAGGTCTATGCGCCTGAATGCCATGGGCCAATCCCCTACCGGATACAGACGTTTTCCCCCTGGTCGTCGATGCCTTTCAGGGTCTTTTCGCCACGGATCCAGTCTTCGGTCACGGCCATATACCGGATGTTTGACCGGGAGCCCCAGCTCCAGGCCGTATGGATGACGCCATCCCTACCCTGCATCATGACGGGATATTCGTAGCGGCGGTTGTTGATGTCGTTCCAGGGGCCTGTGAACCCTTCGCCGTGCTCGATAATGCGCCGCCATGGCCAGGTGTGTCCGCCGTCTTCCGAGAGGGCAATCGTGATGGGGCAGCGCTGGTTTGGCCAGAGGGCCTGCGGCGCGGATGGCTCCTCCGAGAAGGCCACGTCGTTATAAATCAGGCCCACCGCGCCGCTTTGCAGGCGGATGGCGGAAATGGAGGCGTTGTTGTTCCTCAGCTCCGTCCGGACGGGAATCGTCCAGTGTTCCCCGTTGTCGCCACTTTCCGATAGCCAAATACGGTCAGCGAAGCAGCTGCGCATCAGGGCGATCAGTTGTCCCGGCGCGGTTTCCACCACGTTGGCGTGCACCCGTCCGGCGCTGCCAGGCAATTCGACGGTGCGCCAGGTCATTCCCTGATCGTCGCTCAGGTGAAACACCGTGATGTCGCTTCCATGCCGGGTTTTGTCGTCGCTGCAGTACCAGTTGCCAAAGATCCAGCGCCCGCTCTTCAGAACCTGGATTTTTTGCCGGCAGAAGGATCCTGGATGATCGAACATGGTTTCCGCGGGCCCCCAGGTGCGGCCCTGGTCATGGGAAATCTTTCGGCAGATGACCGCTGTGAACTGAAGGCTCAGGTCCTTGGGCGTCGCGTCCGTCCTCGCCTCCTGGGCAGTGTACATCAGCCACAGATCCCCGTTCGGATGCTGGAAAAGGCTGGGATTCTGTTCTGAACGCAGGGGGTCGTCTGTCAACCTGACAGGCTCAGACCACCGGCTCTCGCCGGCTTTCAGGCGGCTTCCGACGATGGAGATGTCCGCGTAGCCTTCCTGGGAGCCCGCGAACCACACGCACAGAAGATCTCCGCTTTCCGTTTCGAGAAGATCGGCCGCGTGGCAGCTGCGGTACGGCGCATTGGGAATCAGCGCTTCCACCCTGTCAAGAGCCCTGTCGTAATAGAGTGTTCCGTCATTTGAAACGGTGGGAAGTTCAACAAAGGTTCTGGGCATGTCGTTTCCTCCTCGATTGATCGGTATGATTTCGCCGAACACAGGTCATTTCCAGCGGTTTTTCTTCAATCGTACCTTAAAACAGACGTCTTGTCCAGAGGTGACAGAGGTTTTTGTCCAGCAAAAGAAATCGCATGACCGCCCAAATCAACAGCCGCGGCCAGGACCAATGTCCCTCGCCGCGGCTGCCCATATTATTCTCGCCCCTGCGCTCAGCGGCTCTGGCCGCTCATCTGGCGCTCCTGCGCCTCGATCATCTTCTTGACCATCATGCCGCCGATGGAACCGGCGTCGCGGGAGGTCAGGTCGCCGTTGTAGCCCTGCTTCAGGTTGATGCCCAGCTCGCCGGCCACTTCGTGCTTGAAGTTATACATCGCGTTCTTGGATTCGGGAATGTTGATCTGGTTGTTGTTGCTGTTGGAAGCCATGATGATTTCCTCCTGATTTGCATATGATTTCGTCACGGGGATCAGCGGTTCGAGGACTGACGCTCGTAGTCTTCGATCATCTTCTTGACCATGTATCCGCCCACATAGCCGTTTTCACGGGCGGTCAGGTCGCCGTTGTAGCCCTGCTTCAGATTGACGCCCAGCTCGCGCGCGATTTCATACTTCATGTTGTCCAGCGCGGCGCCGGCCTCGGGCACGTTGATGCGGCTCTTGCCTGCCATTCGATTCACCTCCTCGTGAGTCCGCTTCTAGTTTGGCCCACGCCGACCGTTTTACAACTGGCAATTTCGGCCAGCGCGGTAAATAAAACGAGCCGCCCCGCCGCGATCCATTGTCTTCGCTTCTGACTGTGTGCCAGAAACGCGAATCGAATGTATCGCGACAGAACGGCTCCTTTCGCGAAAAGACAGGGCTACGGCTTCACGCCGCGCACGATCTGAGTCAGCAGGAGGGCGGTGTCCCACTGGCGCTCTCCCGCCTCGTAGAGCGCCACGCGGCGGTCGTAGCGGGCATTGACGAGGCGCTTCAGCTCGGCAATTTCCTCCGCCGACACCAGATCGCCCGCCTCGTTCAGCAGGAGATCCGCCGCGTCCAGGTCATTGCGGCGGCCCTCCTCGAAGATGGCCAGCGCCGTCTCCCGGGGGCAGTCCGGGTTGTCCGGCGTGAAGTTCAGGGCCACATGGGCGCTGGACACCTGGCGAAAGCCGTAGCGCTCCATGGCGCGGGGCAGCGCCTGTTCGTCCATGGCGTAGGCGCCCACGCCCAGCCGCCGATCCGCCTCGCTGACCCGCTGGCCGGCCCTCTCCCACAGCGCCGTCTCGAAGGGCGTCTCCTCCCGAAGGCACGGCGCGATCTGCTTCAAACCCCGCCGGGCCGAAAGCACCAGGCACGCGCCGCCCGGCTTCAGCACCCGCAGCTGCTCTCCGAAGAACCCCGCCGGCTCCACGTGCTCCGACACCGTGTTGGAGATCACGGCGTCGAACCGGGCCGCCTCATAGGGCAGCGCCAGCGCGTCGCCCTCGTCGAAATGAATGTGCGGCGCCTTTTCCCGGGCGAAGGCGATGAAGCCGCTGTCCCGATCCACGCCCCGCACCCGGGCCGCCGGATACCACCGCGCCAGCGCCTGGGTCAGCGCCCCCGGCCCGCAGCCGATATCCAGAATGTCCCGCGCGCCGTCCAGCCCCAGCGCCGGGCGGTACAGCGCCTCGAAGGCGTCCGAAAACCGCAGCGCGCGGGAGCCGTACAGCATCCCCACCGTCTGCACGCGGCTCGACCAGATCGTGTTCACGCGCATTCCTCCTCATCCATAGGTCCAGCGGTAATGCCCCACGATGACCTTGTAGTCCAGCGCGTCCTCCTCGAAGGCGCCGTGACCGGTGTGGTGGATCACCCAGGGCCGGCCGTCGGCGTTGCGCCGGTCGGATACCACCGCCACGTGGCCCTCGTAGAACACGATGTCCCCCGGCTGCCACTCGGCGATCCGATCGGGATCGGTGGTCAGCTTCAGGCAGTAGCGGCTGAAAAACGCCTGCAGATTCACCACGCGCCGAAAGTCGATGTTCGGGTCAGGCTGGCCGTAGGGCAGCGGATACCGGTCGGGATGGGCGGCGATGTCCGCGTCCAGCAGCGCCTTGAAGTCGTAGCCCGCGCCCTTCAGCGCCTGCCAGATCACGTCCGCGCACACGCCGTGGCCCTCCGGCGGATAGCCGTCGTAGTAGTCGGCGTCATAGACGGGCTGGGTGCGCACGTAGCGGCGGGCGGCCAGCATCAGGTCGGCCCAGTCGTCCAGGCCGTCGCCGTCCCGGTCGGTGGGGCTGTGCAGCGTCTCCACGCCGAACCGGGCCTGATTGTACGCCGCGCGCGTCCACAGGCCGATCCAGGGCAGGGCCAGCATGACCGCCGCGGCCAGCGCCAGCAGCGCCAAAAGCCGCCGAAGCCGATGCCGTCGACGCCTTCTCCTCGGCCGCAGATCCGATTCCATGGCCTTTCATCCTCTCTTCCCATACGCGCAAGGCGGGGCGACCCGCATTGAGCCGTCCCGCCTGTCCGATGTCCTTCGTTATTCCACCTTGGTGAAGGCGTCCTTGCCAAGGCCGCAGACCGGGCACACCCAGTCCTCGGGAATATCTTCAAACGCGGTGCCGGGCGCGATGCCGCCCTCGGGATCGCCCACTTCGGGATCATAGACGTAGCTGCACGGGCATTCATACTTATCCATTGCGATGACCTCCTCCGTTTATTGTTTCTCCATTATATACTATTTTCACCATGGGCGCAAGCGCTTCTTTTGGCCGCGCTATGTCTCCGCCAGCAGCGCGCAGATCGCCTCCGCCAGGGCCGGCATGGCCCGCAGCGCCTCTTCCAGCGTGTTCAGGTTGTGCCCCGCCTCCACCAGGATGGAGGGCGTGCCCACGTGCTGGTTGTAGCGCCCGTTCTTCACCAGCACCGGCCGGCAGAGGCCCTCCGCGATTCCGTTCAGCCGCTCCGTCAGCCGGGCGGCGAAGGCCAGATTGGCCTCGTAATCCGGCTTGACCTCATAGTCGCCCCCGTTGCCCACCAGCAGCATGAGCTGCGCCGTCCGCTGCCCGTCCACGAAGGCGCACTCGGCCAGGGAGCTGTCCCAGGCGTCCCGATGCAGGTCCACCCGCAGGTCGAAGGTGGACTGATCGTAGCTCATCAGCGTTTCCAGCGAGCGGGCGTAGGCGGTGCTCAGCCGGGGCTCCTCGTGGTCGGTCACGTCGTGCACCGCCTCAACGCCCCGCGCCCGCAGCAGCGCCGCCAGCGCCTCCCCCACCCGCACCACCGAGTGGGCCGGGTCGGCGGTGCGCCAGGGGTCGGTTTCCTCGTAGGGGTCTTCCGCCGTCTGGGCGTAGGCCTCGTGAGTGTGGGTGTGATAGATCAGCACCCGCGGGGCCGGTTGGGGCGTTTCCTCTCCGCCGTTGGAGACGTCCGGCGCGCTCCAGGCGACGCCGCCGGCCGGGCCGCCCGCCAGCTCAAACTCCATGGGCGGGGGCGTCCAAAAGGAAAAGGCGGCCTGAATCGCCGCCCTTTCCGCCGAACCGCCCGCCGCCCGCGCCGTGCCCGCCGACCTGAACACCAGCGCGGCCAGCGCGATGGCCAGCGCTGCCGCCGCCAGCACGGCCAGCAGCCTCGACGCGTGAATCACCCGAATGCGAACCATACAGCCAGCCCCCCTTCGCCTCTCCGGCGCATGATACACTGTATGTGCCGCCGGGCCGGACTATGCCTGCATCATGGTCAGGATATCCTCGTCGCTGAGGCCGGGATGCAGCGCCCGGTTGACACCCCCGGCCAGCATGACCGCCGCGTCCTCCACCAGGTCGTCCACCTCCCGGGGCGTCACCACCATCTCCCCCAGGGCCCCGCCCAGCAGCTCCTCCGCCATGGCGTCCAATGCCTGTTCGCTCTGCGCCTCGCCGCCGGACAGCATGCCGAAGGCGTCCCGGGCGATGGTGGCGGCGTAGATGACCATGGGCACGCCCACCGACAGCACGGGCACGCCCAGGGTCTCACGGGTGAGGGCAGCGCGGTGATTGCCCACCCCGGAGCCGGGCCGGATGCCGCTGTCGGTGAGCTGCACGGTGCTGGCCACGCGGCTGACGGCCCGGGCGGCCAGGGCGTCCACGGCGATGACCGCCCGGGGCTTAACCGCCTGAGCGATGGCCCGCACCATCTCGCTGGTCTCGATGCCCGTGACTCCCAGCACCCCGGGGACCACGGCGCACACCGGCGTCATGCCCCGCCGGGTCAGCTCCGGCCGCTCGGCGTAGAAGTGCCGGGTGACGAGGGTGTGATCCACGGTCAGCGGGCCCAGGGCGTCGGGGGTCACCGCCCGGTTGCCCAGCCCCGCCACCAGCACCGGCCCGCCGTCCTCCGGCGGCAGCAGCCGGGCCAGTTCCTCCCCCAGCAGCGCGCTCACCGCCCGGCGCGTCTCCAGATCCCGCCGCCCCACGCCCCGGCACTCCATGGTGAGATACAGCCCCACGGGCTTGCCCAGCAGCCGAGCTCCCTCCTCCGTCTCGATCCTGACCTCGGTCAGCGTCACGCCGCCCGTTTCCCATTCAGACACGTTCACCCCGGGCAGCTCCCGCCCGCCCTGAGCGCCGGCCGATTCCATGGCCAGGTCCGTGCGAATCTGTCTCATATCCGATTCCTCCCTCGTCAAAGCCCCTTTTTCCCCTATTATGCCGCGCCGATCCCGCCAACATGCGGCCGACGGCAAGGAAAATTAACGTGTTTCAAGCCGTTTTCTGTTGCAATCGGCGCTCAAACGTGGTAAAATAGCTGGTGTTGATTGTAAGGCTTGGAGGTGAATGATCTTGCCGAATATTAAATCTGCCATTAAGCGCGTGAAGGTGACCGAGAAGAAGAATCTGCGCAATCGTATGATCAAGTCCGCCATGAAGACGAACGTGAAGAAGTACGAGACCGCCGTTGCCGCGGGCGAAGCCGATGCCGCGATGCTCTCCGCGACCGCCAGCGCGATTGATAAGGCTGCCGCTAAGGGCGTTATTTCCAAGAACGCCGCCAACCGCAAAAAGAGCCGCATGGCCAAGCGTCTGGCGAAGGCGGAAGCGTAATAATCTGTCAATGAATGAAAAGACCTCGTTTGAGGCTTGACACGGGACACGATGTCCGCGTCGAACCTCAAACGAGGCTTTTTTATGCGTTTCATCCCTACATTTAATCCACCCTGCCTTGACAATTCCCCCGCGTTCCCTTACTATGAAGGCAGACAAAGAATCATCTTTATATATTGTTTGGAGGAGAATAATCGATGAAGATTCTCATGGCGGCATCCGAATGCGTGCCCTTCATCAAGACCGGCGGCCTGGCCGACGTCATCGGCGCGCTGCCCAAGCACATCGCGGCCGAGGGCGAAGACATTCGCATCGTCATCCCGAAGTACGGCGAGATTCCCGAGACCTACACAAGCCAGATGACCCATCTGTGCGAGTTCTACATCGACATGGGCTGGCGCCGCCAGTATTGCGGCGTTGAGACGCTGGAGCTGGACGGCATCATCTGCTATTTCATCGACAACGAGTACTACTTCAACCGCTCCTACATCTACGGCACCGGCGGCGACGAGGTGGAGCGCTTCGCCTTCTTCGACCGCGCCGTGCTGGAGATCATGCCCCGGGTGGGCTTCTTCCCGGACGTGCTGCACTGCCACGACTGGCAGACCGGCCTGATCCCGGCGCTGTACAAGATCCAGTATGCCCACCTGCCCGAGTACGCCGGCATCCGCACGGTGTACACCATCCACAACCTGCAGTATCAGGGCGTCTACCCCATCAGCTACGTTGAGGATCTGCTGCACCTGGGCGACGAGGCCTATCTGGAGGGTGGCGTGGCCTATTACAACCAGTGCAACTGCATGAAGGGCGGCCTGAACTTCGCCGACCGCATCACCACCGTCAGCCCCACCTACGCCCAGGAGATCCAGACGCCCTACTACGGCGAACGGCTGGACGGTCTGCTGCGCGCCCGCGCGGCGGATCTGACGGGCATCCTGAACGGCATCGACACCGTGGAATACGATCCCGCCACCGATCCCTTCATCGAGCCCAACTATACCTGGCACTCCATCGGCCGCAAGCAGAAGAACAAGCTGGCGCTGCAGAGCGAGCTGGGCCTCAATGAGGACGAGAACGCCCCGCTCATCGGCATGGTGAGCCGCCTGTCCGGCCAGAAGGGCCTGGATCTGGTGCAGTGCGTGCTGAACGAGATCATGGCCACCGGCGCGCAGCTGGTGGTGCTGGGCAAGGGCGAGGACAACTACGTGGATATGTTCTGCTCCGCGCAGAAGCGCTATCCCGGCCGCGTGGCCGCCCGCATCGAGATGAACGGCGCCCTGGCGCACCGTATCTATGCCGCCTGCGACCTGTTCCTCATGCCCTCCAAGTTCGAGCCCTGCGGCCTGAGCCAGATGATCGCCCTGCGCTACGGCACGCTGCCCATCGTCCGGGAGACCGGCGGCCTGCGGGACACCGTGCTCTCCTACAACGAGTACACCGACGAGGGCAACGGCTTCTCCTTCTTCAACTACAACGCCCACGACATGCTGCACGTGATCGAGCGCGCGGTGGGCATCTACAAGAACGATCAGAAGACCTTCCTCAAGCTGGCCCGGCGGGCCATGCGCGGCCAGTACGGCTGGGATCAGTCCGCCAAGGTGTACCTGGCGTTCTATCGCGACCTGGTCGGCAACAAGTAAACACGCCCTTTCGCGGCCGCTTCGCCTGCATCAGGCGGGGCGGCGCTTTTGAATCCAATTCGCAATTGGCAATGCGCAATTCAGGTTCGTTCCGCCCGTGTTGGCGGAAGGGCGATTGCGAGGCAAGGAGGCATCCCCCATGAGAGAAACAGAGCACAGGCTGACCATCGATCCCGGAAGGAGGCGCGCGTCCTCGCCCTATCTGTTCGGCCACAATCTGGAGCACACCCGCGCCTGCGTTTCAGGCGGGCTGAGCGCCCAGCTGCTGCGCAACCGCAAATTCGCCGGCCGGCCAGGCGCGCGCACCGGCGTCTCCGCCGAGTGGTTCGGCATCGGAGCGCGGGCCTTTTTCTGCAACGACAAGGACCCCTACGTGCGCCATTTCAAACCCAACGGCATGTGGCGGCGCAACGAGACCAACGCCCAGACCGTGCAGAATCCCCTGGAGGGGGAAACCGCCGGCATCGGCCAGGGCGGGCTGTACCTCCGGGAGGGCGGCCGCTACGCGCTGGCCATCGTGGCCAAAGCCAGCCGACCCGTGACGCTCACCGCCAGCCTCACCGACCGGAAGGGGGAAATCCTCCACGCCCAGGCCCGGTTTGAGCTGTCCGGCGGGGACTGGCAGCGCCTGGAGACCACCTTCGCCGTGTCTGCGGGCGACCCGGAGGCCTGCCTGCGGCTCACCTTCGCGGAGCGGGCCACGGTGGTCTTCGGCGCGGTATCGCTGCTGCCGGAGGACAACTTCCACGGCATGAGGCGGGACGTGGTGGACTGCCTGAAGGAACTGGGCGCGGGGCTTCTGCGCTGGCCCGGCGGCAACTTCGCCGGGGAATACCGCTGGCAGGACATGTTCTTGCCGGTGGATCAGCGGGCGCCGCTGCAGGCCTTCACCGAGGACGAGACCCAGCCCTACACCCACGGCTACGACGCCCACGAGATCGATACGGACGACTTCATCGCCCTGTGCCGCGAGATCGGCGCGGAGCCCTTCATCACCATCAACCTGGCCTGGGACGCGCCCGAGGCCTGCGCCGCCTGGGTGGAATACTGCAACGGCCCGGCGGACAGCGAGTACGGCCGCCTGCGGGCTCAGCGGGGCCACGAAGCGCCCTACAACGTGCGCTTCTGGTCGCTGGGCAACGAGATGGGCTACGGCCACATGGAGGGCCCCATGCAGCCGGAGCAGTACGCCGAGGCCGCCCGGGCGGCGGCGCGGGCCATGCTGGCAAAGGACCCCACCCTCACGCTCTGCTCCTCCGGCCCCTATGAGAACAAGGAGAAATCCGCCGCCTGGGTGGAGAAATCCGCCAGGGCGCTGCGGCCCGAGGCGTCGTTCATCTCCTTCCACACCTACAACAACTTCCCCCAGGACTTCACCAGCCCCGAGGGCATCCGGCAGACCTTTGAGAGCATCGTCGGCTCCGTGAAGGAAAATCGGGCGAATCTGCGGGCACTGCGGGCAACCCTGCCGGAGGACATCCACATCTCCTACGACGAGTGGAACGTGTGGGCGGCCTGGTTCCGAAAGTCCAGCGTCATCGAGGGGATGTTCGCCGCCTCCATGCTGCACATGATGCTCCACGCCGGCGGCCCGCTGGATGTGCCCTTCCTGTGCTTCTTCCAGCCGGTGGGCGAGGGCGCCATCGACGTGTTCCCCGACCACGCGGCGCTGTCCGCGGACGGGCAGGCCTTCGCCCTGATGAAGGCTCACAAGGGCGGCCAGCTCTGCGCCATCGAGGGGCTGGAGGATTATGAGGCCGTGGCCTCCCTGCGGGAGGACGTGCTGTCCGTGTCCCTCATCAACGACGACTTTGACGCGTCGGCCCGCTTCGTCCTGAACGCCCCCGGCCCAGTGGCGGCCGCCCGGCTGCTGGAGGGCCGCGATCTGCTGCCCGGCTCCCATTTCGAGGAGCGGGCGCTGCCCGTGGATACGGCCGGAGACGCGGTGTTCGCGACGCTCCCGCCCCGCGGCGCGGCGCTGATCCAGTTCCGCCTGACCAACGACTGACCCCAAACAGAACAGGGCGCGCCTCCCGCCATGGAAGACGCGCCCTGTTTTATTCTGTCTGTTTCGTCGCCCGGCCCACGGCCCGCAGGATGTCCGCCGCCGGGGCGGGGACGCGGCCCAGATAGTCCGGCCCCACATTGAGCAGGTAGTTGATGCCCCGCTCGTTCAGGTGGTTTTTCAACTGAATGACCCGCTCGGCGTCCTTCCAGTTGTTGTCGAAGGCCTTGTAGCCCCAGGTGTCATTCAGCGTGGCAGGGGTCTCGAAGAGGCCCTCCGGCATGCTCTCGTCCGGAATCTCGTTGTCGCCCAGGGAGCGGTAATCTCCCAGGCCGTTGCCCACCCGGGAATTCACCAGGCAGTCCGGCTGCAGCGCGTGCACCATGTCCACCAGCTCCCGGCTCTGTTCGGGGGTGATCAGGTGGGGCGTGTCGAACCAGATGGCGCACAGGTCGCCGTAGTTCGTCAGCAGCTCCCGCACCTGCGGCTTGATCTTCCTCTCAAAGCAAAGGGCGTAGTTCTTGCGCTCATTGTCGGGGAAATCCCAGTCGTTGGTCCAGCTCATGCCGCCGTTGGTGTGGCCGCTGCGATAGCCGCCGCCGTTGGGATCGCTCCAGTCCAGCTCCTGGGAATAGTACAGCCCCAGCCTCATACCCCGCCGGGCGCAGGCCGACGCCAGCTCGCCGATCACGTCCCGCCCGAAGGGGGTGGCGTCCACCACGTTGAAGGGATCCACCAGCGAGCGATACATGGCGAAGCCCTCGTGGTGCTTGGCGGTGACGATCATGTATTTCATGCCCGCGTCCTGGGCCAGCTGAACCCACTCGTCCGCGTCAAAGAAGATGGGATTGAAAACCCCGGCCAGGCGATGGTATTCCCGGTTCGGGATGCGGTATTTGGCCTGAATCCACTCGCCGATGTAGTCCATCCTCCGTCCCTTCCATTCGCCGGCCAGCAGGCAGTACAGGCCCCAGTGGATCATCAGCCCGAATTTCGCGTTGCTGAACCATTCCCGTTTGTCCATCGCCATGACCTCCCGCCTCGCGCCGTCAGGCGGCTTCCTCCGCCGCTTCCATCGCTTCGATATAGCTTTCCAGCCTCAGCGCCACATTCCGCTGCAGGTTCCGGAAAAAGAACTGATAGTCGTAGATGTGATACTCGCCCTCGGGCAGGCCCGGCACGTAGGCCGGATAATCCGCCGGGTCCACATCCGTGACCTTCAGCGCGCCGCGCGGGGTGTCGATGTAACAGCCGCACAGCCCGGCTTCTTC
>CADARO010000020.1 GCA_902790345.1 uncultured Eubacteriales bacterium | reverse complement strand
TGGCCGATCACCCTCTCAGGTCGGCTACTGATCGTCGCCTTGGTGGGCCGTTACCTCACCAACTAGCTAATCAGACGCGAACTCACCCCAAACCGGATCGCTCCTTTTACCCCATAGCCATGCAGCTACGTGGTCTTATGCGGTATTAGCACCTGTTTCCAAGTGTTATCCCCCTGTCTGGGACAGATCGTTCACGCGTTACTCACCCGTCCGCCGCTAGAATAAAACAGAATCCTGCCGAAGCTCTCATCCATCCTATCCCCGCTCGACTTGCATGTGTTAGGCACGCCGCCAGCGTTCGTCCTGAGCCAGGATCAAACTCTTTTGTTCAATCCTCATCGTCTGAATCGGCGCCAACCGATCCATCCGCGTTTCACTCATTTCGGTGAATCGGCGCCAACCGATCCATCCGCGTTTCACTCATTTCGGAATCTGACTGTTTCTTGCTCTTTCTTCCCTATATCGTTTTCAAGGATCGCGCTCGTTCTCTTGGCCCGGCTTTCTTGGGCCGTTCCCGTGAGAACATGATGTATTATACCTGCTCCCCCGCAAAATGTCAAGCAATTTTTTTCTTTTTTCTGATTTTATTCTTTCCTATTATAATATACTAAATTCTGCACACCGTGCGCCAATCTTCCATTTTCCTTTACCTCGTGTCAATTGTTCGGATTTGCGCGGCTTCTTAACCGTCTATTCCGCCCCTTTTCTCGCCGCTTAACCCGCCCTTTCGCTCAAATCCGTATGATCAACTTGGTACTTTCTTTCGATTTGGTCATTTTCCCGAACATTCCGGCATTTGTTAAGTATTTCAGTATTTGATGCGGTGTCTCACATCACTCTGAAAAATACGCTGTTCTCAGCGGAATTGCGGTTGACTTTTTCCGCTTCTTCCTTTATTCTAGTGGCATACTGAAGCGCGAGGAGCGTGAACTCATGGCGGGAACGGCCATCATCGGCACGGTTTTTGTCGATATCAAGGGATATCCTGACGACATCTATTGCCCCACGGGCCGAAACATCGGCACAGTCAAGATGATTCCGGGCGGCGTCTGCCGCAACGTGGCGGAGAATTTCGGCAGTCTGGGCATGCCCGCCCAGTTTATCAGCTCGGTGGATCGCAGCGCCGTGGGCCAGGAGGTACGCCGGCAGCTGACGGAGGGCGGCATCGACACCCACTACATCGTGGAGGGCGAAAACGCCATGGGCCTGTGGCTGGCGGTGTTCGACGAGAAGGGCGACCTGGCCGGCTCCATCTCCCACCAGCCGGATTTCAGCGCGCTGGAGGCGCTGATCCGGGAGAAAGGCGACCGCATCATCTCTGACTGCGACAATATCATTCTGGAAATCGACATGAACGAGGTCATCGCCTCGCTGGTGCTGGAGCTGGCCCAGCGCTATGGGAAAAAGGTGTACGTGATCGTGGGCAACATGGGCATCATACTCAAGCGGCCCGAATTCCTGAAGCGCGTGGACTGCTTCATCTGCAATGAGATCGAGGCCGGCCGGCTGTTCGGCCGCAATCTGGACGGGCTGGATCCCGCCGCCATGCTGCGTTTCCTGCCCGGCGCGGCGGACGGCGCGGGCATCCCCTCCATGATCGTCACCATGGGCTCCCGCGGCGCGGTCTACTATGACAGCCGCACCCGGGAGGCGGGCATCTGTCCGGCGCTGCCCTGCCGCCTGATCGACTCCACCGGCGCGGGCGACGCCTTCCTCTCCGGCGCGGTGATGGCACTGACGCGGGGGCTGCCGCTGTCCGTGGCGGTACGCGCCGGGGCGAAGCTGGCCTCGCTGGTGATTCAGCGGGTTGAAAACGCCAGCCCGCCGGTGCCCGATTTCTTCGCGGAGTTTGAATCCGCCGCCAAACAGCCATCCCTTTGACAACATATTTGAAAGGAAGATTGATTCCCATGAAAATCGGAATGAGCTCCTATTGCCTGGATCGCGAGATCGAGGCCGGCCGCATGACGCTGCATGAGGTGGTGGACTGGGCGGCGCGGCAGGGCGCGGAATGCCTGGAGCTGGTGCCCTTCGCCTTCCGCTTCGACGATCCCGACACCGGCCGCATCGACACCGCCGCCATCAAAGACGTGCGCCGCTGGGCCGCCGACGCCGGCGTGGAGCTGGTCAACTACTCCGTGCTGGCCGACTTCTGCCGGGAGGGCGAGGCGCTGGAGGCGGAAATCGCCCGGGTCTGCCACGAGGTGGACATCGCCGCCGAGCTGGGCGTGCCCCGCATGCGCCACGACGTGACCGCCTTCCGCCGTCCGCTGAACCAGAACACGCTGGCCGACTTCGAGCGCTGGCTGCCCGTGCTGGTGGAGAGCGCCAGGCGCGTCACCGAGCACGCCAAATCCCGGGGCGTGATGACGCTGATCGAGAACCACGGCTTCTTCGCCAACGGCTGTGACCGGGTGGAGCGGGTGCTGCTGGGCGTCAACGACCCGAACTACGGCCTGCTGCTGGACACCGGCAACATCATCTGCGTGGACGAGGATCCCGCCGTGGCCTGCCAGGTGCTGGCTCCCCGCACGAAGATGGTGCACCTGAAGGACTTCTACGTGCGCCAGCGTGATCCGGGCGACAGCACCCAGTTCGACTGCGGTGGCCATTGGTTCCGCTCCAAGGCCGGCAAGTACCTGCGCGGCGCGATTCTGGCTCAGGGCGACCTGGACATCTGGGCGGCGCTGGGCGCGCTCAAGGGCGCGGGCTACGACGGCTGCGTGGCCATCGAGTTCGAGGGCCTGGAGGACGCCGCCTACGCCGCCAGCGTGTCCCTGGCCAACGCCCGGCGCATCTGGGACGAGGTGTGATTCCATAAAGAAAAACCAGCCATATCCGGCGTCGTTCCGGGTATGGCTGGTTTTTTTATCGCTGGTCAGATCTGTCAGAATTTGATCTCCCGGCTCTGGCTCTTCTTGCGGCGGATGGGGTCCACCTCCAGCAGGCGTTCCGTCTCAAGGCGCTCCGGCTCGTCTCGCTCGGGCTCAGCAAAGCGGGCGGGGCGGGTGCGCCGCCATTCCTCGTTTACGGGCTCCTCGCGGCGCTTGCCCGAATGGCCGGCGGACTTGCGCTTCTTCGCGGCGCTCTGCTGGCCGGGCTGGACCCACAGGCTGCTCCAGAAGGATTCCTTCTTCGGGGCGCTCTTGCGGGCCGGGGCCTTTTCCACCCGGGGCACCGGCTTCTTCGAGCGCGTGTCCTTCGCCGGAGCCTTTCGGTCGGCGTCGCGCTTCCGATCCCGCGCGGGCTTTCTGCCGGAGGATTTCCTGTCGGGCGAAGGCTTTTTATCCAATGCCTTTGCGGGTACGATGTTTCCGATGGCGGCCCGCTTCCGCTGTTCGCGCCTGCGCTTGCTGCGTCCGCTGGTCATGATGAACAGCCAGATGACCAGCAGCACCAGCACAGGAATCGCGATGGCCGGGGCCACGTAGATCGGATCGATCTGCATGGCGTCCGCGCTGATGCGCAGCTCCACCACGCGATCGTTTTCCACCCGATGGCCGCGCACCAGCATGCGGTGGGAGTTGATGCTGTAGGGCGTGCAGGTGATGAGCGTGCAGTAGTCCTGCCCCTCCTCGATCACCAGGTCGCTCACGTCGGTGGGCTCCACGATGCGGATCTGGTCCACCTCGTAGGTCAGCGTCTGATCCAGCACGGTGAGGATGAACCGGTCGCCCTCGATCAGCTTGTCCAGGTCGCTGAACAGCTTGGCGCTGGGCAGGCCCCGGTGGCCGGACAGCGCGCAGTGGCTGCTCTCGCCGCCGGAGGGCAGCGAAGTGCCCACCAGGTGGCCGATGGAAGTTTGAAGCACGGCTTCCTCCGTGCCGTGATAGATGGGCAGGCTCACATTGATCTTCGGGATGTCGATGTAGCCCATGTTGCCCGTACCCGTCACGTTCAGCTGGCTCTCATAATCGGCCATCTGCTCCTCGTCCGGCATCCACAGAATGCCGGTTTCGGCCAGCGCTTCATTATAGGCCAGCGCGTTGTTCCAGATCGCCTCGTATTTCTCCGTGTCCAGGCTGGCGACAGTCTCCGCGTAGCTCACGATGGCGCGGGACTGGGTAAACGAGTTCCAGTAGTCGGCAAACGTCGGATACACAAGAAGGCCCAGGCCGATCAGCAAGGCCAGGACCAGGAGGATATTCGTTCCATGCTTCTTGAACCAGTTCATTGATCCGCCCCTGTATAATCCAAAATGAGTCCCATCCCGAAAGGCCGCGCGCCTTCCCCTCACGGCGCGACGCCGGGAAAAAGAACCGTATGCGCGGAGATATTTACCAAACTATTATAGACGTTGGCTCTCCCCTTGTCAAGTTATGACAAGGTGGTTTTTGGCGCGCCAAAAAGCCCACCGCGCGGGAGGGCCCGTCTGCCCGCGCCTTCCTCACGCGTAGCTGTGTATGCCGGGCAGGAAGGTGTTCACACCCACGTAGGTGAACATGACGCACACGAATCCCACCGCCGCGAAGATGGCCGCCGCCCGGCCCTGCCAGCCCCGGCGGATGCGCAGGTGCAGATATGCGGCGTACACGATCCAGGTGACCAGCGACCAGGTCTCCTTGGGGTCCCAGGACCAGTAGCTGCCCCAGGCCCGCTCCGCCCAGATGGCGCCGGTGACGATGGTGAAGGTGAGAAACAGCAGTCCCAGCGACACGGACCGGTAGCTGATGGCGTCCAGCTTTTCCCGGTTGGGAATGTGGGAATCCAGAAAGCCCCGCGCCTTCATCCGATCCCGCAGCAGGAAGATGATGGACAGCACAAAGGACACGCCGAAGGCCCCGTAGGCGATGATGGCGGTGGACACGTGAAAGCCCAGCCAGTTGCTTCTGAGCGCCGGCATGAGCTCGTGAACCGCCTTGCTCTGCATGGCGGCGTAGCCGATGATGAGGAAGATGACCGGCGCGGCGAAGGCCCCCAGCACGGTGAATTTATACCAGAAGATGAAGGCCAGGCTCACCAGGCACAATCCCCAGGCGAAGCTGGTGGCGAACTCGTATTGATTGGTGAGGGGCAGGCGGCCCGCGCCAATGCCCCGGCACACCAGCGCCGCCGTGTGCAGCGCGAAGCCGGCGCACTGCAGCGCCACGGCCGCCCTGGCCAGGCCCTCCTTCCGGGCGGCGATGAACGCGAAATACAGGATCATCGCGGCGAAATAAATCAGCATGACGATGGTGAACAGCGTGTTTTCGATTTGCAGCATGGCCTTTTATTCCTCTTTTTCCGCGATATTTTCCCCGTCTTTCACGCCCGCGGCCCGCAGGAACTGATCCCGGAAGATGGCCCCGCCCTTGCGGCTCTCCCCGCGCAGGGTCCAGCGGCCGTCCTCCTGCCGTATGGCCCACACCCGGGCCGGCTGCACGTAGAACGCCAGCAGCAGCCCCAGCATGGTGACCAGCCCGCCCGCCAGCGCCACGCCGGTGAAGTGATCCTCCTTGATCTGGATCATCGTGTAGGGCTGAGGCTCCGAGAAGGTGACGGCGTAGTCGTCGATGGTGAGCGTCTCGCCCGCCATAAGCACGTTCATGCCGATCATCTGCTCCTGATAGTACACCGAATACAGATAGCCCGGGTTGTTCAGCTGGCCTGAGGCGGTTTCCGGCATGGCCCCCGCCCGCTGCACATAGTCCGGGTAGAAGGCGTTGAAGTCGATCACCAGGTCGGGCTTGTCCGCCACCTGCAGGTACTCGCCCGCGCACAGGATCTCCTCCTGCAGCGGCTCGCCGCCTTCCGTCACCCGCACGGTGGCCGCCCAGCCGGTGGAGTTCTGATAGAACTTCATGCCGAACAGCCGGGCCGGGTTGTTCACGCTGATCTCGGCGCTCTCCGACTGTCCGTCCGGGCCGAGGACGGTGATCCGCGCGGTGTACTGCTCAACGGTGTCGTCCGCCCGCAGGCCGATGTCGAAGTCGTCGATGGAAACCGCGCAGCCGGTATCGCCCACGGGCCGGGTCTGGCCCGGCACGCCATACACCGCGTACTGCTTCTGGGTCATCTGGCCCAGGGAGAATCCCACGATGAGCAGCAGAATGCCCAGATGGCACACCCACGCGCCCCACAGGCCCGCCCGGTTCTTCGAGGACACCAGCGCGGGGGTGCCGTCCTCCGTCTCCGCCTCCGCGGGTTTGGGCATGCGCAGCCGCTGAAACACCGGCTCCGGCGCGGCCACATTCTCCACGGACACCGCGCCTTTGCCAGCCAGGATGGCCCGGGGATCGGCCTCGGCCCGGGTGCGGGCAATGAGGCTCGGCAGCCGCAGCAGGTTGCACAGCAGCAGATTCACGCACAGAAACGCGTTGATGAGGATGAACCACCAGCTGTGGAAGGCATCGTCCAGGTGAAGCGCCAGGATCAGCGCGGCGGTGCGCTCCGAATAGCGCTGGGCGTACCAGGCGTAGCTCTGGCCCTGGGTGACCAGGCTGCCCACGGAGCAGGCCAGGGCCAGCACCACCAGCAGGATGATGGCGAAGCGCATCGATCCGATGAATTTCCAGATTTTCTTGACAGTCGACATATGATTATCCCATTCAAAAGGCGCGGCCGCGCCGGCGTCTGTCGCCCCGCGCGGCCGCGTCCCTGTATTCGGTTATTTCGCCAGCAGCGCCATGGCCTCGTCGATTTTGGCCTCGGCGATGTCCAGGCAGCTCATGGACAGCTCGGAGTTGTGGGCGCCTTCGGAATTCTCCACATAGCAGAAATCGAAGAACCACTGAGCTTCCCGGTGCAGCTTGCGCAGGGCCTCCAGCTCCGCCTCCGTCCGCTTGCCGGAGGCCACGGCCTCGGCCAGGGCGTCCTTCATGTCGCTCAGCTTGTTGCCCACCTCGGTCTCCCGGGCGGTGACGCGGCTCTGCAGCCGGCGCACCATGGTCACCATGTCGGTGTCGCCATGGCAGGTGGCGCAGTTGGACAGCAGCGTCTCGTTCTCCAGCGGACTCACCAGCAGGTGGCTGTGGTACACCGTGCCGTCGTCCGCCTGCTCCATGGGCATGTGGCAGTCGGCGCAGTTGAGCAGCGCGGCGTGCTTGCCCTGCAGGAAGGTCTCCATTTCGGGATGCTGAGCCTTGAGCAGCTTCGTGCCGGTGGATTCCTGGACCCAGTCGTAGAAGTCGATCCCGTCGTAGTAGGCCAGGATGGCCTCGGGGGTCATGCTCTCCACGTCGTGATAGGGCATCATGGTCTCGGAATCCTCGCGGGTGAAGTAGTACTCGATGTGGCACTGGCCGCAGGAGAGCGTGGCCGGGTCGATGGCGCTGGCGTTGTCGCCCAGGGCCTTGTTCACATAGGAGTGGGTGATCACCAGCGCGCCGGCTTTGCCCGCGTCGTTGCCATGGCAGGTATAGCAGCTGATGTTTTCCTCCATCAGCGCCATGACCTCCTCAAAGGGCATCGAGTACACCCCAACGCCCTGATCGTTCACCAGCTTGGCGAAGTTGGGCGTCTTGCAGGTGAGGCAGTTGGCCTTGGGATGGGGGCGCTGGGTCTTGGCCACGTCCTCCAGGGTGTAGTTGTGGCCCCGGGCGCTGCCGTAGTCCTTGGCGAAGCCGTAGCCCTCGTAGATGTTCACCAGGTAGGGATCCTGCTCCAGATAGTCCACCACATAGCTGTTTTTGTCATTGTCGCCCATGGTGGCGACGATGTAGGGATAGGCCTCGGCCCAGTCGGCGGCGTTGATGGTGCCGTCCTGACTGGTGGCCTCCGGCGCGTCAATGTTCTGGTATTCGATGTCGTCGCGGGTCAGCGGACCCAGGCTGCCCCGGTTGCGCAGGTGATACATCACGTCTCCGCCGCTGATGACGCCGGTCAGGCCCACCGTGGCCAGGGCGACGGCCACCGCCGCGATGACGATCTTGCAGATCTTGCTCTTTTCCATATCCGATCCTCAACCTTTCAGGCGGGGTTATCCAAAGTGTCTCAGGACGCGGCGGGCGGGGTGATGACCTTGGCGGGGCATTTCTCCACGCATTTGCCGCACTGCACGCATTCGGCGTAGTTGACGTGAGCCAGGTTGTTCGTCACGGTGATGGCGCCGGATTCGCACTGCTTGGTGCACAGCATGCAGCCGATGCAGCCGGCGGCGCACACCTTCTTCACCTGGGGGCCTCTGTCCCTGTTGGAGCACTGAACGGCCACCCGCTTGCTCTCGGGCACCAGCTCGATCAGCCCCCGGGGGCAGGCCTTCACGCACAGGCCGCAGCCCACGCAGCGGTTCCGGTTCACCACGGCCACGCCGTCCACCACGCGGATGGCCTGCTCCGGGCACACCGCCTGGCAGGAGCCGAAGCCCAGGCAGCCGTAGCCGCACTCGGTCACGTTCAGCCCGGCCAGCGCCGCGCTGCGGCAGTCCCTTATGCCCACGTAATTGCCCTGGTTGTGGGTCACCTCGCAGCTGCCCTTGCAGCGCACGAAGGCCACCTTGCGCTCCAGGATGTCCACCGACACCCCCATGATCTCGCCGATCTTCTCCGCCACCGGCCCGCCGCCCACCGGGCAGCCGTTGGCCGGCGCTTCGCCCGCGGCGATGGCCGCCGCCATGGCGTCGCAGCCCGCGTAGCCGCAGGCGCCGCAGTTGTTGCCGGGCAGGCACTCGCGCACCGCGCTCTCCCGCTCGTCCACTTCAACGCGGAACTTGCCGCTCATGAACACCAGCGCCGCGCCCACGATCAGGCCAGCCAGGGCGATGACCAGTGTGGTAATCAGGATTATCTGCACTCTGATCGCCTCCTTCAGAACGACAGGCCCGAGAAGCCCAGGAACGCGATGGACATGAGCGCCGCCGAGATCATCACGATGGGCGCGCCCCGCAGCGGCGCGGGGATGTCCTCCTCGCGGATGCGGCTGCGGATGCTGGCCAGCAGCACGATGGCGATGGTGAAGCCCAGCGCCGTGCCGAAGCCGGAGAGCACGCTCTGATAGAAGTCATAGCCGTTTTGCACGTTGGTCAGCGCCACACCCAGCACCGCGCAGTTGGTGGTGATGAGGGGCAGATAGATGCCCAGCGCCTTGTACATGGAGGGGGACTTCTTCTTCAGGAACATCTCAACCACCTGCACCAGCGCGGCGATGACCAGAATGAACACGATGGTCTTCATGAAGTCCAGCTCCAGCGGAGCGAGCACGTGGTCGTAGAGCAGGCTGGTGACCGCCGAGGCGATGGTGATGACGAAGATCACCGCGCCGCCCAGGCTGATGGATGCCTTCATCTGCTTGGAGACGCCCAGGAAGGAGCAGATGCCCAGGAACTGATTCAGCACCACGTTGTTGATCAGCGCGCCGCTGACGATCAGAAGAATCATGGCCTTCATCGGGCGCTCGCCTCCTTCTCCTTCTTGTCGCAGGCCATGGCGCAGCCGGCGCACTGGCCGTCGCAGCCGCTCTCAACCAGCTTGCGCTGGCGGGACTTGATGCCGATGGCGTTCATCACCGCGATGATGACGGCCAGCACCAGGAAGGCTCCCGGCGGCTGCACGAAGATGGCCATGGGCTCGATGCTCTCCGGCAGCACCTGCATGCCGAAGAAGGTGCCGTTGCCCACCAGCTCGCGGATCACGCTCACCAGGGTCAGCGCCAGGGTGAAGCCCAGGCCCATGCCCAGGCCGTCCATCACGGACAGCAGCGGCGTGTGCTTGTTGGCGTAGGCCTCCGCCCGGCCCAGGATGATGCAGTTGACCACGATCAGGGGAATGTAGATGCCCAGCGACTCGTACAGCGAGGGCAGATAGGCCTCCATCAGCAGCTCCGTCACCGTCACCAGCGAGGCCACCACCACGATGTAGGCGGGCAGGCGCACCTGATCCGGGATGAGCTTGCGCAGCAGCGAGATCACCAGGTTGGACAGGATCAGCACCGCCATGGAGGACAGGCCCATGCCGATGCCGTTGATGGCCCGGGTGGATACCGCCAGGGTGGGACACATGCCCAGCATCAGGATGAACGTGGGGTTTTCCCTGACGATGCCGTTGTACAGGCGTTCAAGGTATTTATTCATTGCTCATTCCCTCCTCTATCACGGAGTGGAAGAAATCGAGGCCCGCGTTGACCGCGTTGACCACGGCGCTGGAGGAAATGGACGCGCCGGACACGGCGTCGATGCCGTCGTTGGCGCTGTTGTCCGAGGCGCCGGTTGCTCACGGGGGAGGTGACGTAGTCCGTGGCCATGAAGAAGGCGCCCATCACCACGCCCTCCGCGTTCACGCCCACCACCAGGGTGATGTTGCCGTCGAAGCCGTCCGCGCTGGTCACCCGGATGGCGTAGCCCACCAGATTGCCCGCCTCGTCCACGCCGGCCATGGCCTCGCGGATGAAGACGCGGCCGAAGGCGGTTCCGTACACCTCGCCGTTCAGGTCCTCGATGGCGTTGTCGATAGCCGTCACCGCCTCGAAGTGGTCGGCGTCGGCGCAGACCGCCTTGTAGGAGGCGGTGTTGGCCAGGCGCTGCTGCTCCTCGATGGTGTCCTTGGTGATGGCGTAGACGCCGCTCAGCGCCAGGCCCGCGATGAGGGTGATCACCGTCAGCACCACCACGGGACGGGGAATCCGCTGGAGCAGGGAGCGCTTGTCGCCGCTGGCGGCCCGCAGCGCGGCCCGCCGATAGGCGAAGGGCTTGGGAATGATGTAGATATCAAACAGCGGCGCCAGCAGGTTGCCGATGATGATGGAGTAACTGAAGGAATCCGCCGTGCTGCCGTGCACCCGGAACAGGCCGCCCAGCACGCCGATCACCAGGCCGTAGGTCATCTGGGCCAGCTTGCTCACGGGGGAGGTGACGTAGTCCGTGGCCATGAAGAAGGCGCCCATCACCACGCCGCCGCCGCACAGGTGGGCCAGCAGGAATTTCGGGTCGAAGCCCTGTCCGCCGAACAGGCCCAGATACAGCGTGAAGCCGCCCAGCACGGAGAAGCAGATCTCGCCATGGATGAAGTCCAGCGCCCACAGCGCCAGGCCGCCGGCCATCAGCGCCAGCACGGAGCCGCCGATGACGCCGCTGGCCGTGCCCAGGAACATCCTGGTGATGTCCACGGCCTTGCCGTTCATCAGCAGGGCGATGGGCGTGGCCGAGGAGACGCCGTCCAGCTGGAAGCTGGACATGGCCCGGCCGAAGGAGATGAGCAGGAAGCACCGGCCCGCCAGGGCGGGATTGATGAAGTTCTTGCCCAGGCCGCCAAAGCAGCACTTGACCACCAGGATGGCGAAGACGCTGCCGATGGCCGTCATGTACAGCGGCACCGTGGGCGACAGGGACAGGGCCAGCAGAAGGCCCGTGACCGCCGCGCTGCCGTCCTTCCAGGTGTCCGGCTTGTGGCAGGCCCGGTCAAAGGCGAATTCCGTGGCCACGGCCGCGACCACGCTGGTCAGGATGACCAGCAGCGCGTGCAGGCCGTTCACCGCCACGCCCACGATGGTGGTGGGCATCAGCGCCAGGATGACGGCGCGCATGATGTACGCCGTCGACCATCTGTCCCTCGCGTGGGGGCTGGAGGAAATATTCAACGCGTTCATTTCTTGCCTCCTGCCTCGGCGCGCTTGCGCGCCAGAATTTCCGCCTTTGTCTGCTTGAACATCTGCATCAGCGGCCGCCGGGCCGGGCAGATGAAGGTGCAGGAGCCGCACTGGATGCACTCCAGGCCGTACAGCTTGCCCTCATACCGGGCCAGGTCACCCAGCATCACGGCGTCCGCCATCAGCTGGGGCAAGAGGCCCATGGGGCACACGGTGGTGCAGCGGCCGCAGTGCAGGCAGGCCGTCATTTCCTTTTCGGCCAGCTCGCAGGGATCCTCGGCCATCAGGGTGAGGCCGTTGTTCTGCTTCTGAATGGGCACCTCGAGAGACGCCATGGTGATGCCCATCATCGGGCCGCCGCACATGGCCTTTTTGAGCGTCACGCCCTCCTTCAGGCCGCTCGCTGCGTCCAGCAGCTCCTGAAAGCTGGTGCCGTCGCGCACGATGTAGTTGCCCGGGTTCTTCACCGGCTCGCCGCTGAGGGTGAACACGTGCTCGTACAGCGGCTCCCGGTAGATCACGGCCCGCTGAATGGCGTAGATGGTGCCCACATTCTCCACGATGCAGCCCACGTCGGCGGGCAGCTTCGCCAGGGGGAAATTCACCCCGGCCACCACCTGGATCAGGCTGCGCTCGCCGCCCTGGGGGTATTTCGTCTGAAGATCCAGCACGCTCAGGCGCGGCTTGCCGGCGCAGGCCTTGCGCATGGCCTCGATGGCCTCCGGCTTGTTGCGCTCGATGCAGATCACGCCCTGGGCGCCCGGGAACAGCCGCAGCATCAGCTCCAGGCCCTCCACGATCTCCGCCGCGCGGGTGCGCATCAGCTGGTCGTTGCAGGTCAGGTAGGGCTCGCACTCCGCGCCGTTGGCGATGACATAGCGGATGGCGGCGGGATCCTTCGGCTTGAGCTTCACGTGAGTTGGGAAGCCCGCGCCGCCCAGGCCCACCACGGCGGCCTCCTGGACCCGGCGCACGATCTCGTCGCCGTCGATGCCGGAGACGTCCTCCCGCTTCGTGTAATCGGCGGCGGGGGTGAACTGGCCGTCGTTGGTCACCACAACGCAGTCCATCATGCCGCCCGTCAGCGTGCGGCGGGGCTCGACGGCCTTCACCGTGCCCGAGCAGGAACAAACGATGTGGGCGGAGACGAAGCCGTCGGCCTCCGCCAGGCGCTGGCCCACAAGCACTTGGTCGCCCTTTTTGACGACCGGCTTGGCCGGCTTGCCGATGTGCTGCGAGAGCGGGAAAACCATCTCCCCCTTCGGCAGAAACTCGCGCAGCGGGGCTTCCCGGCTCAGATCCTTGTGATCCGCCGGATGCACGCCGCCGCGAAACGTTCTTTTCACCATCTTAGACTCCCCTTTGGCCTGATAATCGTATATTTTCAGCGGAGAGAGCCCCGCCAAAGCATCCGCGCAAAGCGCCGCCGGCGCAAAAACAGACGCCGGCGCGCTATATATGATATTGTATCATACGTTATAAAATTTGTAAATACCACGTTAGCGCCAGCGCGCAAAACAGCGAAACGGGGCGAAAAGAGGCGATCGGCTTTTCACCGGCCGCCCAGCCTGCGGATCAGCGCCTCAACGGCCAGGGCGTCGTACTGCCACGCGCCGATCTGCCACACGCTGTCCGGCAGGCCGCTCAGGCAACGGGGCGTGTTCATGCTCACGGCGATCACCCGGGCGCCCTCTTCCGCCAGCCGGCGCACCCGGTCGGCCAGGGCGTCCCGGTCCGGATGCCGGGTGAACACCGCCACCACGGTCTTCGCCGCGGCCTGTCCGTCGATGGCGTCCCGCCTGCCGCCGAAGGCTTCGGCGCACAGCGCCGCCGCGTCCAGGGGCACGTCATCGTTGGCCAGGGTCACCGCCCGGGCCGGCAGGCCGATGAACAGGGTCTCGCCGTCCACGGTTGGCAGGGCCGCGCCCTCCGGGGCGCGCAGCACCGTCACCGCGTCCTCCATGATGCCCCTGGCCAGCGCCCTTTGCGCTTCGCTGCCGAAGAAGCCGCCATCCCCCGTGGGGGCCTGAAGCGTGGCCTTCTTCGCGGCGATGCGGTCATAGCTGGCCCGAACCTCCGCCGGATCCAGCGTGCCCTCGTCATACGCCGCCAGCAGGCGCTCCATGGTGGAGGCCGCCTGGGCCGCCGAGTGGCACACCAGCGCCACGTCCACCCCCGCCGCCAGGGCACGCCGGGTGGCCTCCTCGATGCCGAACAGGTTCATGACGGCGTTCATCTCCATGCCGTCGCTGACGATGAGCCCCTTGAAGCCCATCTCCTCCCGCAGCAGGCCGGTCATCACCCGGCGGGACACCGTGGAGGGCACCTGCTCCGGCTCGAAGGCCGGAAACACCACGTGGGCCGACATGATGGCGTCGATGCCGTCCCGGATGGCGGCCTGGAAGGGCACCAGCTCGGTGGCGCGCACCGCCTCCGCGCTCTTGTCCACGATGGGCAGGTCCAGATGCGAATCCTGGGCGGTGTCGCCATGGCCTGGGAAGTGCTTGCCGCAGGCGACGACCCCCGCGTCCCTCAGACCCCGGGCGTAGCGCGCGCCGAACAGGGCCGCCTTCTCCGGCTCGTGAGCGAAGGAGCGGTTGCCGATGACGGAGCTGTCCGGGTTGGTGAAGCAGTCCAGATCCGGCGCCAGGTTGAAGTTGACGCCTACGGCCCGCAGCTCCTCGCCCACCAGACGGCCCACGCGATAGGCATTCTCCGGGTCGTCCGTGGCGCCGATGGCCATGGCGCAGGGCGTGGGCGCGGCGATGTGGGCCAGGCGGGACACGCTGCCGCATTCCTCGTCGATCATGATGAAGGGCTCCAGCCCCGTCTCCTCCGAAATGAGGGCCCGCAGGTCGGCGCACAGCGCCTTCAGCTGCTCAAAATCCCTCACGTTGCGGCGGAACAGGATGGCGTTGCCGATTTTGTATTTCCGAACCAGCGCCCGGTATTCATCCGGCACGGTGAAGCCGTCGAACCCCACGGACAGCCGCTGGCCCAGCAGGCGTCTGATCTCCTCTGACATGGCCGCTCCCTCCTTTACAGCAGGTCCATGATCTGCCGCTTCTCCACGATGGGCGAGGCGGCGAAGCAGGTGGCGTGATCCACGCCCATGCGGGCGCCCCGGGCCACGCTGAGCGCCTCGTAATAGCGCAGGTACTTGAAGCTGGTGGAGTGCTCCGCCAGCCACAGCTCTTTGATGGCCTCCTTCCACAGGGGGAAGGCCTCCGTCACGTCGAACCAGTAGTAGGGCTCGAAGCCCGGCGCGTCCTCCCAGTTCTCGGCGCACATGAACCGCCGGATGGGCGCGGGAGGCAGGGGCATCTCAAAGGTGGCCAGGGAGGCGTAGAACAGGGCGTTCTCCGCGATGCGGTGGGCCGCCTCGTGATCCTTGTGCAGGCTGTTCTTCCAGTGATACAGCACGGCGTCCACTTTGTACTCCCGCATCAGCAACGCCAGCCGCAGCTCGATCTCCTTCCCGGCGTACAGTTCGCCGTCCGGCACGTCCAGCACCACGGACTCGCCGCCCAGCTTTTTCGCGAATTTGCCGGCGCATTCCACGTTGTACGCCCGGAAATCCGCCTGGGTCCAGCCCTGAGGCGTGCCCCGCTCCCCGGCGGTCAGGTCCACGATGACGATCTTATCGCCGGCCAGGGCGTGCTTGGCCAGCAGCATGCCGCTGGTCAGCTGGGCGTCGCCCGTGTGCGCGCCCACGGCCATGATGGTCTTGCTCATAGGTGTATTCCTCCTTTACAGGTCCAGGGTCATGATGCTGAACTGTCTCACGGGCCTCATGCCCGCGTTGCGATAGATCTTCTGGGCGTGGTTGTCCGTGCCGGTGAAGAGGGTGGAAAAGGCAGCGCCCTCCTCCACGAAGGCCTGCATCAGCAGGTTGAACAGCACGGTGGCGATGCCCCGGCGCTCGTAGAGCGGATCGGTGCAGATGCCGGTGAACCAGCCCCGGCCGCTCTTCTGCCTGTCCACCGGGCCGGTGAAGCCCACGATGTGCCCCTCGGTCACGGCGGCCAGGATGGTGCGGGGCCCGGCGGGGCGGATGCCGTCGGCCCACATGCGCTGGTCGGCGTTGGGCTCGCCGGCCAGCCAGGCGGCGGTCTCCGTGCGCAGCACGTCCCGCCAGTAGTCGCTGCCCACCCGGTCGCACATGCCGTCGAAGTCGCAGCGCTGGCCGGCGTCGTAGGGGCCGGTATAGACGCCCTCCGCCGCCAGGCGCGCCCGCAGATCGGCCACGCCCTCGGGCATGCGGTAGTCGGCCAGGTTGATGTACATGCTCACCTCGTCGTGCCGGCGGGCAAAGCCGCTGTGGCCGAAGAAGCCGAAGCCCGCGCAGCCGTTGTCCACGCCGGGCATGTTGTTGTGGTCGTGGCCGGGGGTGCCGGGAATGCGCCAGTCCAGATTCACCGGATTGACGCTGGACACGGACAGCGCCGCGGCCCCCCGGGCCTTCATGGCCGCCTTCAGGGCCTCCAGCAGCGCCCGGCCCACGCCCTGGCCCCGCCGGGCGGGATCCACCAGCACGCAGGTGAGATAGGCCTGCCCCGGCCGGGCCAGGCGGAAGGTCTCCGGAGCCACGCCGTGGATGAAGCCGGCCACCCGGCCTCCCTCCTCGGCCACCAGCAGATTGGCCGGCTCGCAGCCCTCTCCCTCCACGAATTTGCGGCGGAAGTAATCCTCCGTCAGCGGATAGTACAGCACCTCGCCCGCGTCCACGCAGGCGTTCCACACGCGGATGACTTCGCCCAGATCCTCCGGGCGCATCGGCCTGATTTGCACAGCGCACGCCTCCCCTACTCGTTTTGTTTGCGTTAAGCTGATGATACCACAGCGGCGCGGCGGCGTCAATCCCGCCGAATGGGACGATATTTTTCCGAAAGGACGATGACAGGCCGGTCTGATTCTGTTATAATAAAAAGTAAGGCGTTCACGCCGCACAACGGGCCCCAACGACGCTTAAACGGAGGGAAAACGCATATGAACCTGAAGAAAATCCATCAGATTCTGAAAGACACCGACTTCGTCCACACCGGCGGCTCCGCCGAGGAGCTGCGCGTGGCGGAATATCTCAGGGATCAGGCCGAGGCGCTGGGCGCGCGGGCGCATATCGAGGCGTTCCCCGTGGCCATGGCGGACGTGACCTCCGCCTCCCTCATCGCGGACGGCCGCGCCGTGCCCTGCGAGGGCTATCGCTGCTGCGGCTCCGGCGAGATTGAAGCGCCTCTCATCTACCTGCCCAACACTGATCCCGCCTCGCTGACCAAGGTCCGGGGCAAGATCGTGCTGCTGGATTCGGGGCTGCGCTATTTCATCTATCACGACCTGCTGGACAACGGCGCGCTGGGCTTCATCACCTACGACGGCAACGTCAACTACCGCGACAACGACATCGACAAGAAGGAGCTGCGGGGCTACGTGGCCACCGGCCGCAAGGCGCTCAGCGTGAACGTCAACGCCAAGGAGGCGCTGCGGCTGGTGAAGGAC
Source organism: uncultured Eubacteriales bacterium (assembly GCA_902790345.1). GTDB lineage: Bacteria > Bacillota > Clostridia > Christensenellales > Aristaeellaceae > Firm-10. The sequence goes on along the minus strand of CADARO010000020.1, from coordinate 13,951 downwards.
GGCGTGAAGACCGTGCGCATCAGCATCGCCCAGAACGAATACGAGGGCGAGTCTCACAACGTGGTGGCCGAGCTGCCCGGCGAGACGGACGAGTGGATCGCCCTCACCGCCCACTACGACACCGTGCCCCTCTCCCGGGGCTCCTACGACAACATGTCCGGCTGCGTGGGCCTTTTGGAAGTGCTGGAGGCGATGGCCCCCGCCGCGCCCCATCGCTACGGGCTGCGCTTCGTGTTCTGCGGCAGCGAGGAGCGGGGCCTTCTGGGCTCCAAGGCCTATGTCCAGGCCCACGAGGCGGAGCTGGACAAGATCGCGCTGAACGTCAACCTGGACATGATCGGCTCCATCATGGGCCGGTTCATCGCCTGCGTGAGCGCGGAGGACGCGCTGGCCTCCTACATCTGCTATTTCGCGGCCCAGCGGGGCTGGGGCATCGACGTGCGCACCGGCGTGTATTCCAGCGACTCCACCCCCTTCGCGGACAAGGGCGTGCCGGCCGTCTCCTTCGCCCGCCTGGCCCCGGGCAGCCAGTCCAACATCCACAGCCGCTACGACACCATGGCCCTGCTCTCCGAGGAGCGGCTGCGCGCCGACGGCGAATTCGCCGCGGCCTTCACCGCCGCCATGGCCGACGCCGCCAAGTGCCCGGTGAAGCGGGAGATCCCTGAGAAGATCAAAACCGAGCTGGACGAATACCTCAACCGCAAGCGCAAGTAAAGGGCGCTTTCAGGCGGGCTGTCTCAACGCGAGGCAGCCCGCTTCTGCCCTGTTTGCATTTCGCGAAATCCATGGTATACTGAAGAACGAAACACGCGCGGCCGCCTTCGCGCCGCGGAGAGGAGCATACGCAAATGGAACTGAAATCGCGCAAGGACGTGCCCGTGGAGCTGACCTGGGATCTGTCCCTCATCTATCCCAACGAGGAGGCCATGCAGGCGGATGCCAAAAAGGCGGAAGATAAGAGCATCGAGATGGAAAAGGCCTACAAGGGCCGCCTGACCGACCCGGAGACCATCAACAAATGCCTGGACGACCTGCGGGAGGTGGAGCGGCTGACCGACTGGGTGGGCGGCTACTGCTCCCTGGCGGTGGAGGTGGACTACACCGACGAGTACAACATGGCCCGGTTCGGCCGGATCGAGCGGCTGATGGCTGAGATCGAGAGCCGGCTGAGCTTCATCGACAGCCAGCTGATCGAGGGCGACGAGGCGATTCTGCGGGCCGCCATGGAGCGGAGCGAGGCCAACCGCCGCCATCTGGCGGACGTGCTGCGCTCCAAGCCCCACTACCTGCATCCCGAGACCGAGCGGGCCCTGGCGGCCCTGGGCCAGACCATGAGCGCGCCCTACACCATCTACAACAGCGCCAAGCTGGCCGATATGAAGTTCGATTCCTTCACCGTGGAGGGGGAGACCTTCCCCCTGGGCTATTCCCTCTTCGAGGACGACTACGAGTACGACCGCCGCGCCGCCGTGCGCCGGGCCGCCTTCGAAGCGTTTTCCAAGAAGATCCGCCAGTATGAAAACGTGACCGCCGCCGCCTACAACGCCCAGGTGCAGCAGGAAAAGACCATGGCCACCCTGCGGGGGTTCGATTCCGTGTTCGACAGCCTGCTGTTCAATCAGAAGGTGACCCGGGAAATGTACGACCGGCAGATCGACCTCATCACCACCCGGCTGGCCCCCCACATGCGCAAATACGCCCGCCTGCTCAAAAAAATCCACAAGCTGGACAAGATGACCTTCGCCGACCTGAAGATCGCCGTGGACCCGGACTACGACCCCCGTGTGACCATCGAGGAATCGAAGAAGTACATCGTGGACGGCCTGTCCATCCTGGGCGAGGACTACGTGGCCATGGTGAAGGAGGCCTACGACAAACGCTGGGTGGACTTTGCCAAGAATCAGGGCAAATCCACCGGCGGGTTCTGCGCCGACGTGTACGGCAAGAACTCCTTCATCCTGCTGAGCTGGAACGACCGCATGGCGGACGTGTTCACCCTGGCCCACGAGCTGGGCCACGCCGGCCACGACCGGCTCATGGGCCGCGCCCAGTCCATCCTGGACACCCGCGTGTCCACCTACTTCGTGGAGGCCCCCTCCACCATGAACGAGCTCATCATGGCCAACTACCTGCTGAAGACCAGCGACGACAGGCGCTTCCACCGCTGGGTGCTGTCCTGCATGATCTCCAACACCTACTATCACAACTTCGTGACCCACCTGATGGAGGCCGCGTATCAGCGCCAGGTGTACAAAATCGTGGACGAGGGCGGCAGCGTGACGGCGGAGACCCTGAGCCGCCTCATGAAAGAGACCCTGCAGGCCTTCTGGGGCGAGGACGTGGAAATCGACGACAACGCCGCCCACACCTGGATGCGCCAGCCCCACTACTACATGGGCCTGTACTCCTACACCTACAGCGCCGGCCTCACCGTGGCCACCCAGGTGAGCAAGCGCATTCAGGCCGAGGGCCAGCCGGCGGTGGAGGACTGGAAGAAGGTGCTGGCGGCGGGCGGCACCCTGGACCCGGTGGGCCTGGCCGCGCTGGCGGGCATCGACATCACCACCGACCAGCCCCTCCTGGACACCATCGAGACCATCGGCGGCATGATCGACGAAATCTGCCGCCTGACCGACGAGCTGGAGGCGTGATCCCATGAAAGTGAAGCTACTCACCACCCCCGAGGAGCATCGGGAGGCCAGCCTGATTTCCGCTGTGGCCTTTCACACCACCATCAGCGACACCGAGGAGTGGGGCCGGAAGAGCGAAAGCATCGCCGTGCCCGACTGGGGCGCCTTCGCCGACGATGGCAAAATGATGGCCCGGATCATCAACAACCAGTACGAGACGAATTTCGACGGCCACGTCATCAAAAACGGCGGCATCGGCGGTGTGTCCACCCTGCCGGAATACCGCTACGCCGGGGCGGTGCGCGCCATCTTCGATTCGCTCCTGCCCCAGGCCTACCGGGAGGGCGAGATCATCTCCACCCTGTATCCCTTCAACCACGCCTTCTATCGCAAGGCGGGCTACGAGACCATCTGCTGGCGGGGCGAATACACCCTGACGCCCGCCGCCCTGGCCCAATACCGCTTTGAGGGCGACGCGGTCCTGTGGAAGACAGGCGACGACGTGGCCCCCTACACCGCGCTGTACCGGCGCTTCACCGGGGGCTACAACCTGGCCATGCGCCGGGACGACGAAGCCATGCTGCGCCGGGTGCAGGGCGAGTATTTCAAGGACCGCAAGTTCTGCTATCTGCTCAGCGAAGGCGGACAGCCCGTGGCCTACCTGATCTACCAGGACGTGTATCACAATCCCGCCGCCATCCTGTCCGTGAAGGACATGGCCTGGGACGGGCCCAGGGGCTTCCGCGCCATCCTGGGCTTCCTCTCCCGGTTCTCAGCGGACTACGGCAGCGTCGAGCTGTTCCTGCCCCGGGACATCGAGCTGTTCTCCCTCATCCACACAGCGGACGCCTACCCCATCCAGAAGGCCGTCAGTCAGGGCTACATGGCCCGGGTGGTCAACGCGAAAAAGCTGCTTGCCCTCATGAAAAAGCCCGCTGGCAGCCGCTTTGTGATCCGGATTGCCGACGGGATCATCCCGGAGAACGACGGCGTCTTCGCCGTGTGTGGAGAAAACGTGGAGGAAACCGACGCCGCGCCGGACCTGTCCGTGTCCATCCAGGCCCTGGCCCAGCTGGCGCTGGGGGCCGTGAGCCTGAACGAGGCCTCCTACCGGGAGGACGTTCAGGTGCTCGGCAACGAGGAAACGCTCAGGGAAATCTTTGTGAGAAAGCCCATTCTGGTGGAGGATCATTTCTGAGGCAGGTATATCGCGCTTTATCGTCGAATTATGGGTAAAGAGCCGGCCGAACGCGGCAAAAGAGGCCGCGCAGGCAAAAAAGGAGGAATCATCATGGGCATTCTCAAAAAGTGGAATTCTCTGAGCCTCATCGTGCGGATCCTGATCGGTCTGGTCATCGGCGCCGCGCTGGGCTTCATCGTGCCGGGGCAGGCATGGATCGGCGTGCCCGGCGAGCTGTTCGTTGGCGCGCTGAAGGCCATCGCGCCCATCCTGGTCTTCGTGCTGGTGGCGTCGTCCCTGGCCAACTCCAAAGGCGGCAACATGCGCAAGTTCCGCACGGTCATCGCGCTGTATCTGATCAGCACCCTGTGCGCGGCCATCGTGTCGGTGTTCTCCAGCTTCGCCTTCCCCGTCACCGTCCCGCTGACCGGCCTGGACGCCGTGGACACCTCCGCCGCGCCCCAGGGCATGGCCGAGGTGGTACACAACCTCCTCATGAGCATCATCTCCAATCCCGTGCATGCCCTGGCCAACGCCAACTACATCGGCATCCTGTTCTGGGCCGTGGTGTTCGGCGTGGCGCTGAAGGCGGCCGCGCCTGCCACCAAGCAGATGATGGAGAACCTGGCGGACGCCGTATCCAACGTGGTGCGCTGGGTCATCGCCTGCGCGCCTTTGGGCATCCTGGGCCTGATGTTCACCGCCATCGCCACCAGCGGCGTGGAGATCTTCAAGACCTACGGCCAGCTGATCCTCCTGTTGGTGGGCACCATGCTGTTCGTCTCCCTTGTGATCAATCCGCTGATCGTGGCCCTTACGCTCCGGCACAACCCCTTCCCCCTGGTGTTCCGCTGCCTGCGCCAGAGCGGCGTGACCGCCTTCTTCACCCGCAGCAGCGCCGCCAATATTCCCGTGAACATGGAGCTGTGCAAGGAGCTGGGGCTGGATGAGGACCTGTATTCCGTTTCCATTCCCCTGGGCTCCACCATCAACATGGACGGCGCGGCGGTGACCATCACCATCTTCTCCCTGGTGGCGGCCTTCACCACCGGCCTGCACGTCACGATGCCCATGGCCATCTTCCTGAGCATCGTGGCCACCTTCTCCGCCTGCGGCACCTCCGGCGTGGCCGGCGGTTCGCTGATGCTGGTGCCTCTGGGCTGCTCCCTGTTCGGCATCTCCAACGACATCGCCATGCAGCTGGTGGGCGTGGGCTTCATCATCAGCGTCATTCAGGATTCCCTGGAGACGGCGCTGAACTCCTCCGGCGACGTGCTGTTCACCGCCACCGCCGAATTCCGCGACTGGAGAAAGAGCGGCCGGAAGCTGCCGCTGTAACAGAGAAGCTGCCTCGCGGCAGCCACTCAAGACCCGCCTTTCGATCATAAAAATCGCCCGACACCTGTTCGCACAGGATGTCGGGCGATTCTCTTTATTCGGTGATATGATGTTCCCGCTCAATCGGTCAGCCCTTGGTCGCGATCTCCTCGCGGTAGCCGTCCAGCTCCCGCTCGTTGCCGTAGACGAAGTGGCCCGGGATGATCTCCACCCACTGGGGCTTGTCCACGCTGTAGTCGTGAACCGAGGGATCGTAAACCAGCAGCTTCTTCACCCGCTCCACGTAGGGGTTCGGATTCGGCACGGCGGAAAGCAACGCCTTGGTGTAGGGATGCAGCGGATGGAAGAACAGCTCCTCGCTCTCCGCCAGCTCCACGATGCGGCCCTTGTGAATGACGGCGATGCGGTCCGAAATGAAGCGAACCACCGACAGGTCGTGGGCGATGAACAGATACGTCAGGCCGCGGCTCTTCTTCAGGTCGTTCAGCAGGTTCAGCACCTGGGCGCGGATGGACACGTCCAGCGCGGAGATGGGCTCGTCGGCCACGATGAACTCCGGCTGCATGATGAGGCTGCGGGCGATGCCGATGCGCTGGCGCTGGCCGCCGGAGAACTCATGGGGGAAGCGGCTGGAGAACTCGGGCAGCAGGCCCACTTCGTTCAGCGCCTCCTGAACCTTATTCTGGCGGTCGCGGTCGTCCTTGTAGAGGTGATGGTTGATCAGGCCCTCGGAGACGATGTAATCCACCTTGGCGCGCTCGTTCAGCGACGCCATGGGATCCTGGAAGATCATCTGCATGGAGCGGATCACCTTGGTGTCCATCTCCTTGCTGATGCGGCCGCTGACTCGCTCCCCGCGGAAGAGCACCTCGCCGCCGGAAACCGGGTTGATGCGCACGATGGCCCGGCCGATGGTGGTCTTGCCGGAGCCGGACTCGCCCACCAGCGAGAAGGTCTCGCCCTTGTAGATCTGGAAGTTGACGTCGTCCACCGCCACAAACTTCTTGCGGCCGGTGCCGAAGGTCACCTGCAGATTCTTCACCTCAACCAGCGTCTCCCGGTTGGGATCCAGGTGCGGATGGTAGGCGTTGGGATCGGTACCGGTGGGCTTGCCGCCCTGCTGCTCCAGGATGCTGATGGCCTTGGGCTGCTCCACCTTGGGCGCCCGGGGATCGCGCAGCCAGGCCTTGACCTGGTGCGTGGCCGTCACTTCGTACATCGGCGGTTCCTCCAGGAAGTCGATGTTCAGCGCGTGGCGGTTGCGGGGAGCGAAGGCGTCGCCCTGGATCTTGTTGAACAGGTTTGGCGGCGTGCCGTCGATGGCGGGCAGCTTCTCGCCCTTCACGCCCAGCTGAGGCAGGGCGGAGAGCAGCGCCCAGGTGTAGGGATGCCACGGGTCGAAGAAGACCTCGTTGGCCATGCCCACCTCGATCACCTGACCGGCGTACATCACGGCCACCCGGTCGGCCACGTTGGCCACAACGCCCAGGTCGTGGGTGATGTAGATGATGGTCATGTTCTGTTCCCGCTGCAGACGGCGGATCAGGTCCAGGATCTGGGCCTGAATGGTCACGTCCAGCGCGGTGGTGGGCTCGTCGCAAATGAGGATCTGCGGGCGGCAGGCCACGGCGATGGCGATGACCACCCTCTGGCGCATGCCGCCGGAGAACTCATGGGGATACTGCTTGTAGCGGCGCTCCGGCTCCTGAATGCCAACGGCCTCCAGGATGCGGATGGTTTCCTTCTTCGCCGCGGCGCCCTTCAGGCCCTGATGCAGCTCCACGGATTCCTGAATCTGCTTGCCGATGGTCTTCAGGGGGTTCAGGCTGGTCATGGGGTCCTGGGTGACCATGGCGATCTTGCGGCCCCGAATCTTCAGCCAGTCCTTTTCGGTATACTGGGTCAGGTCCTGTCCCTCATAGGTGATGCTGCCGTGGGTGATGGAGCCGTTCTTGTCCAGCATGCCCACGAAGCACTTGGTGAACACGCTCTTGCCGGAGCCGGACTCGCCCACGATGGCCAGCGTCTCGCCCTCGTAGAGGTCCAGCGAGGCGCGGCGGATGGCGGTCAGCTTGTTGCCCCGCAGCGAGAAGGTCACTTCCACGTCGCGGGCGGAGAGGATGGGCTCCTGCGAGAGGATCTGCTTGGCGCGCGCGTCGAAATCGACGGTTTCAAGCCTTGTATTTTCACTCATGCTGTCGCCCCTCCTTTACACGTGATTGCGCGGGTCGCAGGCGTCGGAGAACGCGTTGCCCACCAGATAGAAGGTGATGGTGATGATGGACACGATGACCGCCGGGAACACCAGCATGTGGGGGAAGCGCAGGAAGTAGTCGCGGGAGTTCTTCAGGAGGATACCCAGCGAATACTCCTCGCTGATGAGGCCCAGGTAGCTCAGGGTGGTCTCGTAGGCGATGGTGCCCGGAATGGCCAGGGTCAGCCGCAGCACGATCACGCTGATCAGATACGGGAAGATGTTGCGGAACAGAATGCGCCACAGGCCGGTGCCCAGGCAGCGGGAGGCCAGGTTGTACTCACGGTCGCGATACATGAACACCAGGTTTCTCACGTTGCGGGCCGTGCCCAGCCAGCCGAACGCCACCATGGCCGCGGCCATGATGCCCACCGACTGGCCCACCATCAGGGCGATCAGCGTCATGTAGATGATGGTGGGGATGTTGTCGATCAGGTTGTACAGCTCGGTGAAGAAGCGGTCCAGCTTGCGGACATAGCCCCACACCAGGCCGATCACCGTGCCGGCCACGATCTGGCCCACGGCCACCATGGCGGCCAGGCCGATGGACACGCGGGTGGCGTACCAGGTGATGACCCAGTAATCCTTGCCGGCCTGCGTGGTGCCGAACCAGTGCTCAGAGCTGGGCAGCTGGAAGATGGCGTTGTTGTCCTGCTGGAGCTCCGCCACGCTGTAGGGCGAGATCCACTCCGCCACGAAAGTGAAGATGAACAGCAGGATGAACACGCCCAGCATGATGACGGCGGGCTTCTTCTTCAGGAAGTTCTGCAGCACGCTCTTCCAATAGGAATAGTTGGAATAGCCGATGCGCTCGGCGTCCTGCGGGCGATACTCGGCGAACTCAAAGAGCTGCTTCTCAGGCATGCGGCTGCGGGACTGGGGATACTCGCGCCCGTAGGGGCGTTCCTTTTTGGGCTCGGTGTCTATCTGGGAATAGTCGATGTCCAGATTGACCACCGGCTCCTGCATTTCCTGCGGCGTCTTTAGACGCGTATTCTTGTTCTTTGCCATCAGCGCGCCTCCCCCTTTCCAACCAGACTGATACGCGGATCGAACAGGCACATGAGCAGATCGCCCAGGAACACGCCGATGACGCCCAGGGCGGCATACAGCATGACGATGGCCTGCACCAGGTTCAGGTCATAGCGGGGTATGGCCTGAGAGAGCATGGGACCCATGCCCGGAATGGCGAAGAAGGATTCCACCAGCAGGGAGCCGCCCACCGTGAGCAGGATGGAATAGGGCAGATACTGCGCCAGCGGCACGAAGGCGTTGCGCAGCACATGGCGGAACATGATCTTCGTGGTGGAGAGGCCCTTCAGCTTGGCCAGGCGGATGTAGTCCTTGTTCAGCTCGTCCACCATGTAGCGGCGCATCCACAGCATGTAGCCGGCGGTGGAGCCCATGGCCAGACAGATGACGGGCAGGATGAGGGACTGGGCCTCGTTGCGGGAGGAATACACGGCCGGAAGGCCGAAGATCTGGTTGCCGATGATGAGGATCAGCGAGTAGCTGACCAGATGCGGCACGGCGTTGACGAACACGGTGTAGGCCGTGCCGATATGATCGAACACGCCGTCCTTATAGCGCGCCTGCAGCACGCCCAGCACCACGCCCAGCACCAGCGACACAGCCAGCGATATGAGGCCGATCTTCATGGAGATGCCGAACTTCTCGGCGATGACCTTCTGAACGGGCTGGCCGTACTGGATGCGGCGGGAAATGCCCAGGTTGAAGTTCCAGCTGGTCTTGGCGTTCTTCGGGTTGTCGATGCCCTGGCCGCTCAGCTTGGCGGCGATGAACTGATCCAGCGAGTAGGAGCGGCCCTTCTTGACCTGGAACTGAACCATGTTCCGGAAGAAATTGCCCAGCTGCACCAGCGGCGGGTCCAGAAGGCCCTCGGCCTCCAGGCGCTCGTTCTTCTGCTCGTCGGTGAACTTCATCAGCTCATCCTCGCGGAAATAATAGTCCGTGGGCAGAAGGCGCATCAGCAGGAACACGATGGACACGATGAGCAGCACCGTGATCACCGATTGCAGAAGGCGTTTCAGGGTGTACTTGAGCATTCGCTCGCCTCCTCGGTAAGTGAATAAAAGAAAAGGACAGGGTCTCCGCTCAGATGGCTCCCCTGTCATCCGAAAGCATTTCCCACGCGGCGTGTCTCACCGCATGCCCTCGCCCGGTTCGCGTCCGCCATGCCGGGCAAGGGTACGCGGTGACCCGTGCGGGTCCGGTGTAATGAATCCCCGTGCGGCCCCTTTCGGAACCGCACGGGAAAGGGTTTTTAAGCTATGCCGTCAGCGCGCTGATCGTGAAATCAGTTGGCGTTGTAGGCGGCCTTCAGCTCCTCGACCTCAGCGGTGGTGTAGCCGTCGCTGTTGGTGTCGTAGTTGACATAGCGGTAGGTCATCATGCCGTAAGCGCAGTAGATCTCGCTATAGGGATTGACCTTGGTCAGCTCCCAACCGACGTTCACGTAGGCGGGGATCACCAGGCAGTGGTCGATCATGCAGGCCTCAGCCTTGGCGAAGGCGGCGTAACGGGCATCCAGGTCGTTGATGGCCTTGGCCTCGTTGACCAGCGCGGTGAACTCCTGATAATCGGCGATCAGCTTCTCATCGGTGGCCAGGTTGGCGTTGGAGTAGTACTGAGAATAGTAGGCGTTGTCGTCGCCGTAGGTCTCCTGGCCGAGGAAGTTGATGGGATCACCGAAGTCGGCGCCCCAGCCGTTGATCTGGAAGGCCTGGAGATGCGGGTTGCGGACTTCCTGGCTGTAAGAGGACACGTAGGTGTCGATCACGAGCTCAACCAGGTCGCCCAGCTGATCCTCGACGCACTTCTTCAGCACTTCAGCAGTGTCCAGAGTGCTCTGGTTGCCGGAGACGATGTAATAATGGGCCTTCACGGGCAGGGTGACGCCAGCGGCGGTCAGCTCTTCCTTGGCGGCCTCGATGTAGCCAGCGGCCTTCTCGGCGTCATAGCGGGCATAGGTGCCGGTGCCGTTGGCCAGGCCGATCTCGTCCAGAACCAGAGACACATAGTCGCGGCCATCGCTCAGCGTGGAAACGCCGGTGTTGGTGTAGGCGTAGTTCTCGCAGGACAGGGGGTTGATGAAGTTGGTGCGGGCCAGCCACTCGGTCAGGTCGATGCCATAGTACCAGGCCTTGCGGAAGTTCTCGTTGGCGATGGTGGTATTCCAGTCGGTGTCTTCAGAGCCGTCCTCATTCAGGCGGTTGTAGTTGAAGTGGAACTGATAGGAATACTTGGTGGGACGGGCTTCGACCAGGTAGTCATGGAACTTGTCGTCGGGGTTGTTGTAGATGGCGGTCAGGTTGGCCTGGTTCAGGGTCACCTTGTCGATCTCGCCGGCCTCATACAGCAGGAAGGCCTGGTCAGGGGACTCAACCATCTGCACCTTGACGGTGTTGAACAGCTCGTCCTCGTCGTTGTAGTACAGGGGGTTGGCGGTGAAGATCTTGTAGGAACGATCCACGAACTCGCTCACATAGTAGGGGCCGTTGTACCACAGGGTGTCGAAGGTCACGTTGCGGTAACCCTCAGCGCCGATCTCCTCCAGCAGAGCGCCGGAGATGGGGCTCAGGCAGCTGTAGGTGGCCACGGTGGGGAAGTAGCTGTAGGGGCCGGACAGGGTGTACACGACGGTGTAATCGTCGGGCGCTTCGATGCCGACCATCTCCTTGAACTTCTCAAGGTCCAGATCCAGGGCGGCCTGATCGTCGGACTCGGCCAGGGCCTTGGTGTACTCATAGTACTCGCCGGCGCCCTTGATCATCTCGATGGGCATGGAGGTGTTGGCGGCTTCGTTCTTGGCGTAGTTCAGAACGAACTCGAGGCCATACAGGAAGTCCTCGGCCACGCAGTCGGCCATTTCGTCGCCTTCGCAGTCGACCCACTTGACGTTGTCGCGCAGGTTGAAGGTCCAGACGGTGCCGTCTTCATTGGAAGACCAATCCTTGGCAACGCAGGAGATCAGGTTGCCGTGGTTGTCGTTGGTCAGCAGACCGTCGATGCAGTTGCACAGCACGTTCAGGTCCACAGCGCCCTGGGAGTGCTGGATGCACCAGTACTCGATCTCACTCTGCTGCGTCTGATAGTCGACGTAGTCGGTAATCTTGTCCGCGCTTGCGTTCGGCACGATCGCCATGGAAAGAACCAGGCAAAGGGCCAGAACCAGAGTCAGCATTTTCTTCATGCTAAGGGTTCCTCCTCTACGATAGTATACAGAAATAGTGCAAACAACACTTTTCTTGTTTAGTATAGTAACACATCTCCGCCGTTTTGTAAAGTGCATAACAGCCGAAAAACGATGCAAAAACCTGGCTTTTCACCCGGAAGATGCGGATTTTACCGGAATTTTTCAAGGCAATTCCTGCATTTTGTTCGGAGAAGGCCCCGGAAAGCTCATCGCGCTCCGCCGGAAAAGAATGAGATTATTTTCATTTCTATGCATTTTTCTCCGGCATTTCACGAAGCCGCTTGCAATTTACGCTTCCCTATATTATAATAGCGCATATCCGTTTTTTCAGGAGGCGCAGCATGCCGAAAAAGAACAAGCGACCGCCCTTCGAACGCTACATGATCCGGCCGGTGATCTATCAGGTGTTCACCCGGTTTCTGGTGAGCCTGTGCCTGGCGCTTTTATGGAACCGATTCATCGGCCCCCGCGTGAGCGCCGCCAACGCCTCCTGGGGCTGCGAGTTCTTCGTGGTGTTCTTTGCGGCCATGGCGTGGCTGGCCTACCTCCGCCTGGACGGCGTGAAGGTGCCCAAGTTCGACCGCAAGCTCTTCCGCCGCAAGAAGACGCCCGAGCGGGCCTTCGGCGACATGATCGACTATGTGGACGAGCCCATCGTGACCTTCGAGGAGCTGAGCGACGAGGAGAAGGATCTGACGCTGCTGATCTCGAACCTGATCACCATGGGGCTGTTCATTCTGGCCTCGCTGATCGCGTGAATGTAAAGATCGGCGCACAGGGCCAAAAAGGGGGTTGACACCAGCGGCGGGATGTGCTACAATAGCCCTTGTCGTCGGGAAGACGGCTTCATGTCGCGGGGTAGAGCAGTCCGGTAGCTCGTCGGGCTCATAACCCGGAGGTCGAGGGTTCAAATCCCTCCCCCGCAACCATTTGGCGGCGTAGCTCAGTTGGCCAGAGCATTCGGTTCATACCCGGAGTGTCAGCGGTTCGAATCCACTCGCCGCTACCAGCCAAAACCGTGCAGATTGTACAGCTGCACGGTCATTTTTTATCCTTTTTGCTGCAATTTAGCCGGCTAACGGTTTACGCATATTCAATAATCGCCACAATTTCACCATCTTGTGCAGAAAATGCACAAAACCGTGCACAAGTTTACGAATACTGAACTGCGAGTCAAGCAATACAAAGAGAAAAAGTCAGGCACTTCGGGTGTGTTCGGATTTGTGCCTGAAAAAACAGACACTTTTTCGAGTCCAAAAAACCGTTTTTGAGAAGGCTGACACTTTTTTCTTTTTTGCGACTGTTTTTGGCTCAGTTTGACGTCAAGATTGCAGCCCGTTTGGAGCTCAATTTGACGTCAAGAGCTGGTTCAAATCTTGCACGGCTTTTTGCTTACTGCTATCCCGTGCGTGGCAGTATCGATCGGCCGTGGTCTTGAAATCGGACTGGCCGATGATGGACTGGATCCCTGTGGCATAAGGCTCTGTGAAATTAACAGACTGTTTCCTCTCATCTGTTACGGTCATGCCGGCAAGTCCCATATCCACCTTGTTGCTCTGAACAGAACCGATGATGGAATTAAACTCCATATCCTCAATCTTGAGCTCAAGGCCAAGCTTGTCTGCGACAGCCTTTGCGATCTCAGCGTCGATACCTACGATCTCCTGTCCATCATAGTACTCGTAAGGCGGGAACTGGGCGTTGGTCGCCATAGTAAGGACGCCTTCATTGACAGTGGTAAATGACTGGCTTCCTGATGCGCTCGTGTCACCCTCACTGTCTGCGGGCTTGGATGCGCCGCATCCCATCATCATGGATACTGCCATTCCCATGGCCAGTACTAATGCTGCAATTTTTCTGTACTTCATAAACTCCTTCTCCTTTACAATGATTATTAATATGTCTTTGCATATTTATTCCATATTATATCAAATACGCAAATAAAATCAATAGCGTCAGGTGTTTTTTTTTACCCAGTCCCTGTCATAATAAGATGAACTCTTTTTTATTTCTTGCCAGTAATCTCCTTTTCATGTAAAATAGATGAGATATTAATGGTGCTTAAGATCGTCATGGCGATTTTTAACTAACAGCAGGCAAGGAGGAGCATTATGGCTCAATTATGGGGTGGACGCTTTACCAAGGAGACTGATCGTCTGGTATATAATTTTAACGCGTCCGTCAGTTTTGATAAGAAGTTCTACCGGCAGGATATGGAAGGCAGCATGGCTCATGTCAAAATGCTGGCTGCGTCAGGCATACTGACAGAGGAAGAAAGGGATTTGATTCTTTCCGGTATCAGGGAGATCCTGGAGGATGTGGAAGAAGGG
>CADARO010000019.1 GCA_902790345.1 uncultured Eubacteriales bacterium | reverse complement strand
ACCCCCGCCCGCTCGCCGGGTTTCGGCATCTTGAAGCCCGCGCTGGTGAGGCCCTTGAACAGCGCCTCGCTCAGGTTCTCCCCCAGGCCCAGCACCTCGCCGGTGGACTTCATCTCCGGCCCCAGGTAGGCGTTCACGTCGGTCAGCTTCTCGAAGGAGAACACGGGCACCTTCACCGCGCAGTAGGGCGGCGTGCGGAACAGGCCGGTGCCATAGCCCAGATCCTTCAATTTCTCCCCCAGCATCACCCGGGCGGCGGCGTCCACCATGGGCACACCCGTCACCTTGCTGATGTAGGGAATGGTGCGGGAGGCCCGGGGATTGACCTCGATGACGTACAGCTCCCCCTGCCAGATGAGGTACTGGATGTTCACAAGCCCCTTGGTGCCCAGCGCCAGCGCCAGGCTCTCGGAGCTCTCGCAGATGGTCTCCAGCATCCGGTCGTCCAGGTTGAAGGGCGGATACACGGCGATGGAGTCCCCCGAGTGGACGCCCGCCCGCTCCACGTGCTGCATGATGCCGGGGATGAGCACGTCCCGGCCGTCGGAGATCACGTCCACCTCCAGCTCCACGCCGGGCATGTACTTGTCGATGAGCACCGGGTTGTCGATGCCCCCGGCCAGGATGCGGGCCATGTAGCGCCGAACGTCCGCCTCCTCCCGGGCGATGGTCATGTTCTGCCCGCCGATGACGAAGCTGGGCCTGAGCAGCACCGGATAGCCCAGCGTCTCCGCCGCGGACAGCGCCTCGGCCATGTCGCGCACGGCCATGCCCTTCGGCCGGCGCATGGACAGCCGCTCCAGCAGCGCGTCGAAGGCCTCCCGATCCTCGGCGGTGTCGATGCCCTCCCAGCTGGTGCCCAGGATGTTGACGCCCGCCTTCGCCAGGTACTCGGTCAGGTTGATGGCCGTCTGCCCGCCGAAGGCCACCACCACGCCCACCGGCTTCTCCACCTCGATGATGCGGGACACGTCCTCCGCCGTCAGGGGCTCGAAGTACAGCCGGTCGGCGGTGTCGTAGTCGGTGGACACGGTCTCCGGGTTGTTGTTCACGATGACCACGTCGTAGCCCATGGATTTCAGCGTCCACACGCAGTGCACCGAGGAATAGTCGAACTCGATGCCCTGGCCGATGCGGATGGGGCCGGAGCCCAGCACCATGACGGTGGGCTTGCCACTGCGCCGGAAGGCCCGGGCCTCGCAGTCGCCGTCGAAGGTGGAGTAGAAGTAAGGCGTCTCCGCGTCGAACTCCGCGCCGCAGGTATCCACCATCTTGAAGGCGGATTGAAGGGCGGGCAGGCTCTCCGCGCCGCTGATGCGCCGGATGGCCCCGTCCGGATAGCCCAGCCGCTTGGCCTCCCGATAGGTTTCCTCCGTCAGAGGGGCGGTCAGCTTTGCCTCGAATTCCGCCAGGCGCCTGAGCTTGGACAGAAACCACCGGTCGATCTTCGTGATCTCGTGGATCGCCTCCACGGACACGCCCTTTTTCAGCGCCTCGAAGACGGTGAAAAGCCGCAGGTCGTCCGGCTCCTTCAGCCGCTCCTCCACGGGCGCGTCGCCGGCATAGGGCCGGTTCAGGGTGTCCAGCTTGATCTCCGCGCCCCGCACCGCCTTCATGAGAGCCATTTCAAAGGAGGGCGCGATGGCCATCACCTCGCCGGTGGCCTTCATCTGGGTGCCCAGGCGGCGGCTGGCCCCGGCGAACTTGTCGAAGGGCCATTTGGGCAGCTTCACCACCACGTAGTCCAGCGCGGGCTCAAAGCAGGCGCAGGTCTTGCCGGTGATCTCGTTTTTGATCTCGTCCAGGGTGTAGCCCAGGGCGATCTGGGCCGTCACCTTGGCGATGGGATAGCCGGTGGCCTTGCTGGCCAGGGCCGAGGAGCGGGACACCCGGGGGTTCACCTCGATCACGGCGTACTCGAAGGAATCCGGGTTCAGGGCAAACTGGCAGTTGCAGCCGCCCACGATGCCCAGGGCGGAGATGATGTTCAGCGAGGCGCTGCGCAGCATTTGGTATTCCTTATCCGACAGGGTGAGGGCCGGGGCCACCACAATCGAGTCGCCGGTGTGGATGCCCACGGGGTCGAAGTTCTCCATGCTGCACACGGCAATGACGTTGCCCGCGCCATCCCGCATGACCTCGAACTCAATCTCCTTCCACCCGGCGATGTACTTCTCGACGAGCACCTGGGTGATGGGCGACAGGTCCAGGCCAGTCCTGGCGATCTCCCCCAGCTCGGCGGCCGTCTTCGCCACGCCGCCGCCCGCGCCGCCCAGGGTGAACGCCGGCCGCACGATCACCGGATAGCCTATCTGCTCCGCCACGGAAAGCGCCGTCTCCACGTCCCGGGCGATGTCCGAGGGGATGGTGGGCTCGCCGATGGCGGCCATGGTGTCCTTGAACAGCTGCCGGTCCTCCGCCCGGTCGATGGCTTCCGCGTTGGTGCCGATGAGCCGCACGCCGTGGCTCTGCAAAAAGCCCTCCTTATCCAGCTGCATGGCGATGGTGAGCCCGGTCTGCCCGCCCAGCCCGGCCAGCATGCTGTCCGGCTTTTCCTTCTCGATGATGCGCTTCACCGTCTCGGCGGTGAGGGGCTCCAGGTAGATCTCGTCCGCCAGCGCCTTGTCGGTCATGATGGTGGCGGGGTTCGAGTTGACCAGCACCACGTTGACCCCGGCCTTCTTCAGCACGCGGCAGGCCTGGGCCCCGGCGTAATCGAACTCGGCCGCCTGGCCGATGACGATGGGGCCGGAGCCGATCATGAGCACCTTTTTGATTTCCTTATTCAGCGGCATGGCGGTTTTCCTCCATCAGCTTGATAAACCGGTCGAACAGGAACGAGGTGTCCCGGGGGCCGGCGCAGGCCTCGGGATGGAACTGCACGGTGAACGCCTTTTCCCGGGGATAGTCGATGCCCTCGCAGGTGCCGTCGTTGGCGTTGACGAAGCTCACCTCGCCCGCCTTCACCGACTCGGACACCACCGCGTAGCCGTGGTTCTGGCTGGTGATGTAGGTGCGCTGTCCCTTCGTCTCACGCACGGGCTGATTCACCCCGCGATGGCCGTATTTCAGCTTCACGGTCTCGCCTCCCGCCGCCAGGGCCAGCAGCTGATGCCCCAGGCAGATGCCGAAGATGGGCACCCGGCCCAGCAGCGCCCGCAGCTCCGCGATGCAGCCGGTGTTCTCCGCCGGGTCGCCGGGGCCGTTGGACAGCATCACCCCGTCCGGCTTCAGGGCGAGAATCTCCGCCGCCCCGGTGGAAGCGGGCAGCGCCGTCACGTCGCAGCCCCGCTTTCGCAGCTCGCGGACGATGTTTTTCTTCGCGCCGTAGTCGATGAGCGCCACGGAGAAGCGGGCCTCCCCCGGGGCGGGATAACTCTCGGGGGCCGCTACGGTCACGCTCTCCACCGCGTTTCGGACGGCGTAGGCCTTCACCTCGTCCAGATTCCCGGGGATTTCGTCGCAGATGATGGCGTTCATCACGCCGTGCTCCCGGATGATCTTCGTGATGGCGCGGGTGTCCACCCCGCAGACCCCGGGCACGCCCCGGGCCTTCAAAAACGCGTCCAGGTCGTACTGGCAGCGGAAGTTGGAAGGCGCGTCGCACCACTCCCGAACCACATAGCCCTTCACCCGGCATTCGCCCTCAAAATCTGCCTCGATCACCCCGTAATTGCCCATCAGCGGGAAGGTCTGCAGCACGATCTGGCCGAAGTAGCTGGGGTCGGTGAGGGTCTCGATGTAGCCGCCCATGCCGGTGGTAAACACCAATTCGCCCACGGCAGGCCCCTCCGCCCCGAAGGCCTGCCCCTCAAAGGCCGTGCCGTCCGCCAGCACGAGATACCTCTTGCCCATGAAAAAACCTCCGTATCCGCCCGAAGGCGGCTATAGTACATAAATATGCGCATAATAATGCAACATGAGCATTGTACAACGCGGCGCGGGATTTGTCAACCGGGCCGGAAAAACAAAACCCCCGTTTCCGCGAAAAACGGAGGCGGGGGGTGCGGGAAAGCGGATGAGGTTTATTTCCCGAACAGGCCCTTGATCTTGCCCAGCAGGCCGGCGGCGTCGCCCAGATCCAGGTTGTTCAGGTCGATCTTGCCCTTGATGCCCTCGATGACCTGATTGATCTGCTCATCCGGCAGGTCGATGCCCAGGGTCTTCTCCAGGGTCTCCACGGGATTGGCGGCGAAAGTCTTCAAAAGATTGGGGTCGGCCTTCAGTTTGGCCAGCACGTCGTTGATGATTTTCTGAATATCCATATTGAGCGCGTCTCCTTTCCTTTTCGGGCGGCGGGCCGCCGTCCGTCTGATGAATATTATACATGCCGGCGGGGAAAATTGCAAGAAAAAGCGTTAAACCTTCGCCCATTCGCCGGGAAAACGCCCCATTCCCTCCGCGTGAGTTTCCCTCTTGTGCCTCCGACCCGGTTGTTGTATAATGGAGTCAGTGAATAAACACGGCAAGGAGTGAATGACCCATGGATATGATTCAGAAATTCGCCTCGCTGGGCATCGTGCCCGTCATCAAGCTGAACGACCCCGCCGACGCGGTGCCGCTGTGCCGGGCGCTGGCCAGGGGCGGCCTGCCGGTGGCCGAGATCACCTTCCGCACCGCCGCCGCCGAGGAGTCCATCCGCCGGGTGGCGGCCGAGCTGCCGGAGGTGCTGGTGGGCGCGGGCACTGTGCTCACCGTCGAGCAGGCCGACAAGGCCATGGCCGCCGGCGCGAAGTTCATCGTCACCCCCGGCTTCAACCCCGAGGTGGTTGGCCACTGCGTGGAGAAGGGCTATCCCATCTTCCCCGGCTGCCCCACCACCAGCGACATCGAGCAGGCCATCCGCTTCGGCCTGAAGGTGGTCAAGTTCTTCCCCGCCGAGGCCATGGGCGGCCTGAACACCATCAAGGCCGTCAGCGCCCCTTACGGCGACATGCTGTTCATGCCCACCGGCGGCGTGAACGAGGACAACCTGAACACCTACCTCTCCTTCCCGAAGATCGTGGCCTGCGGCGGCAGCTGGATGGCCAAGAGCGACCTGATCGAGGCCGGCGAGTTCGACAAGATCGAGGAAATCACCCGCAGCGCCGTGCGCAAGATGCTGGGCTTCGAGCTGGTGCACGTGGGCGTCAACTGCGGCAGCCCCGAAGAGGCCGCCTCCGTGGCGAAGAAGTTCAGCGCCCTGTTCGGCTGGCCGGTGAAGGAGGGCAACTCCTCCGACTTCGCGGGCAAGGCCATCGAGGCCATGAAGAAGCCCGGCCGGGGCAAAAACGGCCACATCGCCGTGGCCACCAACTCCGTTGTCCGCGCCCGCGCCTATCTGGAGGCCCAGGGCTTCGCCTTCGACGAGAGCAGCCTGAGCCTGAAGAACGGCAAGCCCAACGCCATCTACCTGGCCGAGGAGATCGGCGGCTTCGCCATTCACCTGCTGCAGAAGTAATTGGCAATTCGCAATGCGCAATGCGCAATTATAGGGACTGAACATTTCGGACCTCCTTCGCGGAGGTCCTTTTTCTTTCCCGGACGGCAATCGGGAGATTACATTACTAGAATAATTCCGTTCTGTCAAAAGGCGCGGGAATTGGTGGAATATGCCCGTCATTTGTCTGAATCCGTCCTCGATCTGAACGGAAATGTAAAAACTGATTGCGGATTCGTGTTATGGGTTGTATAATGAAGCCAGAACTGCCCGGAAGGGCGACGAAGGCACAAAAATACAACGCACGGGGAGGAATGCATCTTATGAAACTGGGCGTGAATACCGTTCTTTTCAAGGGCACCGGCGTGAAGAACGCCATGAAGGCCATCAAGGCCGCGGGCTACGACGGCGTGGAGCTGTCCGCCATTCAGGGCATGTGCGAGCACCTGGTGCTGGACGCCTGGGAGACCCAGGCGCCGCTGGTGAAGGCCGCCGCGAAGGAGGCGGGCGTTGAGCTCCTGTCCATGGAGGTGGCGTCGCTGGATGAGGATCGCCTCACCAAGGCCTTCAAGGCCGCCCAGTACCTGGGCATCCCGGTGGTGAACGTGGGCCCCGGCGGCAAGATGGACGTGGAGGAGGACGTGGTGAAGTCCATCGAGACCCTCACCGCCCGGGCGAAGCTGGCCGCGGAATACGGCGTGAAGCTGTGCTGTAAGGCTCATGTGGGCTGCGCCATCCACGACACACCCACCACCAAGCGGGCCATGGAGGCCATCCAGCTGGATTCCTTCGGCATCGACATGGACCCCAGCCACATCCACCGGGCGGGCGAGAAGCCCGAGGAGGCCCTGGCGCAGGTGGTGTCCCGCATGGGCCACGTGCACATCCGCGACTGCAAGGGCCCCGGTCCCGCGCCGGGCGCGCCCGCCGATCAGGCCTGCGGCCGGGGCGAGATCAACCTGTACGGCTACTTCAAGGCGCTGGTGGACGCGGGCTACGAGGGCCCGGTGTGCCTGGAGGTCATCGGCCCCGAGCTCACCATGCAGGCCGCCCAGGCCATCGCCAGCGAGAGCTTCGGCTACATGAACGCCATTCTGAAAATGCTGGGAAACCGATAAACCAAAAGGCTCCCCTGAAAGGGGAGCTGTCCGCGAAGCGGACTGAGGGGTCAGGTGCTACTTGATTCCGACCCTTCCGCCTCGCTTCACTCGGCACCTCCCCTTTCAGGGGAGGCAATAATGACAGGGGGAATTTGAACATGGCCAAGAAACCGAATCTTTTGTTCTTCGGCATTGACAGCCTGCGCCGCAACCACATGAGCCACTACGGCTACGGGCGGCTGACCACGCCCCATATCAGCAAGTACGCCGAGGGCGGCATCACCTTCGACAACTGCTTCTCCGCCCACATCCCCACCACCCCCGGCTATTCCAACATGATGACCGGCCGGGACTGCTTCGGCACGGATGTGGTGGCGCTCTCCCAGAAGGCCATCATCGACGGCGTGCCGGTGCTGGCGGAGATCCTGCGGGACAACGGCTACAACACCACCTGCGTGGGCTTCCAGGGCAACGCCGGCGGCCGGGGCTACGACACCTACCTCTCCTTCGCCGGCTGGGGCCCGGACCACGACGACGGCCGCGCCCACAAGGCGGAGAATCTGAACGACGTGGCGATTCCCGAACTGGAGCGGCTGGCCAAGGAAGACAAGCCCTTCATGCTGTTCCTGCGCCACATGGATCCCCACTCGCCCTACCTGGCCCCCGCCCCCTTCGACAACATGTTCTTCCAGGGCGACGCCTTTGATCCCAATGACAAGCGCATGCAGAAGGTGTACGACTTCAAGCCCTTCGGCGACTACATCAGGAGCTGGGTGCCGGAAGGCTGCACCAATCCGGACTATGTCATCGCCCAGTACGACAGCGCGGTGGCCTACATGGACAGCTGCATCCAGCAGATCCTCACCAAGCTGCACGACCTGAACCTGGAGGAGGACACCATCGTCATCTTCGTCTCCGACCACGGCGAGACGCTGTACGATCACGACTGCTACTTCGACCATCACGGCATGTACGAGTGCACGCTGGTGGTGCCCCTCATCATCCGCTGGAAGGGCCACCTGCCCGAGGGCAAGCGCTATGCCGACATCTGCCAGCTGAAGGACGTGACCCCCACCCTGCTGGAGCTCATGGGCATCGAGAACAACCTGCCCATGGAGGGCCGCAGCCTCATGCCGCTGGTGCGGGGCGAGTATCGCGAGCCGGAGCCGGAGTTCTACATCACCGAGTGCACCTGGATGCGCAAGCACGGTTGGCGCACCCCGGAATGGAAGCTCATCGTGGCGCTGGAGCCGGACTTCCACTTCAAGCCCGAGATCGAGCTGTACAACCTCATCAAGGACCCGGAGGAGAACCACAACGTGGCCGCGGAGAACCCCGAGGTGGTGGAGGCCCTCAAGACCCGCATGTACAATTTCATCGCCAAGCGGGAGAAGGAGACGGGCCGGCCCGCCCCCATCTACACCAACTTCCTGATGAACGACCGGCCCTTCAAGTCCTCTCAGGAGGCCTACGACAGCAAGTACATCGGCGGCATCGCGGACGCGGTGAAGCTGCAGCAGAAGAAATAATTCGCAATGCGCAATGCGCAGTTGGGAGACCGTTCCCCATAATTGCGCATTGCGAATTGCCAATTGCGAATTGTATGGAGGTATAAGATGCTCAGAGTCTGTGTCATCGGCCTTGGACACATCGGCAATCTGCACGCCCGCATCTATCAGGAGGACGAGCTGGTGGATCTGGTGGGCGTGTGCGACATCAACGAGGAGCGCGCCGTCGCGGCCTCGAAGAAGCTGGGCGTTCCCTACTGGCTGGACGCCCCCACCATGCTGAAAGAGCTGAAGCCCGACCTGGTCTCCGTGGCCACCGGCGGCTATGAATACTCCTCCGACCACTATCTGCCCACCATCCAGGCGCTGGAGGCGGGCTGCCACGTGCTGTGCGAGAAGCCCATCAGCAACCTGATCGAGAACGGCCAGAAGATGGTGGACACCGCCGCGGCGCTGAACCGCTGCTTCGCCATCGACTTCAACCACCGCTTCACCCCCGCCGCCCGGGCCGCCAAGAAATGGCAGGAGGAGGGCCTCATCGGCGACCTGCTTTTCTGCAACATGGCGCTGTGGATCGGCAAGCCCCAGGATTTCGAGTCGCCCTACTATCACCTAAAGGCGCTGAATCCCCATTCCTGCGAGATCATCCGCTATTTCATGGGCGACGTGGAGGCCGTGCAGTGCTTCGCCATGAAGTCTCCCGGCCGCACCATCTGGTCCACCGCCAGCATCAACATGAAGTTCAAGTGCGGCGCGGTGGGTCACCTCACCTCCAGCTACGACATCGCCCGGGGTCATCCCATGGAGCGCTGCGAGGTGGCGGGCCTGAAGGGCCGGCTGGTGTTTGAGGACATGTGGCGCGAGGCCACGCTGTATCCCGCCGGCAACCCGGAGAAGCGGGTGTACACCAACCCCGTCTTCGGCGGCTACGCGGGCTTCGACGACACCTTCCGCGAGCGCATCCGCTGCTTCGTGCGGCAGGTGGACGCCGGCGTGAAGCCGGAAGACATCGACGGCAGCGGCCTGCAGGGTCTCAAGGCGCAGCAGGTGATCCACGCCGCCATCGAATCCCTCGACACGGGGCGCGTCGTCTATCTGGACGAAATGTTCCCCAAGAAATAAGCCAGGAGAAATCTATGTCCAACACGCTGCATCTGGATTCGCTGATCGCGCCGGGCGAGCCGGCCGTGCGGGTCATGGCCACCTATCACACCACGGGCGAGCGGCACGACCACGACTTCTACGAGCTGGTCTACGTGACGGAGGGCTTCTGTCTGCACGATTCCGGCGGCTCGGTGACGCTGCTCATGGAGGGGGATATCTTCATCCTCAAGCCCTGGGTGAGCCACAAGTACAGCGGCAACCGCGTCACCCGCATCTACAACTGCGTGTTCGGCCTGGACGCCGTGAAGGACAATCTGGAGGAGCTGCGCCAAATGCCCGGGCTGGACCGGCTGTTCAGCCCGGACCCGGGCCTTGGCACGCCCCGGCTGCACCTCACCCTCAGCGAACGCAAGGCGTTTCTGCGCCTCATTTCCTGGATGCACGAGGAATGTGAGTCGCGCCCGCCCCTGTGGCGCATCCGCCTCAGGAGCCTGCTCAACTGCCTGCTGGTGGAGTATGCCCGGGCGTATCAGAGCCACGTGGGCAGCGAGCCGGAGAGCGGCGCCTATTCAGCCTACGTGGCCCAGGCCCTCTCCTACATCGACGCTCACTTCGACGACTGCGACCTCACCGTGCACGGCATCGCCGCCCAGGTGGGGGTCTCCGGCGACTACCTGTCCCGCCAGTTCCGCCGGGTGATCGGCATCGCGGCCCAGGAATACCTGAGGCGCTACCGCTTCGCCCGCTCCATGGAGCTCCTGCAGGCGGGCAGCCCCGTGGGCGACGTGGCCAAACAGGTGGGCTTTCGCAGCCTGTGCCACTTCTCCCGGGAATTCAAGCGGGAAATGGGCATCACGCCCTCCCAGTACCGCTCGCAGAACGACTGAGTAAACGCAGAGGCCAGGTGTTCGCCATGAACTGCCGCGAGAACTACATCTCCATCGCCCGCCGCGGGGGCTATGAATCCATGCCCGTGCGCTTTCCCATGTGCCCCAGCCTGCAGGCCCGCTTCGACGCCTGGCGGCGGGAGCACGAGCTGGTCATTCCCCCCGGCGAAGGCCACCTCACCGATCTGCCCATGAAGCGGGCCGACGACGAGGTGTTCCTCAAAAACTACTACGCCGGCAAATCCTTCAGGCCCGGCACCCGGATCGACGGCTGGGGCGTGGCCCATGAGCCCGGCTCCCAATACGCCTATCACATGACCTACATGCACCACCCCATGGAGGATTTCGACTCGGTGGAGCAGATCGAGGCCTATCCCCTGCCCGCCTTCGACCCGGCGGGTCTGGCCCGGCAGAAGGACGAGGCCGACGCGCTGCACGCCGAGGGCCGGCCCGCCATCGGCGACATGCAGTGCACCATCTGGGAGACCGCCTGGTACATGCGGGGCATGGAAAACCTGATGTGTGACATGATGGCCGGCGACGACATGGCCACGGTCCTGCTGGACCGGGTGACGGAGCTGTCCGTTCAGCGGGCGGTGAGCTTCGCCAAAGCCGGGGCGGACGGCCTGTTCCTGGGCGACGACATCGGCATGCAGCACACCATCATGATGAGCGAGAGCCTCTACGACGAGTGGCTGAAGCCCCGGCTCAGGCGGGTGATCGACGCCGCCCGGGCCGTCAATCCGGATATCATCGTCTTCTATCATTCCTGCGGCCGGGTGACGGAGCTGATTCCCCAGCTCATCGAAGCCGGCATCGACGTGCTGAACCCGGTGCAGCCGGAATGCATGGATTTTCGCGCGCTCCACGACCAATACGGCGACCGGCTCTCCTTCCACGGCACCATCGGCACCCAGAGCGTGATGCCCTTCGGCACGCCGGAGGACGTGCGCCGGGCGGTGTTTGAAAACCTGGATATCGCCGGGGCGCGGGGCGGGCTGTTCGTCTGCCCCACCCATCTTCTGGAGCCCGAGGTGCCCGTTGAGAACGTGGTCGCCTACATCCGGGCCTGCGCGGACTACTGCAAGTGACAACCAATCCACCACAACAACGCAAGGAGGAAAACAACATGGCACTCAAATGCGCCGTCGTCGGTATGGGCGGCATCGGCAACACCCACGCCACCTGCTACAAGGAGAACCCCCTGGCCGAGCTGGTCGCCGTGTGCGACCTGGTGAAGGAAAAGGCGGACGAGGCCGCCGCCAAGTACGGCTGCCGCGCGTTCTATGACGAAGAGGAAATGCTCAAGGCCATGCCGGAAATCGACGTGGTGTCCATCACCACCTCCGGCTACGAAAACGGCTCCATGCACTTCGAGCCGGCCATGCTGGCCCTGAGCTACAAGAAGGCCGTGCTGGTGGAGAAGCCCATCTGCGCCGACATCCGGGACGCCCGGGAGCTGGTGGACTACGCCGCGAAGAACAAGCTGTATCTGGGCTGCGACCTGAACCACTACTTCACCCAGCCCGCCGACGACGCCAAGAAGCGCCAGCTGGAGGGCAAAGTGGGCGAGCTGATCTACTGCATCCACAAGGTGGGCTTCAACGGCACCCAGGACGCCTACAGCAAGATGATGCCCCAGCAGTGGCAGATGCCCTACTCCCATCTGAAGGCCTTCTGCGCCCATCCCTTCTCCGTGATGCGCTACTTCTGCGGCGACATCATCGCCATCCAGGCCTTCCTGGACAAGCCCGGCGTGCGCCGCACCGCCGAGGACGCCATGCTGTCCATCAACTCCATCCACGTGAAGTTCGCCAACGGCGGCGTGGGCTACCTCATCACCCAGCGGGGCGACGCCATGTTCGGCTACGGCGGCTGGTGGAGCTATGAGCACTGCGGCGCCAAGAGCACCTTCGCCATCGAGAACTGCGTGGAGAAGCTGCATATCTGGGATCCCAAGGAGTTCGACACCAGCCGAGGCACCATGAACCAGGCCACCCCCGAGCCGGTCACCACCGACTACGGCGTGAGCAGCTTCAGCGCCACCTTCCCCCGCCGCATCAACGCCTTCCTGGAGGACGTGACCAACAAGGTGCCCTACGAGTACATCCGCGCGTCGGGACGGGATGCCCTCGCCACCCTGGAATACACCTTCGCCGCCATCAAGTCCTATGAGAACGGCGGCGCGCTGGTTGTGCCGGATATGCTCCCGCCCATGCACGGCGACATCTCCCGCATCAAGCTGCCCTGGGACAAGTAATGAATCTGCTGCTCATCAATGCCGATCAGCTTCGGCATGACAGCGTGGGCTATCGGGGGCTGAGGCCGGTTTCGACCCCGGCCCTCGACCATCTGGCGGCGGAGAGCGTGGTGTACTCCCGCGCGTTCACGCCGCTGCCCGTCTGCGCGCCCGCCCGCCAGGCCATCCTGTGCGGCCGCCATCCCGACAGCTTCGGCGCGCAGTGGAACTACGACCAGCTGCCCACCCCAACGGTTCAGCCCGAATGGTGCTGGCCCCGCCAGCTCCGCGAAAAGGGCTACAACACCGCCTACCTGGGCCGGTTTCACGTGTCTCCCACCCTGCGTCCGGAGGATTTCGGCTACGACCGCTGGGTGAGCTGGGCGGAGCACAAAAAGCTCCTCAAGGAGAAATACCCGAACGCCGCCTACACCGGTGGATGGCTGGGCTGCGAGAGCCCGGTGTCGGTGGAAGACGCGGGCACCCATTGGATGGCGAATCAGGCCGCGGAGATGGTCGAGCGGTTCGCCGCTGAGGGGAAGCCCTGGCACATTTGGGTGGACTACGAGGAGCCCCATCTGCCCTGCCGCCCCTCCGCCCCCTTCTCCACCATGTACGACCCGGAGACCATCGCCCCCTGGGACGGCTATGGCGACTCCTTCATCCACAAGCCCTACTGCCACAGGCAGCAGACCATCAGCTGGGGCACGGATGAGATGACCTGGGAGAAGGACTTCCGCTACATGGCGGCCCGCTATTTCGGCGTCATCAGCCAGCTGGATCAGGCCATCGGCCGCATCCTGGAGGCGCTGGAGCGCACCGGCCAGAAGGAGGACACCATCGTGGCCTTCACTTCGGACCACGGCGACATGTGCGGCAGTCATCAGATGCTGGACAAGCACTACGTGCTCTACGACGACATCTGCCGCGTGCCGCTGATGGTGCGCGTGCCGGGGGTGAAGCCACGGGTGTGCGACGCCTTCGTCTCCAACTGCCTGGATCTGCCCTTCTCCTTCATCGACTGGCTGGGCCTCAGCCACCCGGAGATCGAGCACGGCCGGGCGCTGCCCCTCTCGGCGGCGGAGGACGAAAAAGCCCGGGATCACATCGTGTCCACCTCCAACGGCCAGCAGTTCGGCCTGTTCACCACCCGCATGATCCGGGACGACCGCTTCAAGTACGTGTGGAACCTGACCGACGTGGACGAGCTGTACGACCTGGAGGCCGACCCCGGCGAGAAAAACAACCTCATCGCCGAGCCGGCCCAGCAGGAGCGCGTCGCGGCCATGCGGCGCCAGCTGAACGCCGACCTGAAGGCCCAGGGCGACCACATCGTGGGCAGCGAGTGGATGAACCGCCAGCTGCTGGAGGGAAAGAAGTGGCTGGGGGCGTCATACGAATAACCTCACGCAAAAAGCGCCTCGCGAGGGATGACTCCTTCGCGGGGCGCTGTTCTGTTTTTGGGCTATTCCTGCTTCTTCGGCGCCACGCTGTCCGCCACTTCTTCCATGAGCGGAATGCTCACGCGCACCAGGTCCTCCGCCGACCGGAGGCCCTCGTTGATCATCAGCACCGGGGGCACCGTGGCCGACAGGATCAGTTTCTTCGGATACTTGGTCATCACCACCAGCAGCTTCTCCGGGTCGGGCTTGGCGGTGGGGGCGAAGCGCATGGCCAAAAAGCCCCGCTTGATGGACACGTTGTCCACGCCGACGCGGGCGCACAGGCCCTTCAAATGGGCGATGTCGATCAGGTTCATCACCGGCCGGGTGGGGTCGCCGAAGCGGTCGATCAGCTCCTCGATGAGGTCCTCCCGACTGGCGGCGCTGTCGATCAGGGCGATCTTCTTGTACACCTCGATGCGCTGCTTGTCGGTGGGCACATAGTCGCCGGGCAGGTAGGCGTCCACGCGAATCTCCATCTTGGTCTGGATGTCGCCCAGCTTCACCTCGCCCCGCAGCTTCTGCACGCTCTCCTCGATCATCTTCACATACAGGTCGTAGCCCACCGCCGCCATATGGCCGCTCTGCTGGCTGCCCAGCAGGTTGCCCGTGCCGCGAATCTCCAGATCCCGCATGGCCACCCGGAAGCCCGCGCCGAACTCGGTGAACTCCCGGATGGCGGAAAGCCGCTTGTCCGCGTTCTCGGTGAGCACCTTGCCGGGCTGCACAGTCAGATAGGCATAGGCCAGGCGGTTGCTGCGGCCCACGCGCCCCCGAATCTGATACAGCTGCGCCAGGCCGAAGCGGTCGGCGTCGATCACGATCAGGGTGTTGGCCCGGGGCACGTCCAGGCCGGCCTCGATGATGGTGGTGCACAGCAGCACGTCGTACTTGCCGTCGTAGAAGTCCAGCATCACGTCCTCCAGCTGATGCTCCCGCATCTGGCCGTGGCCGATGGCCACCCGGGCCTCGGGCACCAGCCGACGCAGCCGCTCGTAGAACCGCTCGATGGACTGCACCCGGTTGTACAGCACGTACACCTGCCCGTCCCGGCCGATCTCCCGGAGGATCGCGTCGCGGATCAGCCCGTCGGAATACTCCACCACGTAGTTCTGCACCGGGTAGCGCTCCTCCGGGGGCGTGCGCAGCAGCGACATATCCCGGATGCCCACCATGGACATGTGCAGCGTGCGGGGAATGGGCGTGGCCGACAGGGTCAGCACGTCCACGTTCTTCTTCAGCTGCTTGATGGTCTCCTTGTGCTTCACGCCGAAGCGCTGCTCCTCGTCCACCACCAGAAGGCCCAGGTCGTGATAGACCACGTCCTTGCCCAGCAGGCGGTGGGTGCCCACGATGATGTCCGTCTGGCCGTTGGCCAGGGACTCGATGGCCACCTTTTGCTCGGCGGCGGTGCGGAACCGGCTCAGTACGTCCACCCGGATGGGATAGCCCTCCATGCGCTTCAAAATCGTCTGATAGTGCTGCTGCACCAGGATGGTGGTGGGAGCCAGCAGCACCGCCTGCTTGCCGTCCATCACGCACTTGAAGATGGCCCGCAGCGCCACCTCGGTCTTGCCGTAGCCCACGTCGCCGCAGAGCAGCCGATCCATGGCCCGGGGGGCCTCCATGTCCCGCTTGATCTCCTCGATGGCCCGCAGCTGATCCTCGGTCTCGTCGAAGGGGAATTTGTCCTCGAACTCCCGCTGCCAGGGGGTATCCGGCGCGAAGGCGTGGCCCTCGCTGTCGTGGCGCTCGGCGTAGAGCTTCACCAGATCCTCGGCGATCTCGTCGATGCTGGCCTTCACCTTGGCCTTCTGCCTGTTCCACTCGGTGCCGGAGAGCCTGTTCAGCTTGGGCGGCGCGTCCTCGGAGCCGATGTACTTCTGAACATGATCCAGCTGGTCGGTGGGCACGTACAGCTTGTCGGTGCCCTGATAGCAGATGAGCAGGTAGTCGCCCCAGGTGCCCTCGGTCTGCACCCGCTCGGTGCCCATGTAGCGGCCGATGCCGTAGCTCTCATGCACCACATAGTCGCCCACCGCCAGGTCGGTGAAGGCGCTGATCTTCTCCCCCGCCCGCCAGCTGGAGCGGTTCTTCTGCCGCTGGGCGCCGTAGATGTCCGTTTCGGACACCACGCAGAAGGACTGCGCCACATACTGGAACCCCCGTGACAGGCCCATGGGCAGGATCACCGGCACGCCGGGCTGCAGCGCGGTCACGTTCTCCGCGAAGGGCACGGGGCTGCCCAGCTCCTCCAGCGTGCGGGACAGCCGCTGGCCTCTGGCCACGCCGCCCGCCAGCAGCGCCACCCGCCATTTTTCCTTCTTCCAGACCTTGATCTCCCGGGCCAGCTCCCTGAGGTTGCTCTGGTAGCCGCCGCCGTTCAGGCCCTCGAAGCGGAACACGCCCTTGAAGCGCAGGTCGGGCTGGCTCACGGCCAGGGGCATGGTGGCCACCGCCGTGCCGGCCGTCAGCCGGGCCAGCAGGGTATCGTAATCCATCAGCAGCTCGCCCTGGCCGGGCAGGGCCATCTCCCGCTCCAGCGCCACCTTGAACTGCTCCTCAAACTCCAGCAGCCGGTTCTCGCAGCGGGTGCGCAGCCGGTCTGGCTGATCCAGCACCACGATGGGGTCCTTCAGGTAGTCCATCACGCAGGCGGTCTCGTCATACAGATAGGGCATGAGGGACTCCGCCGCCGGGCAGATGTGCATCTCCCGCAGCGCGTCGATTCGGGGCAGGAACTGCTTCTCCAATTCGCTCAGGGCGGCGAAGGTTTTCTTGGGGGCCTCGCCCTTCTTCTTCGCCTTTTCCTTCGCCTTGTCAAAGCCCGCGCTCATCTCGTCCAGGGAGGGCAGCTCGTCCAGGGCGTCGGAAATCTCCTTGGCGAACTCGTCCCAGGGGGTGAGGTCGAACTCCGCCTCGATCTCCTTCTGCCGGCTTTCGCCGCCGCCCGCGCTCTGGAGCCGCGCGTTCAGCGCGTTCTCCATCCGCTCCGCCGCCCGGGCGGCCTCCTCCTCGGTGAGCAGCGTCTCGTGGGCGGGCAGGATCCAGGCCTTCTCCACCTTGTCGGTGGAGCGCTGGCTCATGGGATCGAAGTCCCGGAGGGAATCCAGCTCGTCGTCGAAGAACTCAAGCCGCAGCGCCGACGCCCGGCCCACGGGGAAGATGTCCACAATGCCGCCGCGTAGGGCGCACTGGCCCCGGCTCTCCACCACGTCGGCCCGCTCGTAGCCTGCCTCGGCCAGCCGCTTCATGAGCTCCCGGGGCTCGATGGTCATGCCCTCGGTCAGCTTGATGACCCCGCGTCGGAAGGAGGCGGCGGGCATCAGCCGATACATGAGGGCGTCCACCGGAGCCACCAGCGCCCGCAGGCCCCCCGCCATGGCCGCGCCCAGTGCCTCCACGCGCCGGGCCGCCAGCTCCCCCGAGGCCGCCGCCACCCGCAGGAAGTTGACCTCCCGGGCGGGCAGCAGCTGGACCCGGCCATGGAACAGGGCCAGCAGGTCATCCGTGGCCTTCTGGGCCAGCTGATCCGTGGCGGTGATGAAGAGCAGCATGCGGCCGCTCTCCCGGGCCAGGCCCGCCAGCATGTGCAGCCGCTGGCTGTCGTCCAGGCCGGTGGCGCAGAACACGCCGCCCTTCTTCACGGCCTCCCGCAGCTGCCTGTATGAGTTGATTTCTTCCAGGGGTGCGAACAGCCAGTCGTAGCGGTCCGCGCGTTTGGGTTGTTCAGACATGGATACCTCCGTCGTCGTTTGGGAAACGCCTTGATTCGTCCAGCGGCCAGCTGATCCGGTCGCCCCAGGAGATGACCAGATCGAAATAGCCCTCCACGTTCAGAAGGCCGTAGGAAAAGAGAAACGCCCTGTCCTTTTCGGAGAGCTCGCAGAGCCGCCGCCAGCAGGCCTCCCGAATGATCTGCTCATCCGGCGGCGTCTCCGGGTCGGAGCCGGTGCGGGCCTCCTGCTCCGGCGGCACGGCCACCAGAAACACGTGCTCCTGGCTCCCGTCCGGCAGGTGCAGCGTGTTCAGCGGACGAACCAGCGCCCCGTCCACGCCGCACTCCTCCTTCAGCTCCCGCAGCGCCGCCTGACCGGGGGTCTCCCCCGGCTCGATGCCGCCGCCGGGCAGCGAATAGAACTCCCGGCCCTCGCTGAACAGCCGCACCAGAAGGATTTTGTCGCCCCTCGTCACCAGGGCCATGCTGCGGTTCCTCATGGTCACGCCTCCCCCTTCACATTCGCCAGCGGCGACACGTGGCTGATGATGAATTCCCTCACGAAGTCGAAGTCCTCTTCCGGCGCGAAGATCTGGATCAGCGTCATCGTCGCCGTGCGCAGCTCGATGAGATTCTGCTCGGGCCGCAGGGTCACGCCGCGAATCGCCGAAAACGCCGTGCGCTCGCTCCTGTAAAGTCCCGGCGTGTAGATCCATTCCTCGTCCAGGCCGAAGCGCATGTCCTGCCGCGCCGCCGCGCCCCGATAGGCCACCGCCCACAGGATGGCGGGCAGCGCCACGATGCCCAGCCCCGCCAGCGCCATGAACACCGCGATCTCCGACAGGAAAAGCGCCGTGCCCGCGATGATGACCAGGGCGATGACGGCGCACACCTTCGTCATACCGGCGTACACCGCGCCCTTCGTGGACATGTCCACGCTGTAGCGCCAGCGGTAGACGCCGTCGTCGCAGTGGGTCACGCGGGTGGTGTATTCATGGGTGTCTCTCATGGGCGCGCCCTCCTTCCGCTCTTTGTCAGATCCCCAGCTCCGCCCGGATCCGGTCGATCCGCGCCGCCTCGTTCGCCTTGATTTCCCTCGCCGGATGGCTCAGGGCGTTGTCGATTAGGTCCGCGTCCTTGAGGAGCTCGTCCATGGGGCCGTCGATGACAGTCAGGTCGTCGTGATGGTATATGGCCGAGGTAATGAGCGCGTCCTCCGCCGGCGTGGTGAGGCCCAGCGATCCCAGAACCTCCCGCGCCCGGGCCGCGCCGCGATGGGCGTGGTCGGTGTAGTCCCGCCGCTCGTAGGCGTACAGGTCGTGCAAAAGCCCAGCGATGGCGGCGACCTCCGGGTCAAGCCCCCGCTTTCTCGCCAGCAGCGCACAGAGAAGCGACACCGCGTGGGAGTGATACACCGCGCGGGTGCGCCATTTGATATCGTCGATCCCGTTGAAGCGCTCAAACGCGAACGCCTCCACCGCGCTCACTCTGTCCATATTGTCCTCCTTCGCTCACCGGCGTCCCTGGCGCCGATCCATAAAGAACCCCATATCGAAGCGCACCTCCCGCCGCTCGATGTCACGGTTGGTGTAGCAGCAGCTGTCGAAGCCGATCAGCTCGAAGCCCTCGTGCCGGTAAAAGCCGATGGCGTCCACGTTGCAGGACTGGGTCTCCAGGATGACCGCCCGCCGGTTCTCGCGCTTCGCCTGCGCCTTCGCAATCTCCATCAGTCGATGGCCCACGCCCTGCCGGCGCAGCGCCTCGCACACCCACAGCTCCGTCACCATCAGGCGGTTGCTCCATTCCTCCGGGCAGGTCTCGATGCAGGCCAGGAGCTTCCCGTCCTCAACGACACCCCAGGCCCGCGCCCCTTCCCAGTGGGGCTGATACAGGCTGTCCGGAAAGTCGTAATCCTCCGGGTTGTGGGTCACGGGCGGATTCATGGGCTTTCTGACCATGTCAACGCGAAAGCCGTCGTCGTGTTGCTGGATTTCCACGTCGTAATACTCGCGGGTCGTGTAGCTCAGCGGAATCGGCGTGCCCTGCCATTGCTCCTTCGGCAGGGGCACGATCTCATGCGCTTTCGCGTCCATCACGCCTCCTCCTTTCCCTTCTCCAGGGCCTCGGTCACCGCCTTCTCCACCTCGCGGGAGAGGGGGCTGGAGGCGCCGCCCACGTTGCCCGCCGCCATCAGCACCACGCAGGCATTGTGCGCGGGATCGATCCAGAAGTGGGTGCCGTAGGCCCCGCTCCAGCCGAAGCACCCGGCGGGCAGGGGCTGGGCGTCGGTCTGTCTGGTCGTCACCCGCATGGACAGGCCCCAGTTCTGGCCCTCGCCCAGGCCGGGCAGGTCCTCCGGCAGCTGAGGCGTGGCCATGAGGCGCACCGTCTCCTCCTGCAGGACGCGCGCGCCGTTCAGCTCGCCGCCGTTTGAGAGCATCAGGGCGAAGCGCAGGTAGTCCGGCAGGGTGCCCACCAGCGCCGCGGAGCCGCAGTCATACGGGCGGCGGAAGCCCTCGTGGCCCGCCCGGCCGATGGGCTGCTTTTCAAGGGTGTACGGCTCGTACACCTCGGCGATCCGGTTCCACTGGTGGTTGTTGGGCTCATAGGTGGTGTCGCCCATGCCCAGGGGATTGAAGATCTCCGTGGCGATGAAGGAGGCGAACCGCATGCCGGACACCACCTCCACCACCCGTGCCAGCACGTTCATGCCCGCCATGGCGCTGTAGCCGGTCTTGGTGCCGGGCTGGAAGTCCAGGGGCACCCCGGCGTACATGCGCACCACGTTTTCAAGGGAAATCATGTCCTCCGGAAGCCTCGCCTCCGCCTCGGCGCACAGGCTCGTCTCCTGCCCCAAACCGCTGGAATGAGTGAGCAGGTCGCGGATGGTCACCGGCCTCGCCAGCGCCTCGCCCCCCGCCACGCGCCACTGGCCCAGCTCCGGCAGATACTTTGCCACCGGATCGTCCAGCCCGATGAGGCCCCGCTCCACCAGGATCATCACCGCCACGCCGGTGATGGGCTTGGTCATGGAGGCCAGGCGGAAGGTGGTGTCCCGGGTCATTTTGCGGCCAAACTCGATGTCCGCCAGGCCCTGAATGGCCTGATAGGCCATGCGCCCGTCCACCGCCACGGCGCACACCGCGCCGGACACGTACTTTTCCTCCACCCGCGCCGCGATGGCCTTCGCCACGGGTGAAAAGTCGTATTTCGACCGCTTGCCACCCTTGGCCCTGGCCGGCTTTTCCGGCTCGAACCGGCGGCTGCGCTCGTTGGCCAGCTGATTGGCGGCCTCCGCACCCTTCCCCACGTACTCGCAGATCACGTCGCAGGCGTCCAGGAAGCTGTCATAGGCCGTCTGCCGCTCCTCCGGCGTGCGGTAGCCCGCCAGCACCCAGTCCACCAGATCCCAGCCCTGAGGCGCGCGGCCCACGCCCACCCGCACCCGGGGGAAATCGTCCCGGCCCAGCAGGTAGATGATGGAGCGCATGCCGTTGTGGGTGCCCGCGCTGCCCTTGGCCCGGAAGCGCACCCGGCCCGGCTCCAGGTCGATGTCATCGTAGACCACGATGAGGTGATCCATGTCCGCCTTGTACCAGTTCATCAGCTCCACGACGCTCTCGCCGGAGAGGTTCATGAAGGTCTGGGGCTGGGCGATCACCACCCGCTCGTTGCCGATGCGCCCCTCCCCCAGCTTCGCCTTGCACTTGGTCTTGTTCAGGCTCACGCCCAGCCGATCGGCCAGCAGCGTCACAGTGTCAAAGCCCGCGTTGTGATGCGTGTGGGCGTATTTGTCGCCCGGATTGCCCAAGCCAACGATGATGTACATACGCATTTTCCTTTCAGCACAAAAGGAGGAATCGGGCGCTTTCCCCAATTCCTCAAGCAAACTAAAATTCCTAATTCCTAATTGATCTCATACACCCAGTCGGAGGGCTTCACCACGGCGCTGCCTTCCTCCCGGTTCACCTGGCTCAGCACCATCAGCGCCGTCACGCCGTCAACCCGCTTCTTGCGGGGCTCCGCCGTGGCGATGACCACGCCTGTGCCGATGACCTCCACGTCGAATTCCTTCATCAGGTCGTGCATGCCCCGCAGGGTGCCGGTGTCGCCGGAGATGTAGTTGATCTTCACGGCGCTGCCCTCGTAGGCCTTGGAATCGCGCCGGGCGATCACCAGGGGCACATTCAGCATGCGCGCCGTCATCATGGCCACCGGGATGCCCTTGGTCTCCATGGTGAGCACGAAATCCGGGGCCTTGTCGTAGTATCGGCAGGCCAGGATCTCGCCCATCAGCTCGCACAGGTCGGAATCGCAGGTGATGTCGTTGGTGTAGAGGAAATCACCCGGCAGAAGCCGGCCCGGCTGAGACAGCTTCTCCGAGAGCGCCTCCAGCGTGGCGATGGCCTTCGCCCGGGAGGGAATGGCGCGATAAATCACGCCGCCCGCCGCGCCGGCCACCGTGGTCAGCCGGCCCAAGTCGAACTGGGCGAAGGTGTCCGCCAGGATGCTCAGATCCTCGCTCACCGTCGATTTGGCCGCGCCAAACATTTCCGTAAAATGCGACAGCGTGTAGATCCTGTTCGGCGAAGCCGTCAGAATCCTCGAAATTGCCGCCAGCCGTTCGTTGCGCTTGATGCGATCCATGGCCCAATCCATTCCCTTCTATTCAGTCGCGCTTCTATCCGGAAAATCTATAGTTTACCAAATTTATTATAAAGTAGTCGGCTTCAATTTTCCACCATTCCCGAATATTTTTATGATTTTTTAACAGATCGTTAGCAGTTTAGCGCCATCAGACGACACTTTTCCGGTTGCTGAAAAAAAGGGCAAGGGCGTATAATACAATTAGGAATTAGGAATGAGGAATTAGGAATTCAGGTTTGACAGGACAGGCTTGGCGAAGGGATGAAAGGGACATGACAGAATCCATTCACGCCGCGGGCAAGCGGCTTCATTTTATCGGCATCGGGGGCAGCTCCATGAGTGGACTGGCCCGGTTCATGCTGCAGCAGGGCTGCGAAATCACCGGCTCCGATCGGGACAAATCCCATAAGACCGAGGCGCTGGAGGCGCTGGGCATCACCGTGTTCATCGGGCACCGGGCAGAAAACGTGCGGGGGGCCGATCTGGTCGTTTACTCCGCCGCCATCCCGGAGAGCAACCCGGAGCGGGCCGAGGCCGCCCGGCTGGGCATCCCCCAGATCGAGCGGGCGGTGCTGCTGGGCCGGCTCATGACCACCTTTGAAAACGCCGTGTGCGTGAGCGGCACCCACGGCAAGACTACCACCACCTCCATGCTGGCGCAGGTGTTCGTGGAGGCCGGGGAGGACCCGGGCGTGCACATCGGCGGGGAGCTGGACGCCATCGGCGGCGGCACCCGGGTGGGCCGGGGCGACACCTTCATCGCCGAGGCCTGCGAGTACAACGGCAGCTTCTGGCACTTCTTCCCCACCATCGCCGTGATTCTGAACATCGACGAGGATCACCTGGACTTCTATAAGGACCTGGACGACATCGAGGCCTCCTTCCGCCGGTTCGCCGGCCTGGTGCCCGAGGAGGGCTGGGCGGTGGGCTGGGGCGACGACAAGCGGGTAAGAAACGTGCTCTCGAAGCTCAAATGCCACACCCGCACCTACGGCCTGGAGCCCCACAACGAGCTGCGCGCCGAGGAAATCTCCTACGACGAGCAGGGTCGCCCCCACTTCATCGCCACGCTGTTCGGCCATCCGCTGGCCGAGGTGGAGCTGGCGGTGGCGGGAGAAAAGAACCTGCTGGACGCGCTGGCCTGCATCGCCGTGGCGGATATCTGCCAGCTGCCCATGAGCAGCGTGGCCGCCTCCCTGGGCCGCTTCACCGGCGCGCACCGGCGCTTCGAGCTCACCGGCATCACCGACGGAGTCCGGCTCTACACCGATTACGCCCATAACCCCGCCGAAATGCAGACGGCCATCCACATCGCCTCCATGCAGCCCCACAACACCCTCTGGGCCGTGTGGCAGCCCCACACCTACTCCCGCACCAAGACCCTGTTCGACGGCTTCATGAGCACCTTCGGCGAGGCCGACCGGGTGCTCATCACCGACATCATGGGCGCCCGGGAAGCGGATCCCGGCGACATCAACACGCCCATGCTCATCGAGGGGCTGACCAAGCGGGGCGTGAAGGCGATCCACACGCCCACCTTCGACGACGCCGAAGCCTACCTGCGCGAAAACTGGCAGAAAAACGACCTGGTCATCACCCTGGGCTGCGGCAACATCGACCTGCTGAACGAGCAGATCGGACTGCACGGAGACACGAAGAAATGAGCGAAAACACATGGCGCGGTTTCCCGCGCGAGGATTTCACCTTCGAGGGCCACGCCTGCACCCTGGTCCACCCCAAAACACCCCGGACCGGCCGGCCCTGGGTGTGGCGCGCCGAGTTCTTCGACGCCTTCGCCCAGGCGGACGAGGCCATGGCCCGGGCCGGCTACTTCGTGGCCTACATCAGCCTGTCAGACCGCTACGGATGCCCCGACGCGGTGGAAGACATGGAGGCCTTCCGGCAGACGCTCACCGCGCGCTATCGCCTGGCCGACCGGCCCCACCTCTTCGGCTTTAGCCGAGGCGGGCTGTACGCCGTGAACTACGCCCTGACCTACCCGGAGCACACCGGCAAGCTGTATCTGGACGCGCCGGTGCTGGACATCCGCAGCTGGCCCGGCGGCAAGGGCGTCGGCACAGGCTCCCCAAAATGCTGGCGGGAATGCCTCGCCTGCTACGGACTCACCGAGGAGACCGCGAAGACCTTCGACCGCAATCCCCTGGACCGGGCTGAGGAGCTGGCGAAAGCCAACATCCCCGTGATCCTGGTGGCAGGCGGCGCGGACAAAACGGTGCCCTACGCGGAAAACGGGCTGCCCTTCGCGGCGCGATTCCGGCAGGCGGGCGGCAACATCAAGGTGATCGTGAAGCCCGACTGCGACCATCACCCCCACTCGCTGGAGGACCCCACGCCCATCGTGGCGTTTCTCACAAAGGAGGACTGACCATGGCCGAGGTGAAGACAAACGCCGTGCGCATCGTGGAGACCCACGGCGTGGAATACACGCTGCACAGCTATCCCTGTAAGGAGCCGCTGGACGGCGTAACCGTGGC
This sequence comes from uncultured Eubacteriales bacterium, assembly GCA_902790345.1. Lineage (GTDB taxonomy): Bacteria > Bacillota > Clostridia > Christensenellales > Aristaeellaceae > Firm-10. The sequence goes on along the minus strand of CADARO010000019.1, from coordinate 10,359 downwards.
GGAAAAGCTGGGCGCGGATGTGAGCCGGGTCTTCAAGACGCTGGTGACGCAGGGGAAAAGCGGGGCGTATTTCGTGTTCGTGATCCCCGCGGCGATGGAACTGGATCTGAAGAAAGCCGCGCGGTCCGTGGGCGAAAAGGCCGTTGCCATGATCCCCGTCAAGGACATCAATAAGGTGACGGGCTACGTGCGCGGCGGCTGTTCCCCCATCGGGATGAAGAAGCCGTATACCACGCGCATCGACGCCTCCGCCAAGGAGAAGCCGACCATCTACGTGAGCGCCGGCCGCCTGGGCCAGCAGATGGAACTGAACCCCGCCGATCTCGCCGCCATCACCCCCGCCTCCTTCGACGACCTCACCGCCTAGCACCACCCCAACCCCGCCGCAGCGGCCGGGGATTCCAAAGGGACTCAGTCCCTTTGGCGGGTGCGGGCAGAGCCCGCCGTTCCCCCCGTCCCCCGCGCGCCTGAAAACCCAATCGCGTCCCCAAAAAGAAATCAAATACCTGTCCTATCCCTTTCCGTCCAAAACCAGGCGCGCGCTTTCGGGCGCCTTTTCACCTCGCAGAGGTGAAAACAGCAAGTTCTTTATTCAATTAAATCATAATAATTCAAATAAAACAAAGGTACAATAATATCTTGTCCAAGAACAGATTGATAAGTATATAATCCCTGAAATGTGGCGTTACAATCTACGCAATCGTTCTAATAGTCTTGGTTCACCTTTCATCCTATAATATACTACATATGACATATCTTCTCCAGCTTCGTCGGTATAAAGTAGATATTCAGAATATACATAACCTGGATTATTTGAATCTTCAGTTTCCATTACCTGCAAAATAGTACCTGTGAAATTACTAATAGTGTACAGATAACTATCAGGATTTCTTGAAACTTTCTTGTAATTAAAATCTGTTATTACTTGCTCTTCTATTTCTATTTTTTCAGAAAATCTTTTGATATACTCATAATTTTCTTCAATGCTTGCATCTGGGTTAATATACAGCAAAGATAACAACTTAGAATTATTTAAAACCAGAATGCCACAAGTGCTCCCATAGGAAAGTGATGTTCCATAAAAAAACACACCTGGATTATCATCAATTTTAGATGCTTGAATACTATCAAGAGAATCCAAAATTTGATCTGCCACCTGAACAAATAGGTTGTTGGCAATAAAATCATTTTCTGGCAAATCAACAATGTTTAACATAAATCCCCCATTAGATAGACCTTTTATCGCTTTCTTTAAAAAGAAATGATAAGTAACGTTTTCATAAAGCTCTATATTATAACTATATGTCGGAAATGGAGGAAACTCAATAGTAAAGCCTTCCGATGACCATATCATACAATCTTCTGTCTCCGTTATAAATTGTCCCATCAGCTCTCTTTTAGTTAATTCCGGCGATTCAGCTAAACATTCGCCCATTGCCAATAACAGTACTATACACATTGTAATAACACGTTTCATATTCACTTCTCCATCATTATGCCTATAAACATCCTCATTTTGGCTCATCAGAAATAGCACTTTTAGTGTCTATCTTCCTCATTTTCATTCTAGAAAAAGAAAACAGCAGAAAGACTCTCCTCTTTCTGCTGTGAAGGATTCTTACCTCTGCACCCGGCCGGATCCGCTGCCGCCCATCAGCGCGCGCACTTCCTCCACCGAAACGCGGTTGAAATCGCCCTCGATGGTGTGCTTCAGCGCCGACGCCGCCGCCGCAAAGTTGATGGCCTCCTCATCCGAATACCCACTCAGCAGCGAATAAATCAACCCGCCACCGAAGGAATCGCCGCCGCCCACGCGATCCACAATGCGAATCGCATACTGCCGCGAGCGAATGGCCGTGTCCGTGGCCGCGTCGTAAAGCAGCGCCGACCAGTTGTTGTCGTTCGCCGAGAAGCTCTCCCGCAGGGTGAACGCCACCTTCTTCGCGCCGAACGTGGCCGAGAGCTTCTTCGCCAGATCGCGATAGCCCGCCTCGCTCAGCTTGCCGGTCTCGATGTCCGTACCCTCGGCCTCGATGCCGAACACGTCCTTCGAATCTTCCTCGTTGGCGATCATCACGTCGACATACTTCACCAGCTCCGTCATGACCTCCTTCGCCTTCTCGCGGCTCCAGAGCTTCTTGCGGTAGTTCAGGTCGCAGGAAATGGTCAACCCCTTCGCCTTCGCCGCCTTGCAGGCCTCCAGCGTCAGCGCCGCGGCACTGTCCGACAGGGCGGGGGTGATGCCGGTCCAGTGGAACCAGACCGCGCCGTCAAACACCTTGTCCCAGTCGATGTCGCCCGGCTTCGCGGCGGCAATGGAGGAGTACTTCCGGTCATAGATGACCTTCGAGGGCCGCATGGACGCGCCCTTCTCCACGAAATAGATGCCCATGCGGTCGCCGCCCTTGGCAATGTAGCTCACATTCACGCCAAAACCCCGCATCTGCTGCTCAAAGGCGTCCGTGATGGGATTGTCCGGCAGACGCGTCACATAGCGCGCTTCCATGCCGTAGTTGGCCAGGGAAACGGAAACATTCGCCTCCGCGCCGCCAAAGGTCATGTTCAGATTGTCCGTCTGACTCAAACGCAGATAACCGGGCGGGGACAGGCGCAGCATGACCTCGCCAAAGCAAACGATGGCACCCATTGGAAATCATTCCTTTCTGTTCCATGTGATAAGTATAGTTTACCCCCTGCGGGCAAAAAGGTCAAGACTTTCCTCATTCCTCCGCCAGCCGCGCCGCCTCGCTGCTCAGCACACCCGCCTCCCGCAGGCCAATCTGCCCGTCGCGATACAGCAGAATCATGTCGTCCAGCTCGATCTCCGCCGCGCTCAGAAGCGAAAGCAGTTGATTCAGCGCCTCCAATTCCATCCGCGCCAGCCGCCGTACCCGCCCCTGCCGCTTCCAGATCAGCGTCAGATGCCGCGCGTGATTGTCCATGGCCGCCCCCAGCAGCCACCGCGCCCCCTCCGGGGCCAGCATGCTGTCCCAATCCCGCACGACGCAGTTCAGCAATACGCCGTCCTCCGCCACGCACAGCGCCGCCAGCTCCTGCCGCGTGGGATGAACGAAGCGCGCCTGAGCCACCCGCAGCGCGTCCTCCGGAGAAAGCACCCGCACCGGCTGCTGATCCTCCGCCGCCAGACAGGCGCTCACCACCTCGCCAAAGGCCCTCAAGACCCGCTCCACGCCTGCTCCCGCCCCGTCCACCGCCTGAATCTCCTCCGCCGGCGCGCTCAGCACCCCGGCAAGACTCCCGAACCTATCCAGCAGCCGATGGGCCAGCGGATTCACATCCCGCTTCGGGATGGCGTAAAACAGCAGAAACTCGATCACCTCGTGATCCGCCATGCCCTCAATACCCGTTGTGAATATCTTCTCCCGCACGCGCTGACGATGACCGGCGTGCATGTTGGCATCGGGCGGACACATAGACCATCAACTCCAGATTAGCTTTCTTTAACATTACACATGATAACATAACAGACAGAATCTGTCAACGAATGACGCCGCCGAAAACCGCTCATACTATCCAACGCCGCCCCGCGCGGCAAAAGGAGAGGACAAGCATGAGCAAGACATTGAAAGACCCGACCCATCGCCGCTACAACCGCATGGTCAAGGCGATGACGCCAGGCAGCAATTATCTGCAGGGCTACGCCCGCGCCTTCTGGGTGGGCGGGCTCATCTGCGCCGTCGGCCAGCTCCTCAGCCTGTTCGGCGAGAAGATCCTGGGCCTGCCGGAGGGCAGCGACGCCATGTTCACATCCATCGCGCTCATCTTCCTGGGCGTGCTGCTCACCGGCCTGGGCGTCTACGACGACATCGGCCGCTACGCCGGGGCGGGCTCCATCGTGCCCATCACCGGCTTCGCCAATTCCATGGCCTCCCCCGCCATCGAGTTCCGCCGGGAGGGCCTGGTGCTGGGCGTGGGTGCGAAGCTGTTCACCGTGGCCGGTCCTGTGCTGGTCTATGGCCTGTCCGCCTCCATCGCGGCGGGCGTCATCTATTGGCTGATGGGGAGGTTGTCATGATGAAGCAGACCATCGCGTTCAATCACCGGCTGGCTCTGCGGGCCCGGGCCAGCTGCGTGGGCCCCAAGGAAGGCAAGGGCCCCCTGGGCTGGTGCTTCGACCGGGTGCTGAAGGACGACCTCCTAGGCCAGGCCACCTGGGAGCTGGCCGAGAGCGAAATGCTCCGGCAGACGGTCTCCCTCTGCCTGGAGCGGGGCGGCCTCATGCCGGACCAGCTGGAGCTCCTGGCCTCGGGGGATCTCCTGAACCAGCTCATGCCCTCCTGCTTCATGGCAAGGGCCCTGGGCCGGCCCTTCATGGGGCTCTACGGCGCGTGCTCCACCTTCGTGGAGGCCATGATCCTCTGCGGCGTCATGATCGACGGCGGCTACCGCAACAACGCCGTGTGCGCCGCTTCCAGCCACTTCTGCACCGCCGAGCGCCAGTTCCGCTCCCCCCTGGAGCTGGGCACCCAGCGGCCGCCCTCCGCCCAGTGGACCGCCACTGCCGCCGGCGCGGCGCTGATGGACACGGCCAAAGCCCCCGCCGCCGCCCGCCTCACCCACGGCACCCTGGGCCGGGTGATCGACTACGAGGTGACCGACGCCAACCACATGGGCGCGGCCATGGCCCCGGCCGTGGCGGACACCATCCTGGCCCACTTTGAGGACACCGGCCGGGATTTCCGCGACTACGACCGGGTCATCACCGGCGATCTGGGCTGGATTGGCCGCAATCTTCTGAGGGAGTTGCTCAGGGAGCGGGGCGTGGCCGTGGCGGACGAGAAGCTGGCCGACTGCGGCGCCAGCCTGTTCTCTCAGGAGCAGGACCCCCATGCCGGCGGCAGCGGCTGCGGCTGCGTGGCCTCCGTCTCCTGCGGCTATGTGCTCAGGAAAATCGAGGAAGGCGCGTGGGAGCGGGTGCTGCTGGTGGCCTCCGGCGCGCTGCTCAGCCCCACCAGCAGCCAGCAGGGCCAGAGTATTCCCGGCATCGCGTATGCCGCTGCACTGGAGGCGGATGGATAAATGGCGCTTTTTCTGACATTTCTGAAGGCCTTCGTGGTGGGCGGGCTGATCTGCTGCGTGGGCCAGGCGCTGCTGATGCACACCCAGCTCACCAGCGCCCGCATCCTGGTGCTGTTCGTGGTGTCCGGTGTGGCGCTCACCGCCCTGGGCCTGTATAAGCCCCTGGTGGATTTCGCCGGCGCGGGGGCCACGGTGCCCCTGCTGGGCTTCGGCTATTCCCTGGCCATGGGCGCCATGCAGGGCGCGCGCTCCAGCGGGCTGCTGGGCGCGGTCACCGGCGGCCTGGTGCGCACGGCGGCGGGCATCGCCTCGGCGGTGGTGTTCGGCCTGCTGGCGGCGCTGCTGTTCAAGCCCCACGCCAAGCGCTGAGCCTGCGCCGCAAAGCCACGCCCAGCCCCAGCGCCATGAGCGCCGCGCACAACACCGCCGCCGGCAGGTCGGCCGGCGCGGCGGCGGGCGCGAATTCCGGCAGATACGCCGCCATCAGCAGGGCGAACAGCGCGCACATCCCGGCCTGAACCAGCTTCCAGAACACGTATTTCCCCGCGCTCACCCCCAGGGGCCGCAAAAACGCCAGGCTCTGGGCGCACACCGACGCGCCGCCCAGGGAAGCCACCGCCGCCGTGAGCGCCAGCTTCTCCGGCCCGTCAAGAGGCATGTTCGCCGCCGCCCGACAGCCGCCGCCCAGCTCCAGCGCCATGCGAAGCGGCCCTTCCCACTGATCCCCCAGCACCGCCCCCAGCCGCGCGGCGATCACGGCGAACAGCGCCATGTAGCCGCCGATCATCATCAGCGCCCGCATGGCCCCCGCCACCGCGCCGTCCTGGGGCTTCGGCGGCGGCAGAGGCGCGGCGGAACGGGGCTCCTCCGGCAGGGCGCGCATGAGCAGCCCCATGCACAGGGACGCCAGCGCCTGAGCCCCCACCAGCAGCCACCCGGCCCGGGGGCTTTTCAACATGCCCGCGCCCACCGCCCCCAGCAGAAACGCCGGGCTGGCCCCGGAGGCCATCACCGCGCAGCGCAGCAGCGCCCCGCCGCCTGCCTCCCCCGCGCAGGCAGCCAGGGCCGCCGCGCCCGCCGGACTGCCGCTGAGCAGGCCCGTGAACCAGGCCGGGGCCAGGGATTCCGGGCAGCGCGTCAGCCGCATGAAGCCTCCCGCCGCCTTGCCGAAGGCCAGGCGGGCCTCCTCACAGGTGAGGGCAGGCAGGGCGATCAGGAAGGGCAGCAGCGACGGCGCCACCTGCCCGGCCCACTGGGCCAGCGCCTCCCGGGCGGCGTCGGCGGAATCCGCGGGATCCAGACACACCAGTGCCAAAAGCGCCAGCGCGGCCAGGGGCTTCATCTTCTTCATGGGCATCCTCCTCCCGGAGAAGCCTATGCGCGGAAAGCGCGCGAACATGTCAGAACGACCCGCCCGGACAAGCCAGGCGGGTCGTTTCATCATGGCGTTTTCAATTATCGGATGAAGTTTGTCCAGTGCTCCCGCTCCATCGCCGGGGCGGGCGCGCCGTTGGCCTTGCCCAGCTCGATGCACTTGAGCAGCCAGGCCATGTTGCGGCCCAGGTTGCGCATGACCTGCATGCCCTCCTCGTCCTTCATGACCTCCTCCGGCGTGTTGCCGTGCACCATATTCCAGTAGGTGGAGCCCACGGTGGGCATGTGGGAAATGCCGAAGTACTTGTTCAGCACGTCCAGCGACGCCGTGGTGCCGCCTCGCCGGGCGGAGACCACCGCTGCGCCGGGCTTCTGGCGAAATGCCGCCGAATTGGCGTAGAACGCCCGATCCAGGAAGGACAGCACCCGGCCGCTGGGGTGGGCGTAGTACACCGGCGAGCCGAAGATGAAACCGTCGGCCTCCTTCGCCTTCTCGATGGCCTCGTTCACCGGGTCGTCGTTAAACACGCAGCGGCCCAGCTTTCGGCATCCGCCGCAGGCCACGCAGTCCCGGATGGGGGCCTTGCCCAGCTGGATGAACTCGGTCGCCACGCCCTCCGCCTCCAGCACCCGGGCCACTTCCCTCAGCGCGGTCATAGTGCAGCCGTTTTCATGGGGGCTGCCGTTGATCAGCAATACCTTCATCTCTTTCAACCTCCCGTCGTTTCAATCATATCTATGGCGCGAAGCGGGGCCTCATGCCCGCTCAGCCGATTGCCACGCCGTCCAGGCCAAAGCGGGTGAAGGCGTAGCGGGGGGCATAGCGGTCGCTGGTGCCGTCCTCACGCCATGTGCCATAGCCGGAGAACAGGTCCGGCGACACGCTCAGGGGCTCGGGAGACGCCGCCCAGTGGAAGGGGCCGAACACGTTGCGGTAGCTGGAATACAGCGTCACCTCCAGCGTGTTTTCGCCCTGCTTTACCTGGCCTTCGACGTTCGCCGTGTGGCCGAACATGAGCGTCTGCCGGGGGCCGCCGTTCAGGCTCACCTTCGCCAGGGTGAAGCGGCCGTTCAGCCGCAGGTGCCTCTCGGTGCCCGCGCCGTCGAAGCGGAAGCGCAGGGTCATCTGCCCGCCGAAGAAGGGATAGCCCGCCTCCGCCAGTTCGTTGGCCGCCGCCTGACGCGCCGGCTTGCCGATGGCGAAGCCGCCCTCCGCGAGAAGCGTGTTGCGCTCGCCGGGCTCGAAGCCGCCGGTCTTCACGCTGAAATCGCCCCGCAGATACACGGCCTCGATGTCCGTGAGGTAGCTCAGGCAGTTGATGAGGCTCTCGGTGCCGTCGGAGTGCTCGTAGTACACCCCGTTGAACACCCGGTAGACCTCCTCGCTCTGATGGTAGTCGATCTCGTACACAAGCTCGTTCTCGCCCACCCGGATCAGCGGCAGGATGTCCGCGCTCACGAAGGCCGGGTCGAAGGAGCCCCTGTCCGTCAGCCGGAGCGCCTCGCCGTTGAGCAGCACCCGCCGCGCGCCCATCCTTTCGCTCTCCAGCCGCAGGGCGGCGGGCTTCTCCGAAACGGTGAAGGCGTATTTCAGCCACACGGCCCGGTCTTTCTTGCCCCGCAGCAGCCGGTCGCTCACCGCCATGATGGGCAGCGGCTCCGTCCAGGTCCGGCCGTCGAAGGACAGCGCGGCGGTGTCCAGGGTGAGGGTGTTTTCGTCCCGTGCGGCGATCTCCGCCTCAAGGGGCAGGCTTCGCCAGGCCGCCACGGGCGCCTCGGGCGCGGCGCTCTCCGCCTGGTCGTCCAGCATGATCACCACGGACTGACCCGGCGCGAAGGTGAAGGGCACGCAAATGCCCTCCGCCGTCCTCTCAAAGCACAGCGGCCGGAACTGGCGCGTCTCCAGGTCGAACAGCTTCGCGCCCTGGGCAGCGAAGCGGTATGTCACGGCGAAGGTGGCCTCGTCGGACAGGTTCACGGCGTAGAGGAAATCGCCGAAATCCGCGTGGCGGAAGGTGGAGCGCACCTCGGTGCCCGGGGCGGAGATGGCGTAGAGGGGGCTGGCCAGCTCATCGAAGGCGGTGTTGCCCTTGAGGAAGCTGAGGTCGGCTTCCTCGCCGTCCACCAGATGGGGCGCCTTGCCCTGCAGATACAGCCGGCCGCCGTTTTTCATGTATTCCTTCAGCAGCGCGGCGGTGGCGCCGTCCAGGCCGTCCATCTCGGGGAGCACCACGGCGCTGTAGGCGCACTGGCCCAGGATCAGCCGATGGCCCTCCACCCGGCCGTGCTCCGCCAGCAGCGTCTCGTCGATGTAGTGATGGCCGATGTTCGCCCGGCCCAGCGCCTCGATGAGCGCCTCGAAGCGGGCGTTCAGCCCGTCGCAGGAATGGGGATCGTTTCGCTTGAAGGTGAAGTAGGCCGAATGGATCGGGTGGATCACCGCCACGGGCGCTTCCTCCCGGCTCTCGGCCAGCATGTAGCCCAGGGCGGTGAAGTAGTCGTTGAAGTGTTTGAATTCCTCCGGCTTGGTCCAGGTGTTGTGCTCGGAGTAGAAGGCCGGATAGTCCCGCTTGCGCTGGCCCCGGATGGAATAAGGATACAGGTGCTGGCACATCTGATTCACGCCGTTCACGTACTGCCATTCGGCGATGCGCTTCAGCTCGATGGGCGTCACGTCCCAGCCGGCGCAGGCGAAGGTCTCGGTGAGCACGTGCTTTTTGCCCAGCTGCTGCGCCACGCTGGAAACCTGCCTCGGCGCGGCCTCGGTGTAGATGGCCCGGCCCAGCCAGTCCATGCCCGGTTTGTGCTCGTACTCATAGAAGGGCATGACCCCCGCCGTGCACATCATCTGGCCAAACAGGTTTCGCTCCTCGATGGTGTGGCCGGTGAGCTGGCAGTTGTGCGCGTCGCACCAGTCGTAGATCTGCTTGGCGAAATTCTCTGTGTAGAGCCTGTTCATCAGCTTCCAGTAGCGGAAGCGCAGGCGGTCGCTCTCGGCGCAGTCCACGAACAGGGCGCCCAGCTGATCCAGCAGGTCTTCGCCGTACTGGGCGCGGTAGGCCGCCAGCGCCACCGGCGTGTAGGCGGTGTCCCAGCGGAAAAACTGGGGCTCGTCGGTGAAGAAGCCCAGCATGGGCTTGCCGAAGGCCTCGCCAAAGCGGGCGTAGTACTTCTCATGGGTCTCGTCGATGAATTTTCTCACGATGTCCGGGTTTAGTATGTCCACCACGGAGGAGTTCTTCTTCTCGTAGACGGTGACATACGCCGCCGCGCCGGGCTGCTCGCCCCGCACCCGGCGGATGTGCCCCTCCTCCACCACGTACACCGCCAGAGCGCTTTCGTCGAAGGCGTCCTTCGTCTCGCAGGTGATGAAGTGCTCCCAGTTGGCCTCGTCCTCCAGCAGCTTCATGCCGGCGAAGCCGCTGGGCCAGCCGTTTTCGTCATAGCACCAGGCGTCCATGCCCTGCTTTTCGGCCTCGTCGATGCAGGCGGCGGTGGCCTTCATCCAATCCTCGCCCAGATAGGGGGTGGTCAGGCCGCCCCGGGCGTGCATGAAGAACCCGCCGATGCCCGCCTGCTTCATCAGCCGGATCTGACGGCGCAGCTCCTCCGGCTGCAGCTCGTCATTCCAGCTCCAGAAGGGAATGGATTCGTATTCTGTCAGATTCCGCTTGAGCAGTTCCCGAATATCCATATGTCTCTCATCCTTTCATCCTGAGGATCGCTGAGTCCATTATAGCAAAAAAGCGCGCCGCGTTCAATCGCTTTCTCACCGGGAACCCGCCGCGCCGCCCCCGCATAGCATGAATCGGAAACCCAATGCGGAGCGTGGTGAATCATGGTTGCGAGGGGAGAACTCTATCTGGCCGATCTGGACCCGGTGATCGGCTCGGAGCAGGGCGGGCTGCGGCCGGTGCTGATCGTTCAAAACGACACGGGCAACCG
>CADARO010000018.1 GCA_902790345.1 uncultured Eubacteriales bacterium | reverse complement strand
CCCTTCGCCACGGCGGAGGAAACCAAGGGCCCTATCGGCACCTGCTATTACGCCGGCAGCGTGGAGCTGCTGGGGAAGATCGCCCGCGTGCTGGGCGACCTGGAGGAGGCGGCCCGGTGCGACGCGCTGCTGGCGCAGATCAAGGCGGCGTATCGGGCGGAGTACTGCCTGGGCGACGGCCTGCTCAGGAGCGATCTGCAGGGCATCTACGTGACCGCTTTGGCCTTCGACATGCTGCCTGAGGCGGAACGCCCTCAGGCCGCGGCGCGGCTCGCCGAGCTGATTCGGGCGAACGGCGACCGGCTGGATACCGGCTTCCTGTCGGTGGGCCATCTGATGGACGCCCTGTGCGACAATGGCCAGCGGGAGACGGCCTACCGCCTGCTCTATCAGACACAATGCCCCAGCTGGCTCTATGAGGTGGAGAAGGGGGCCACCACCATGTGGGAGAGCTGGAACGCCGTGCTGCCGGACGGTACGACCACCGCCTCCTCCTACAATCACTACGCCTTCGGCTGCGTGGCGGATTGGATGATGCGCACCCTGGCGGGCATTCGCGGCGAAGCCCCGGGCTTTGCGCGCCTGCGCGTCGACCCGGATTTCAGCTGCGGCCTCACCGGCGTGTCCGCCCGCTACGATTCGGCGCGCGGGACCATCGGCGTGTGCTGGAATCGGAAGGGAAATGAGATCGAAGCGCACGTGGTGATTCCGGAGGGCATGGAGGCTGTCTTCGGCTCAGGCGCCGCTGAACGGCCCCTCAATCCCGGCGAAAACGAAATACATGTGACTCTGTGACGCGCCCGCGTCCAACAAATAGAGAAAGGATGGATCGTACATGGATTCCCTGAAGAAGACATTGCAGAATCCCCCGGTAGAGTATCGCAACGAGGTGCGCTGGTGGCTGGCCGAGGGCCTGCATACCGACGCGACCCTGCGCAACGACATTCGCCTGCTGGATGAAGCCGGCTTCGGCGGCGCGGAATTCCTGGCCATGGATGAATTCGGCGCGGATCACAAGCGCTACGCCTGGGGCTCCGAGGAATTCACCCACGACACCCACACCATCATCGACGAAACCACGAAGCGCCACATGGCGGCCAGCATGACCAGCGGCACCAACTGGTCTAACGCCAACCTGCCCACCATCGCCCCGGATGACAAGGCCGCCGCCAAGGAGCTGAACTACGTGGCGGAAACGGTGAAGGGCGGGGAGACCTACGACAGCGACCTCAAAAAGGCCGAGATCCGCATGCCCAACGTGCACGAACAGATCCTCATCGCCGTGGTGGCCTCAAAGCGGATTCGGGAAGACGAGGGCGTGCCGGTGCTGGAAAAGGAGGGCCTGGTGCTCACCGATCAGGTGAAGGACGGCCATCTCACCTGGACCGCGCCGGAAGGGTCGGACTGGGAGCTGTTCACCTTCTGGATGCACGGCACCGGCCAGACCGCGTCTCCGTCGTTCGCGGTCAACTACACCATCAACTACATCGACAAGTACGGCACCGAGGCCCTGATCGAATACTGGAACAAGGTCATCCTGACCCCCGAGCTGCGGGACAATATCCTGAAAAACGGCCGGGTGCAGATGTACATGGATTCTCTGGAGCTGTCCACATTCTCCAAGGGCGGCCAGTTCTGGGGCTATCACTTCATGGATGAGTTCAAGGCCCGGCGCGGCTATGACCTGACGCCGTATCTGCCGCTGATCCTCAAGAAGCGCGGCATGATGGAGCTGGCCAACGTGAAGTATCGCTATGTCTGCGAGGACGCGGATTTCACCGTGAAGCTGAAAAACGACCTCTATCAGACCATGACCGACATGTACATGGAGAACGTGCTGAAGCCCATTCAGACCTGGCTGCACAGCGTGGGCATGTCGGTGCGCGCCGAAATCTCCTATGGCCTGCCCTTTGAGATTTCCCAGCCCGGCAAGTACGTGGACGGCGTTGAGACCGAGTCGCTGGAGTTCTGCTCGCAGATCGATTCCTATCGCGGCCTGGCGGGCACGGCGCACATCTACAAGCGGCTCTTCTCCTCCGAAACCGGCGCGACCCTCATGAACTACAAGATGCCGCTGAATTTCTATCAGCAGATCATCTTCACCCAGTTTGCCGCCGGCGTGGCCCGCACCGTGCTCCACGGCTATGCCAGCATCTGCGGCTCCGAAAAGGCCACCCAGTGGCCCGGCCACGAGGGCATGTGGCCCATCTTCTCGGAGCGCTTTGGCATCCGCCAGCCCGCCTGGCAGCACTACGGGGACTGGAATAAGATGATGGCCCGCTATCAGTATCTGCTCCGGCAGGGCAAGCCCCGGGTGGACCTGGGCATCCTGCGCCTGGACTACGCCTTCAACAACCAGTTGTTTGGCGGCGACGATGAGAAGGATTTCTACGAACACAAGCTGATGCGCGCCAACAAGGGCCTGTACTGGCAGGACACAGCCCTGCAGAACGCCGGCTATACCTACGATTACTTCGCGCCGCAGCTGCTGAACGACGTGGAATTTGAAAACGGCGAGATCGCCTTCGACGGTCCCGGCTATCAGGCCCTGATCATCTATCAGGAATCGCTGCCGCTGCCCGAGGCCCGGCGAATCCTTGGCTGGGCGAAGAAGGGGCTCAGGGTGCTGCTGGTGAACGGCGTTTCCGAGCAGCTCACCCTGGCCAACCCCATGAGCGGCCCGGCCTGCGTGAAGACCCACGAAAAGGCCGCCTGCAAGACGCCCTTCAACGACGGCAAGGACGAGGAACTGCGCGCCGTGATCGCGGAGCTCAAGGCGCTGCCCACCGTTCGGGAGATCGAGGGAACCGAGAACGCCCTGAGCGCGCTGGAGGAGCTGGGCGTGTATCCCCGGACCGCTCTGCCCAAGGACAACATGAACATCCTGCCCTTTGTCCGCGAGGACGGAGCGAGGAAGCTGGTCTATCTCTACAACAAGCAGTACACCGAGACCGAGGCAAAGACCTTCAAGGTGGCCGTTCTCGGCGAGGGCACGCCCTATCAGATCGACTGCTGGACCGGCGACATCTGCCAGCTGGGCAAGCTGTCCTATGAGGGCGGCCGCACGGTGCTGGAGATCACATTGCAGCCCGGAGAGGCCACCATGCTGCTGATCGACACCGCCCGCAAGTCCGAAAACCATGTGGTCTCCACCGACGCCTGCTTCGCGACGGTAAAGGACGGCAGGACCGTCCTGGGGGCGTTCCGCTCCGGCGAGTACAAAGCCAGCTTCCCATGTGGTAAAGAGACCAATGTCTGTATTGATGTTCCGGCCGCCATTCCGCTGAAGAAATGGCATCTCAAGGTGGAGGACTGGAACGAAGGCGAGCGCCGTGAGATCCATGAAGATCGGGGCCTTGGCTACGAAACGACCGAAGTCTTTTTTGAGACGAAGAAGACCATGCTGGACGCCGGCAAAGTGGAGCTGAAGCCCTGGAAGGACATTCCGGCGGTGGGCGAGGATGTGTCCGGCGTGGGCTATTATTCCACTGTATTTACACTGCCTGAAGCATTCTCCCGCGAGGCAAACGGGGCTGTGCTCCGGCTGGGCTGCACCGGCGGCTGCACCGCGGCGGTGTATATAAATGGAGAAAAGGCCAAGGGGATCGACTTCGACAATCCCGAAGTGGACATCACCGACCTGGTGAAGCCCGGCGAGAACACCGTGGTCGTGGAGGTTTCGTCCACCCTGGCGAACCGGCTCCGCGCCCGCGGCTATTACAGCGGCCTGCCCATGCGCTTCATGCAGCTGATGAGCGAGAACACGGCCTTCGGCGAGATGGGCGGCTCCAATGAAAGCGAGGGCGAGGGCGGCGCCGGCGGCCTGTTCGGCGGCAAGCTCACCCAGTGCGATGTGCAGGAATACGGCCTGACAGGCGAGACCTGCGTCGCTTTCTACGCGGTGAATGCGATCTGACCCACAGCGGCGCGCTGATCCGGCCATGCGTCGGTCTATCAGCGCGTTGCTTTTTTGCAAAAAGTTTACTAATTCTTGAAATAAACAACTTGATATTGACAAGGTTCGATATCTGTGTTATCATTTCATTGTGGTTTGGAAAACAATCCGCGCGATGCGGATTTTGTGGGGGATTCCCCCGAAGAAAGGAGAAGAACCATGAAGAAACTCGTTTCCCTGATCATCGCATTGGCACTGGTCCTGCCCATGGTCATGGTGCCTGCCTTCGCGGAAGGCGCGACCCTGACCGAAGCGCCCATGCTGGCAAAGCTGGTCGAAGAAGGCAAGCTGCCTCCCCTGGAAGAGCGCCTGCCCGAAGAGACGAAGCTGCCCGATGAGATCCTCCCCGAGTACCTCGATTATGAGTGCGGCAACTACGGCGGCACCATGCGTTTCATCACCTCCATCGTCAACTGGGACGCTGACGTGTTCGTCGGCAACAACGAAGCCCTGCTGACCATGGAGTCCGCCAGCAGCGACACCATCACCCCCAACATCGTTGCCGGCTTCGAGGCGAACGAGGACAACACCGAGTTCACTTTCACCCTGCGCAAGGGCCTGAAGTGGTCCGACGGCGTGCCGGTCACCATTGAGGACTTCGAGTTCGGCATCAACGACTTCATCTTCAACAAGGAGCTGAACCCCGTTGTCGCCGCTTACATGCGCGACGGCGGCGTCCAGGCTGGCGAGCCCTTCACCTATGAGCGGATTGACGACTGGTCCTTCAAGCTCAAGTTCAAGGAGCCCTACGGCGGCTTCGCGGTGCATCTGTCCATCGCCGGCTGGAAGGGCTACACGGAATTCCTGAAACCCGCCCACTTCCTGAAGAAGTTCCACAAGGCCTATGCCGAAGAGATCCATGGCTCCGAGGATGCCTACTACGAGTTCATCCAGCCCTATGCCACCGTCATGGGCTATGAGAACGCCAGGGACGAAAACGTCTGGGTCAACGTGTTCAACCAGGTCGACATGACCAACTGGGAGCTCACCGACCCCAACGACGCGCTGACCAGCGTGTACTTCGCGGATGCCGGCCAGACCGAGGACTTCCCGGTGCTGTACGCCTGGCACATGGTTTCCTCCGCCGGTGGCCTGACCACCTGGGAGCGCAACCCCTACTATCACAAGGTTGACGCCAAAGGCCAGCAGCTGCCCTATGTGGACTACCTGACCTCCAAGCTCGTTGAGAACATGGAAATGGTCCAGATGTCCTACATCTCCGGCGAGGCCGACTTCGGCCGTGAGTCCGCCACCATCGACAACATCTCCATGTACAAGGAGAACGCCGAGAAGGCCGGCATCACCGCCTACGTCACCACCATGCACAACAACCCCACCGACATCTCCCTGAACGCCAACTTCAAGGACGAGGCCTGGCAGGAGGTCATCACCGACATCCGCTTCCGTCAGGCGCTGGCCCATGCCATCGACGCTGAGGAAATCATCGACGTGGTGTATCATGGCTTCGGCGAGGTCAACCCCTACTATCCCTGCGACTATGACATCGACCTGGCCAACCAGCTGCTCGACGAGATGGGCATGAAGGACACCGATGGCGACGGCTATCGCGAGACGCCCTCCGGCAAGCCCCTGAGCTGGTCCATCTACAACTACAACGAGGCCAACGACATCATCCCCGTGGCTGAGCTGTGCGTTGAGTACTGGAAGGAAATCGGCCTGAAGGCTGACATCAAGACCGTCGAGTCCACCCTGCTGTCCACCATGCAGGAAGGCAACGAGATCCCCTGCCGCGTCGCTTGGGTGCACTCCACGCAGCTGTGGCACTACCTCGACTGGTTCTGCGGCAGCTGGTGCCCGCTGTGGAACCTGTGGTTCGACCGTGACGGCGCGCAGGGTGAAGAGCCCCCGGCCGATGTCAAGGACTTCCTGGCCAAGATCGACTCTCTGATGACCGTGTCTCCTGAGGACGCCGTGAACGAAGTGCTGCCCGAGCTGGTCGGCTGGATGGGTGAGAACCTGTACCTCATCGAGCCGCTGATCAACGTTGACCAGTGCGTCGTCATCAACTCCAAGATCGGCAACGTGCCCACCGGCGGCATCGGCATTTCCTGGAACTTCTCCATCGAGCAGTTCTTCTACAAGGACTAATCTGATTTGAAGCGGGCTTTGTCCCGCGGACAGATCGGTTCGCTCCAGCGGCGGCGCCACCCCTGCGGTCGCGCCGCCGCTCTTTTCCATCGAACAGGAGAAAAACAGGAAGGAAGGGATGAGGCGATATGCTAGGGAATTACATCCTCAAGCGCTGCCTTCAGCTGATCCCGCTGCTGATCGCCATCAGCATCGTGATTTTCGTCATCATACAGCTCCCGCCGGGAGACTATCTGACCACCTACATCATCCAGCAGGAGGCGTCGGGCCTGGAGGTCAACCAGTCAAACATCGTGCTGCTGACCAAGCAGTACGGCCTGGACAAGCCCGTGTACATGCAGTACTTCTACTGGATCCGCAACATCATCACCAAGGGCGATTTCGGGCGGTCATTCCAATGGTCGGTGCCGGTGTCTCAGCTGCTGTCTGAGCGCCTGCCCGCCACCATCGGCATCTCGCTCCTGTCTCTGGTGGTCACCTGGGGCATCGCCATCCCCATCGGCATCTATTCCGCCACGCACCAGTATTCCGTGTTTGACTATGTGTTCCAGTTCATCGGCTTTATCGGACTGGCCGTGCCGGGATTTTTGCTGGCTCTGATTTCCGTCTACTTCATCTTTACGCTGACGGGCGTCTCGCTGACAGGACTTCACTCAGCGGAATTCCTGAACGCGGCATGGAGCTGGGCCAAGTTCGTGGACATGCTGCCGCGCCTGGCGCTGGTGGTGTTCATCATCGGCCTGTCGCAGACGGCCGGCATGATCCGTCAGATGCGCGCCATGCTGCTGGACGAGCTGCAGAAGCAGTACGTCATCACCGCCCGCGCCAAGGGCCTGAAGGAAAAGAAGCTGCTGTGGAAGTATCCGATCCGCATGGCGGTCAACCCGATGATTTCCACCATCGGCTGGACGCTGCCCGGCCTGATTTCCGGTGAAATGATCGTGTCCATCATCCTGTCCATGCCCACGATGGGCCCCATCGTCAAGCGCGCGATGATCACGCAGGACATGTACCTGGCCGGTTCCTTCCTGCTCATCGTCAGCTGCCTCACCGTCGTCGGCACCCTGATTTCGGATATCCTGCTCGCTATTGTCGACCCGCGTATCAGATTTGGAGGCGTCGCCGAATGAGTCTGAAGAAAAAGCAAAAAGCCGGCACATACGAAGTAGCGAGCCAATGGAAGCTGATGTGGTGGAAGTTCAAGAAGCACAGAATGGCTTCCATCGCGCTGCCCATCATCTGCATCATGTACCTGCTCACGATGTGCTGCGAGTTCTTTTCCCCGTCGCTCCCGCTGGAGCGCTACAAGAAATACGTGGAGTGCCCGCCCACCCCGATCCATCTCTGGGATCATGAGGGCACCTTCCACGGCCCCTTCGTCTATGCCAAGGAGATCGGCCGCGATCCGGAGACCTTCCGCAAGACCTTTGTGGACAGCGAAGACGAGATTGTGCCTCTGGGCTTCTTCGTGCACGGCTCCAAGTACAAGTTTTGGGGCCTCTGGGAAACGGATATCCATTTCTTCGGCGCGAAGGAATCGGGCGGCGCCTATTTCCTGATGGGCACTGACAGCCTGGGCCGCGATTTGTTCACCCGCATCCTGTATGGCGGGCGCATTTCGCTCTCCTTCTGCCTGGTCTCGATCTTCTTCACGTTCCTGATCGGATTGACGCTGGGCGGCCTCTCCGGTTACCTGGGCGGCATATTCGACACCGTGGTTCAGCGCGCCATCGACCTGATCATGTCCATGCCGTCCATCCCGCTGTGGATGGCCCTGGCCGCGGCCATGCCCAAGGAGATCTCCCAGCTCAGGCAGTACCTGCTGATGTCCATCATCATGTCGCTGATCGGCTGGACCGGCCTGGCCCGCGTGGTGCGC
The DNA here is from genome assembly GCA_902790345.1 of uncultured Eubacteriales bacterium. Lineage (GTDB taxonomy): Bacteria > Bacillota > Clostridia > Christensenellales > Aristaeellaceae > Firm-10. Next base: position 13,663 of record CADARO010000018.1, on the reverse strand, counting down.
GGCAAGATCCTGTCGCTGCGCGAGGAGGACTTCGTCACGGCCGCCCGGCTTTCCGGCGCGGGCCATGGACGCATCATCGCCAAGCACATGCTGCCGTCCTTCCTGAGCTACATCATCGTGTCGATCACCGGCTCGATCCCCGCCACGATCCTGGGCGAGACCGCGCTGTCGTTCCTCGGCCTGGGCCTGCAGGCGCCCACCATTTCCTGGGGCACGCTGCTGCAGGACTGCCAGACGGTTGAGACCGTGGCCGCCAAGCCCTGGCTCATGTTCCCGGCTCTCTTCATCGTCATTTCCGTGCTGATGTTCAATTTCGCGGGTGACGGCCTGCGCGACGCGGCCGACCCGTACAAGTAAAGGAGGGGAGTTCTTTGGAAGAGCAGAAAAAAGATGATGTCATCCTTGAACTGAAAGATGTCAAAGTGCATTTCAAGCTGGACGAAGGACTTCTGAAGGCCGTGGACGGCGTCTCCTTCACCATCCGCAAGGGCAGAACGCTGGGCATCGTGGGCGAATCCGGATGCGGCAAATCCGTCACGTCCAACGCCATATTCAAGATCCTGCCGAAATACGGCCTGATCGACGGCGATATCCTGCTGTACGAGAAGGATCACAAGAAGCTGGACACGCCCATCAACATCGCCAAGCTGAACCCCACTGGCCCGGAGATCCGCTCGATTCGCGGCGGCAATATCTCTATGATCTTCCAGGAGCCCATGAAGGCGTTTTCGCCGCTGCACACCATCGGCAATCAGATCATCGAGGCCATTCAGCTGCACATCGAGCCCGATCCTGTCAAGGCGCGCGCCATCGCCATCGAGGCGCTGCGCTCGGTGGACATTTCCAACCCGGAGCAGCGCATCGACGAGTATCCGCATCAGCTGTCCGGCGGCATGCGCCAGCGCGCCATGATCGCCATGGCGCTGTCCTGCAAGCCGTCCATCCTGATCGCGGACGAGCCTACCACCGCGCTGGACGTGACCGTTCAGGCGCAGGTGCTGGATCTGATCAACAACCTGAAGCGCGAGAACGACACCTCCGTCATCTTCATCACCCACGACCTGGGCGTCATCGCCGAGATGAGCGACGACGTGGTGGTCATGTACCTGGGCAAGGTGGTGGAGTACTGCGATGTGGACACGCTGTTCTATCATCCGATGCATCCCTACACCCGCGCGCTGCTCAAATCCATACCCACAGAGGACAAGATCCACAAGGGGCGGTTTGAGTCCATCCGCGGCACCGTGCCTTATCCCATCAACCTGCCGGTGGAGTGCGGCTTCTGCTCGCGCTGTGACGAGGCCGAAAAGGGCCTTTGCGACAAGGGCGTGCCGCCCATGGTGGAGGTTGAGCCCGGGCATTACGTGAGATGCTACCACGTCGGGAAAGGAAAGGAGGCACAGGCATGAGTGAGTTGCGCGACAGCCAAAACATCCTTGAAGTGCGTGGGCTGAAAAAGTACTTTCCCATCACGGCCGGCTTTTTCAAGAAAACAGTCGGCTATGTCCGCGCCGTCGACAACATCGACCTCTACGTCAAGGAGGGCGAGACGCTGGCGCTGGTGGGCGAGTCTGGCTGCGGCAAGACCACGCTGGGCCGCTCGATCCTGAGGGCGATTCAGCCCACCGCCGGCGAGGTGCTGTTCAAGCGGCGGGACGGCGAAGTCGTCGATCTGTCCAAGATCGGCAATGAAAAGATGCGCGACACCCGGCGCGACATGCAGATGGTCTTCCAGGATCCCTACGCATCCCTGAATCCGCGCATGACGGTGCTGAACATCATTTCCGAGCCGCTGATCTGCCACAATCTGATGAAGGGCAAGGCCATGCAGAACTACGTTCAGGAGCTGATGGAGACGGTCGGCCTGAACCCGAAGCACCTGGAGCGCTACCCGCACGCCTTCTCCGGCGGCCAGCGCCAGCGCATCGGCATCGCCCGCGCGCTGGCGACCAAGCCCCGCTTTATCGTCTGCGACGAGGCGGTTTCCGCCCTGGACGTGTCCGTTCAGGCGCAGATTCTGAACCTGCTGATGGATCTGCAGAGCCAGATGAACCTGAGCTACGTGTTCATCTCCCATGACCTGGGCGTCGTGCGGCACATTTCCGACCGGGTGGGCGTCATGTACGTGGGCCACATGGTGGAAATGTCCGAGACCACGGATCTGTTCGACAAGCCGCTGCATCCCTACACCGAGGCGCTGCTGTCAGCCAAGCCCATCGCGGACCCGCGCAACAAATCCAAGCGCATCATGCTGGAGGGCGAGGTGGCCAACCCAGCCCATCTGCCGTCCGGCTGTCCCTTCCATCCGCGCTGCCGCTATTGCCAGGAAGCCTGCAAGAAGGAAGTGCCGGAGTGGCGCGAGCTGAAGCCCGGCCATTATGTGGCCTGCCATCGCGCGCACGAGCTGGATCTGGATAAATCCTCGGAGAAGAAGACCTGACGAACTGCCGCACGGTACGGTGGCCGCGATGCCTCGGCAAACGCACACCGCGCCGTGCGGCTCTTTCCATCGCGAGACAAGCTGGATAGGCGGAGGCCTGTGATATGAGTATTGCTTTGATTCTGTTGCTGGCTGTTGTGTTCCTGGCGCTGATTATGGTTGGTTCGTGCTTCTATTTCATGTTTTGGATGAACAAATCCACGTTCAACATGGTCAACGACCTGGACGAAATCAGAACGACGGGCCGGCCGCCGGAGGACTGGCAGAAAGGGTATCTGAAAAAATGCCGCAAGCTGGGCAGGATTCCGCCGGATCTATTCGAGAAGCAAAAAAAGCGTAACCTCAAGCGCCTGAAAAAGCTCACGCGCTTTTGCCGCACGACCAAGCTCATGGAGAGTGAGGATGTGCGCCAGGGCGTGCTGCAGGAGCTGAGCCTGGTGAGGCAGGAATGGCAGGCGGAAGAACCGCAGGATATTTGAAAGGATATTGATCTATGGCAAAGAGAGAGAAATTTGAGCGAATGGCAGAGGTTGATGGCTATGTTCCTGCCAAGACTATGCTGTTCTCGTTTTTATACGCACTGGTCTTCGGCGCGTGCAGCGTTTTTCCCTGGATGACGCTGAAGGACCTGATGCCCGACGTGGCGCTGGCGCTGGGCATGCCGAACGCCCGAGCCACCGGCGCCATCTATATATCCTCCATTCTGATCTTCGGCGTCATCGCGTTCTCGCTGTTCTGCGTTCTCTGGCATAAGCTGGAGAAGAATTTCAGCCACAGGCGGAGCATTATGATAACGCTCAAGTGGTGCGTCATCGCCATCATGCTGGGCGTGCTGGCGCTGGTGGCGTATTCCTGGCTGGAATCCCTGAAGACCGTCGCGTGACGGCTCGGCCCATGAAGATCACTTTTCTGGGCACCGCCGCGGCGACGGCGTGCCCGCTTGTGTTCTGCCGCTGTCCGGTTTGCGCGAGCGCCTGGAAGACGGGCGGACGGGATTTCCGGCGGCGCTCCAGCGCGCTGGTGGGGGAGGATCTGCTGATCGACCTCGGCCCGGACCTGATGAGCTCCGCCTTCACCTTTGGCGCGGATGTGAGCAAAATCCGCTTTCTGCTGCAAACGCATTCCCACTCCGACCACTTCGACGCCGGACATCTGATTACCCGGCTGCCGGACTACGCCACGGTGGATCCCTTGCCCATGACGATCTGCGCCTCGCCGGAGACCCTGCGGCACATGTCGGACGCGCTGTCGCTGGAGGAGCCGGGCGCTGATCTCCTCTCAAAAGACTGGCAGGATCGGCTGCGCCTCTCGGTCCGGCCTCTGCGCCACGGGGAGACGATTCAGTTGGGAAACCGCCGCGTCACCGCCGTGGTGAGCAACCACGATCCGCTGGACGGGTCGCTGCTGTACGTGGTGGAGGAGGCGGGCCGCGCGTTCTTCTACGCCACGGACACCATGCGCCTCACTGAGCGCGCGTGGTCGCTGTTCAAGGCGCGGGGCTTTGCCTTCGACGCCGTGGCCATCGACGCCACCTATGGCCCGGGAACCCGGGGCGGCGGGCATCTGTCCGTGGATCAGGCGGCGGAGGAGATCGCCCGAATGCGAGCGGAAGGCGTGCTCAAGGAGAACGCCCGGGCTTTTGTCACCCACATTTCCCACGAGGGGATGCCCCCGCACGCGACGCTTGATCGCTATGCCCGGGCGCGGGGCCTTGAGGCGGCCTGGGACGGAATGATCCTTGAAATATGAAGCGAGAAAGGGAAAAAGAAACATCGCTCCCGACGGCATCGAAATGACCGTCGGGAGCGATGCTTTTGGAATCAGCAACGTGGTCAAGGCTGTGCTTCAGCCAGCTGTTCAGCTGCCTTGGCGAAGGCATCCGCCAGGCGCGAGGCGCATTCGGGGCCCACGGAATTCGTTTCCTCGTAGTGATCCTCGCCCCGCTTGTCCATGGTGCGGGCCAGGTAGGGCGTCTTTTCGTTCAGCAGAAAATCGCTGGGCGGAACGATATAGCCGAGCTCATCGTTGGCGAGGCCGATGATGAGCAGCTGTCCCAGGCCGTACTCCGCCGCGATGTCCTTTAACGGCCTCGGATTGACGGCGTCAGGATTCGCGTCGCCGTAGGCCTCGCCGGTCAGCAGTTCGGGAAAGAGTTCGCCCGGCAGCAGAGCGATGGTCAACCCGTCGAGCTCCAGGAGCGTCAGCGCAGTTTTGACGCCGAGCCCCGTCGCGCTGGGATACTTCTCCGACCAGTTATGCAGAATGCCGATCGTCTTGTAGGTCATGAACAGCGGATTGTCCAACGGCACCACAAAGCGCTGACAATTCAGCGTCATGTCCGGCGCGATTTCCCTCTCCGATCCTTCGTCGATGGACAGGGCGTATTCGGTCAGCCTGGCGGAGGTCGTCTTCAGATTCTCCACGGCGGCGACCGACGTGTTGGTAAACTCGCGCGTCATGATGAGCCCGCCAATGGCGCCGGGGAAAAACATCGCGCCGTCTCCGGTGGCCGCCGCGCCTTGATCGCAGAGTAGGCCCGGATAATCGCGGCTCAGGCGGGTGTTCGCGCCGCGCAGCGATTCCGCGTGCGCGCCGTAGAAGAGCAGGCGAAGGCCCGCGCCGCCGTCCAGCGCCGTGAAGCGGAGCTGGTAAAGGTTATCGTCGCAGACCGTGGGATAGCGTGAATCCCGGAGCATGGCTTCCGTCCTGACCTGCCCGAAGCGCAGCTGGGCGGGGTGAACCTGCGCCGCGGCTTCGCGGGCCGCTTCGCAAGCCGCTTCGACCAGCGCCCGCATGTAGATTTTGTTCTTGCCGTCCTGCAGGATCGGGCCCCACAGGCCGAGTGTATCGGGGCCGGCATGGGTATGAGTCGCGTAGACATTGACCGACTGGCAGCCCGGGATATCCTTCAGGGCGTCGCGGATGGTCGACACCGTGCCGCTATCCAGCGCCACGCAGTCCACGCCGATGAGCAAAACGCCTTCGCCTCCGTCGTCCATCCATACGGCCCGCGCCTCGCACCAGTCGAGCAACTCGCTGATATGCACGCCGTTATGGTACCCGGCGATATACAGCGACTGCAAGTCCGATTCGGGAAAGAGAATCTGCCGTCGGCCGAAGCCAAAATGCCATGCTTTCATATCCGCGCTCCCTTCCGCTTCAGCATGAGCCGCAAAACAGACAACCATGAGAATCAGGACAAGGACGGCCGCCAGGCGCGGCATCACCGCGCGGGCCTTCGCGCTGTCATGAGGACACATCGTCATCCCCTCCCGTTACTCGCAGCGCACCGTGCAGATGGCGGCGGGCAGGCCAGGCGCGGTGACGGCCAGCTCGATGTCGCCGGCCTCGCGCGCGGCGCGAATCGCGATGAGCGCGCGGCCGTTCCAGGTGACGCGGCGGCCCGTGCCGAAGTCTTCCTCCGTCTTGGGATTGCCGGAGATGAATCCCACCAGCGCACCTGCGCCGGAGACCGAGGCGTTCAGCTCCACAGGGGCGTTCACCACGGGGAGGTCGTTTTCATCCCGCAGCTCCACGGCCACAAAGCACAGGTCCATGCCGTCCGCCCGGAACAGGGGCCGGTCAGCGTTCAGCGCTATTTTGCGGGCCTTGCTGGCGGTGTGGATGCCGTCGCGGGCGATTTCGCGGCCGTCCTTATAGGCCACCGCCTCCACCAGGCCGGGCTCATAGAGCGTCGTCAAAAACGCCTTGAGCTTTTCGACCTTGCTCTTGCCCCGGCTCACGCCGTTGACCAGGAATTCCACCTCGTCGCAGTCCGCGTAGGCCTCCAACTGAACCGGGCGGCCTACGTCCTTTTCGGCGAAGCTCCAGCAGCGCGATACCTCAGCCCAGTGCCAGCCGCGGCCGTAATAGGGCCTGCCGGTGTGATCGGGATCGGTGGTGAACAGATGGACGCCGTCGTCCAATCCCCACAGGATCTTGCGGAAATAGCTCTGGGGCCTGCGGTCGCCGCAGAGGTCCATGTCGCCCTGGAAGCAGCTCAGCCAGGGATAATCGCCCACCAGGCCGCGCATGGGCTCGTCCGGATCCCAGATGACCCGGCCCGCGCCGGCTTCGCCCAGGTTGTCGTAGGCGGTCCAGATGAAGTCGCCGATGACGTTGCTGTTGCGCTCCACGGCCTTCCAATAGTCATAGGTGTCGTAGGAGTGGGTTTCCGTGGCGTGGATGACGCGGCCGGGGAAGGCGACGCGGTCGTTTTCGTAGCGGCCGTACATGTAGTTGTAGCCGACGATGTCCAGGGCGTCGATGTAACCCTTCGTCTGCTCGCCCCACAGGTCGCGCCCGTCGATGAACCGCATGGTCTGCTTGTGCTCCTCCTGGGAGGAAATGGGCTTGCGTGAGAAGGCCGGCGCCTTGGCCGCCAGCTCCGGCGGCATGTCGAAGCCGCCGTGCAGCGCGCTGGTCACGGGGCGGGTGGGGTCAAGGGAGCGCACGAAATCCGCTTGCTTTTTGGCCCACGCCGCGCCGTTGGATTTGCCCGACGCCTCGGGAATCTCGTTGCCGATGGACCAGGCGTACACGCAGGGATGATTGCGATCCCGCTTTACCATGCTCTCCGTGTCAAACTGCCACCACTGGGGGAAGAACAGGTGATAGTCCAGCGGGTTCTTGGGCATGGTCCACATGTCGAAGGATTCGTCCAGCACCAGCATGCCCAGCCGGTCGCACACATTCAGCATGGCCTCGGAGGGCGGATTGTGGGCGCAGCGGATGGCGTTATAGCCCGCCGCCTTGAGAATCTCGATCTTTCGCTCCTCGGCCCGGGGAAAGGCGCAGGCGCCCAGCAGGGTGTTGTCGTGGTGTATGCAGCCGCCGCGCAGCTTCATGGGCTTGCCATTGAGCCGGAAGCCGTGGTCAAAGTCGATCTCAATGGAGCGGATGCCGAAGGTGGTTTCGTGGCGGTCGGTCTCCTGGCCGTCGGCGCGGACAATCGCCTCGATGGCATACAGGTTGGGCACGTCCACGTCCCACAGGGCGGGCTTCTCGACGGTGAGCTCCGCGCTGAAGGCAGTGTCGCCCTGGGCCAGGGTGAGCTGTAATTCGGCGCGGGCAGCTTCCCGGCCGTCTGGGTCCCGGGCGACGAGTGTCACGCCGCCCTGACAGGCCGCGCCGGTGTTGGTCACGCTGCCCTGCACCCGCACGACGGCGCTGTCCGCCGAGACGGAGGGGGTGGTGACGAAGAAATTCCAGGGGTGGATGTAGGCCCGGCCGCCAATGTACACATCAACCATTCGGAAGAGGCCGCCGCCGCTGTACCAGCGGGAGTTGGGCTGGATCGAGGCCGTCACCACGCTGACGCGGTTTTCCGCCTCGGCGCGCAGGCTGCCGGTGAGATCCACGAAGAAGGCGGTGTAGCCGTAGGGATGATGGAAAAGCAGGTCGTTGTTCAGAGTGACCTCGGCGTTCATGTACGCGCCGTCGAAGCCCAGCAGCACGGTCTTGCCGGACCAGTCGGCGGGGGCGACGAAATCCTTCCGATAGGTGGCGATGCCGCCGGGAATGAAGCCCGTGGACGCGCCGCCGGGGGTATCCGGATCACGGTGCTTGTTCAGGCAGAAATCGTCGGGCAGATCGACGGGCGTGAAGCGCACCGAGGGATCAAACCAGGGAACGCGGCCGTTGAAGCGCGTCCAGTCGAAGCTGAAAGGAATCCGTTTCATGAAATGACATGCCTCCCTTGTGGTCGTTTGTTTGAGTAATACGCGCGGTTTACCGGACAATCATCGGGAACTCGCTTCACGTCGCCAGATCCGCCAGGGCCCGCGCCACGGCGGCGGCGTAGTTCAGGAACGGCTGAGCCAGGCCCCTGGGCAGATTGCCGCTGGAGATTTCCAGATTGTAATAGCCCGTGAAGCCGATTTCCTTCAGCGCCGCGGAGAAGGCGTGGTAATCCAGCCGCTCGCACCAGCCGGACATGGTGTAGGGGATGACGTGCTCGTCCTGGCCGGCGTTGCCGTTCACGTGCAGTGCGAACAGCTTTTTGCCGTACATCCGCGCCATGGCGGCCACGTCCAGCCGGAAGATGTTGGCGTGGCCCGTGTCGATGCACGCGCCCACGCGGTCGCTGCTGATTTCATCGATGAGGGACAGAATATCCTCTCCGCGGGTGGTGCCCGTGTCCAGGTAATTCATGCCCGCCTCCGTGCGGCTGATGCCCCAGATGTTTTCGAGCGCCAGCCTCACGTCGTATTTCTCCAGCAGGGGCATCAGCTTTTCCACCAGGCGGAGGTTGCCTTCCCGGGTTTCCTGCCGGCTGTCCAGGTTGAAGTAGGGGTGCATGACCGCCAGGTGGCAGCCGATTTCGCCACAGGCCTCCAGGGCGTGCCTGAGCCCCGGCAGGGCGAAGACTTCAAACACATTGTAGCCCCGGCCGTCGGGAAGCTCGATGTGGCTGCCCACATAGGGCAGATGGCTCTGGGCGACTTCCAGCCCTTCGGCCCTCAGCGCCTCCGACCGCAGCCGAACGTCCTCCATCCAGGCCGGCGCGAGCTGCTTTTCAGGGGACTCCTGGTCGTGGCACAGGGAGAAATCCACGCCGTCGAAGCCGGCCTGTTTCATCATTCGGGCCGATTCGCGATATGTGGCGCCGTCGATCTTAACGGCATGATCCAGGGAAGTTGAAATCTTCATGCGGATTCATCCTCTTTCTCATTCGTTGTATTGCGGATTTCCGGTTTGCGTATCCGAGCGTGTCAGACGACCTTGCCCGGATTGAGTATGCCGTTCGGGTCGAAGGCCGCCTTGATGCCGCGCATCAGCCGCAGCTGTTCTTCGCCCAGGCTTTCCAGCAGAAAGGCCTTCTTCGCGTGGCCGATGCCGTGTTCGCCGCTGACCTGGCCGTTCAGCGCCCGCGCTTTGGCGTACAGCCGCTCCATCACGTCCGCCACGGCCTTCTTCCAGGCCGCCTCACTCAGGTCGCCCCGGCAGGCGTAGACGTGCAGATTGCCGTCGCCTGCGTGCCCAAAGGAGAGAATGCGCACGCCCGTCTCCCGGCTGATCGCCTTCACGCCGCGCATGAATTCCGGAATCGCGTCTCTGGGCACCACCACGTCGCATTCGTCCATGGTGCTGGTGGAGCCTTTGATGGCCTCCAGAAACGCGCCTCTGGCGTTCCAGATGCTCTCCTTGCGCTCGTCGGTGTCGGCCAGCAGCACGTCCTTCGCCCCGGCGTCCAGCGCCAGGTCGGTCAGCGCGTCGATGGAAGGACGCAGCGCCTCGAAGCTGGAACCGTCCATCCGCACCAGCAGGTAGGCGTCCGCGCTGCTGTCCGGAAACTGCTTGCCCAGATACTCCTCGGCGCAGGCGATGACCTCCCGCTCCATGAATTCCACCGCCGTGGGGTCGCAGCCGCAGGCCAGCACCCGGGGCACTGCGCCGATGCAGGCGTCCAGATCGTCGAAGGGCATCAGCAGCGAACAGTTCGCCCTGGGCTCCGGCACCAGCTTGACCGTCAGCCCTGTGAGAAAGCCCAGGGTGCCCTCCGAGCCGATCATCAGGTCGATCAGGCTGTAGCCGGAGGAGGTCTTCACCGTCTTGCCGCCCAGCTCGATGAGGCTGCCGTCCGCCAGCGCCACCTGCATGCCCAGAATGTAGTCCCGGGTCACGCCGTAGCGCACGGCACGCATGCCGCCCGCGTTGGTCATGGCGTTGCCGCCCATGGTGGCCGTCTTTTCGCCGGGGTCGGGGGGATAGAAGAGCCCGGTACCCTCCAGGTACTTGGGAAACTCCATCAGCAGCACGCCCGGTTCCACCGTGGCGGTCATGTTGCGCGTGTCCACCTCGATGACTTTCTTCATCTTCTCGGTGCTCAGCACCACGCCGCCATGGATCGCCACGCAGCCGCCGCACAGGCCTGTGCCCGAGCCCCGGGGCGTGACGGGGATATGGCGCTGATTGCAGTAGGCGAGCACCCGGCTGATTTCCTCCGCCGTGAGCGCCTGCAGCACGGCCTCGGGCATATAGTGGCCGTATTCGGTCATTTCGTCGTGGTCGTAGTCGGTTGAAATGGCCTCGCCCGAAAACACGCGGCCCGGCATGAGCGCGCGAAAAAACTCCAGGTCGGTTTCCGTAACATGATTGAATGACGTCATGCCCGCGCCTCCTTCAGCTTCTCGATCAGTTCCGGCACAACCTTGTAGAGATCGTCCACGATGGCCACGTGCGCCACGTCGAATATGGGCGCGGCGCGGTCCGTGTTGATGGCCACGATGAATTCGCTGTCCCTCATGCAGGTGGCGAACTGGATCGCGCCGCTGACGCCGCAGGTGATGATGAGCCGGGGCCGAACGGTGCGCCCGCTCAGGCCGATCTGCCGCTCGTTTGTGGCCCAGCCCTTCTCCACCAGCGGGCGGCTCACCGCCCAATCGCCGCCCAGCAGCGCGGCCAGATGGCGAATCATGGCCAGGTCGGCTTCCTTTTGAAGGCCCCGGCCGCCCACCACCAGGATCTCCGCGTCCGAGATGCTGGTTTTCGGCGGGACAGGGGTGACGCCGACACAGGACACCCGGCTCTCCCGCGCCGCCTTCGGAAGGACGCGCTGAACGATTGCGCCGCTTGGTTCGTCACTGCGCGCCGGGGCGTTCATCACCTTGTAGCGCACGGTGGCGAACTGGGGGCGGGTGTTGGCGGTCACGATCTGCGCCATGATGTTGCCGCCGAAGGCCGGGCGAATCTGGACGAGATCGGTGTTTTCCCGCATTTCCAGTTTGGTGCAGTCCGCCGTGAGGCCGGTGCGGAAGCGGGTGGCCAGCCGAGGTGCCAGGCTGCGCCCCAGCGACGTGGCGCCCACCAGCACCACGCTGGGCTTCACGGCGCGGATGTAATCCTCCACGCAGGCGGCGAACACGTCCGCCCGGAAATAGGCCAGCTGGGGATCGTCGTATACCGCGATTTCATCCACGTCGTAATGGCGCAGCTCCATCGCCTCGGCCGCCACGCCGCTGCCCGCCAGAATGGCGCGCACCTTGAATCCCAGCGGCGCGGCCAGCTCCCGGGCCTTGCCGATGAGCTCCAGCGCCACGGGGTGCAGCCGCCCGCCGCTCACCTCGGCAAACACCAGGATATCGCGCCACTGGCTCTTGTCCACGGTGCTCGTGCGGGTTTCCAGCTTCACGATGGCCTGATTCGGACAGGCCTTCACGCACAGGCCGCACACGCGGCAGGCCGCGTTGAAGGCCGGCCGGCCGTTGGCCATGTCGATGGCGCCAAAGGGGCAGCCCCGCTGGCACAGGCCGCAGCCGGTGCATTTGCGTTCCAGAACAGCGATTTTTGCCATGGTCGCAGCCTCCTCAAATGAATTTGCGCGCTCGCAGCAGGGCCGCGAGCCGGGCGGCGCTGTCGCCCTCGTCCCACACCTCATGCGCCGCGTTGTTCTCCGGCGGGAAGATGCGCTCCACCTGCGTGGCGCTGCCGGCGAGGCCGTAGTGGGATTCGTCCGTGTCCGGGAAGGCGTCCAGCCCCACGACGTGGATCGGCCTGTCGCCGATTTCCCGGGCGCGCTTCAGGCTGGGCAGCCGGGGAATGCAGATGTCCTGCTCCACGGTGATCAGGCAGGGGAAGGGCATGTGCACCGTTTCCACCACGTCCTGCAGCTGCTGCTCGGCGTCCACGCCGTCGCCGCTCAGGGTGAGCTTGGATACCCAGGCCGCGTGAGGTATGCCCAGGTATTCCGCGATGGCCGGCCCAACCTGGGCCGTGTCGCCGTCGGTGGTCTGCTTGCCGCAGAGGATCAGATCGAAATCGCCCACGCCGCGAATGGCCTGGGACAGGGTGTAGCCGGTGGCCAGCACGTCCGCGCCGCCCAGCCGCCGGTCGGAAAACACGTAGCCCTCGTCGGCGCCCATCATGTAGGCCTCGCGGATGATGGCCTGAGCCTGAGGCGGCCCCATGGTGCCCACGGTGACCCGGCCGCCATGCCGCTCTTTGAGCCGAAGCGCCGTCTCCAGCGCGTAGAGATCATAGGGATTCATTTTGCCGGCCACGCCGCCGCGCTTCAATACGCCGGTCTTCTCGTCCACCTGCACCTTGTTGGTGGCAGGCACCTGCTTGACGCAAACGAAAATATTCATACCCGCGTGATCGCCTTTCCTCTGAATTTCATATATCATTTTAATATAATTTACATTATCTTGCAAGGGAAATACGACCTCTTGCCCGGCGGATTTGAGAGAAAAATGTGTTTTCAGCAGGTATACCCGGCAGTAAGTGGCGCGAAATGTTTGGACAAATTGCAATCTAATGGGCAATGTTTGCAATTTACAGAAAGGTGAAATCGTTATAAAATGTCATTATAAGGGGAGGCAGGCCCTGTCTTTCCGGAATCCATTACTTTGTAGGGGATGTCCAGACAACCTCTGGAAGACCCGAAGACCGGCGTGCATCGCGCGAGACTATGTGAGATCGCGTTCTACGCCCTGAACAACACCTCGACCAACGCCTACATGATCCTGGTGGGCTCCATCTTGTACTTCCTGGTGGGCATCGTCGGCGTCGCCGCCGTGCTGGCCGGCAGCATCGTGACCATCATGCGCATCTGGGACGGCGTGACGGACCCGTTCATCGTCATGCTGGTGGACAACACCAACACCAAATTCGGCAAAAACCGACCGTTCATTCTGCTGGGCAACCTCATTCTGTTCGGCATGACCTGGCTCATGTTCCATGTCATTCCGGAGATGGGGGCCGGCCGGTTCGTGACGTTTATCATCATGTACGCGGTCTACATCATCGGCTACACCTTCCAGTGCGTCGTGACCAAGAGCGCTCAGACCTGCCTGACCAACGATCCGAAGCAGCGCCCCATCTTCACCATGTTCGACGCCACCTACAACGTGCTTCTCATCAGCGTGTTCTGGCCCGTGTACCTCTCCGGCACCCTGATCCCGAAGTATACCCTGACCTCCGCCACCGCCGGCGAGCAGATTGCCGCGCTTCTGGCGAAGAATCCCTCTCTGGAGCGCGTCATCGTGACGGCCGAGGACGGTGTGCAGAGCCTCTCCGGCTTCTATAACCCCGCCATGTGGCAGCACGCCCAGATGGTGATCGCCATCCTCTCGGCGGTGTTCGCTGTGCTGGCCATCATCGGCCTGTGGCGCAAGGACAACTCGAAGTATTACGGCCTGGGCAAGACCGAGCGCATCCGCTTCAAGGACTACGCCGACGTGCTGGCCCATAACCGCGGCATTCAGATGCTGGTTCTGGCCG
>CADARO010000017.1 GCA_902790345.1 uncultured Eubacteriales bacterium | reverse complement strand
AACTGCTTATAGGCCATGTGGCGGTAGTAGAGCGTCCAAAGAATCGCCGCCGCCCCGCACAGCAGCGCCAGCCAGACTCCGCCGGTCAGCGCCCAGCCCGCCAGGCACAGCGCCGCCCAGGCGCCGCTGCTGGCCGTCACCAGCCGCCGGGCCGCCCGGGCGAAGCTGTCCAGCATGCCGTCCGGCCGGGCGCCCTTAAACGCCGCCAGCGCCCAGGCGCTCAGCGCCCGGGAGAGCACGAAGCCAAGGCCCAGGGGCAGCGCCTGACCCGGCGCGGCCTCCGAGAGCAGCGCCGCATCCAGCAGAAGATACGCGCAGCAGCCCATGGCGGCGAAGGCGCCGACGCGGCTGTCCTTCAGGATCTCCAGCCGCTTCTCCTTCGGCTGCCAGGAGGCCAGGGCGTCGGAGGTGTCCATGAAGCCGTCCATGTGGATGCCGCCGGTCACCAACAGCGGGATCACGGCCCCGACCGCGCCTCGCAGGAGAGGGCCCAGGGCCAGCCGGTCGCACAGCAGCAGCCACAGCCACAGCGCCGCCCCGATGACCGCGCCGATGAGCGGGAAAAAGCACATGGCGTACTTTCGATTTTCCTCCGACCACTCCACCTGGGGCATGGGAACGCGGGAGTAGGTGGTGAAGGCGATGACAAAGGAACGGATCACACGCATGGCGCTTCCCCCTTGAAGGGCACGGGGATGGAATAGACCACCTCGGCCGCGTAGTCGGCCAGCGCCGCCGCGCCGGCGTTGATTTGCGCCAGGCGGCGCAGGTATTCGTCCGTGGAGGGCGGATAGGAGACGCCGTCCGCGAACACGTCGTTGGTGACCATCACCAGATTGTCGCACAGGGCGGCGAGGCGCTTCAGGCCGGGCAGAACGCGGGTCCAGTCGCCGCCGTCGAACATCTCGTTGGCCAGCAGGTTGGGCAGATCTTCCAGCAGCGCGGTGCCGCCTGGGGCGATGGCCAGACCGCCGATGTCCTTCTGTCGCTCGATGGTCTCGAAGCCCTTGTCCGCCCGCTGGGCCCGGTGCCGCGCCACGCGCTTCACCGATTCCTCGTCGTACACCTGCATGGTGGCGATGTACACGCGATTCCTTTTCGGCATGGCGGCGATGAGCTTCTCCGCGTAGGTGGACTTGCCGCAGCCGCTGCCGCCGGTGAGCAGAACGATCATTTTGCGCCTCCCTGGGGCACATAGGCCGCCATGCCCAGGGAGGTGAAGGTGTGGGGCCCGGCGTAGACGCGCAGCGCCATGTCCAGAAGGGGCATGAGCGCCACCGCGCCGGTGCCCTCGCCCAGCGCCATGTCCGCGCGGATGACCGGCTCCAGCCCCAGCTCCGCCATGACGCGGGCGGCGGTGGCCTCCCGGCTCATGTGGGAGGGGAGCATGTAGCCCTTCGCCCGGGGACACAGCCGGGCCGCCGCCAGGGCTGCAGCCGCAGAGATGGCCCCGTCGATGACCACAGGGATGCCGTGGGTCATGCCGCCCAGAAACGCGCCGGCCATGCCCGCGATCTCGAAGCCGCCCAGCTTGCCGAGCGCGTCCAGGGGGTCGTTCGGGTTCGGCCGGTTGATGGCCAGCGCCCGCCCCACGGCTTCCCGCTTGCGGGCAAGCCCCTCGTCCGACAGGCCCGCGCCCCGACCCACCACGGCTTCCGGCTCCAGCCCCAGCAGCGCGCATGTGAGGGCCGCGCTGGCGGTGGTGTTGCCGATGCCCATCTCGCCGGTGGCGATCAGCCGGTAGCCCCGGCGCTTCATGGCTCCCGCCAGGTCGATGCCCGCCTGCAGGGCCCCCTCGGCCTCCTGCCGCGTCATGGCCGGGCCCTTCGCCAGGTTCCGGGTGCCGGGGCCGATCCGCCGGTCGATGACGGCGGGGTGGGCGGCCCTTTGCGCCATGCCCATGTCCACGCAGAACACGTCCGTGAGGTCGTCGGCCATCAGGTTCACGTTGCCCCGGCCTTCGGCGATGGATTCGGCCACCAGCCGGGTGACCTCCTGACCGCTCTGGGACACGCCCTCGGCCACCACGCCATGGTCGGCGCAGAACACCAGCGCGCAGCGGGGCGCCAGGCTCACGTCGGCGGTATGCTGGATGCCGGCGATCCGCTCGATCAGCTCCTCCAGCAGGCCCAGCGAGCGCAGCGGCTTGGCCACGGCGTCCCATCTCGCCCGGGCTTCAGCCATGGCGGCTTCGTCGGGGCGGTTGATTTCATAGTTCAGCATGTGTTTCTCCTCGTCAGAAAATGAGCGCCAGCAGCGCGATGATCAAAACCGCCAGCAGGCTGGTGACGTAAAGCAGGCCGTTGGCCGCCCGGATGTCGCTCCGGCGGGCCGGCCGCTCGGCGTCGCCGATGGTGGGCTTGTAGACGGGCTTTCCGAAGTAATCGTGGGTGCCGCCCAGCTGGATGTGCAGCGCCCCGGCGGCGGCGGCTTCGCTCCAGGCGCAGTTGGGGCTCTTGTGGTTGGCGTGATCCCGCTTCACGATGCGCCAGGCATTGAACATATCCTGCCCCGTGAGAAACGCGGCGGCGCACATGAGAAGCGCCGTGAGGCGGGCGGGCACGAAGTTCAGCACGTCGTCCAGCCGGGCGCTGAACCAGCCGATGTCGCGGTATTTCTCGTCCATGTAGCCCACCATGGAGTCCAGCGTGGAGGCGGCCTTGAAGCCCCACAGCAGCACCGGCCCGCCCAGGGCGGCGTAGATGAGGGGAGAGATCACGCCGTCGGTGGTGTTCTCCGCCACGGTCTCCACCGTGGCCTTCACGATTTCCTCCTCATTGAGGGACTGGGTGTCGCGGCCCACGATGCGGGCCACCTGCTTCCTTCCGGCCTCCACGCCCTGGCCCAGCGCCTTCTCAACGCCCCGGGCCTCTTTGGCCATGCTGGTCACGGCGATGCCCATCCAATCCAGCAGCGTCATGCCGATAAAGCGGGGCGCGCGGCCGAAAAGGCCCAGCAGCCAGAGCAGCGCCGCCGCCGCGGCCATGGTCAGGAGCACCGTGGACAGCGTGAGCAGCACCGCGCTCCTTCGCAGGTTCCCGCCCCGGGCCCGCAGCTTCTTCTCCGCGAAGGAAATCCACCGGCCGATCAGCCGCACGGGGTGATACAGCCACTCCGGGTCGCCCAGCAGCAGGTCCAGGCAGAATCCCGCCATCAGCGCCAGAATCGCGTCAGACATGATCGTCCCTCCGTTTCGTCACCATTCCACGCCCTTGCGGGCGGGCAGACCCTCGCTGGCGTAGGGGTGCTTTTCCGCCCGGACGCGGCTCAGGTAGTCGGCTCTGTCCTCCAGCCAGGCAGGGGCGGTTCGGCCGGTGGCGGCGGTCTCGCCGCTCTCCAGCGCCGCTTCGATCAGCGCCCGGGCGGCCGCCTCCTCCAGCATGCCGGTGGTCAGGGCGACGCCCAGCTCGTCCAGCACGATGGTGTCCGGCCTCGCCTGGCGGATGGCCTCCGTCACGGCCTGGGCGAAGGCGGTCTGCTGCGAGCGGGTGAGGGCCTTCTGCGCCTCGTCCATGCGGAAGGTGAAGCCCTTCACCGGCTCCGCCGTCAGCACCGTCGCGCCCAGCTTTTTGAGCGCCGTCAACTCTCCCGAATTGCCGGTCTTCATGAACTGCGCCACCAGCACTTTGTTGCCGTGGCCCAGACTGCGCAGCGCCAGGCCCATGGCGGCGGTGGTCTTGCCCTTGCCGTCGCCGGTGTACAGGTGCAGCTTGTTAATCATCGTTTGCCTCTCCCTTCGGCGCGTCGTTCCAGAACGCGAAGATGTAGACCGGGTTCTGCGCCGTCATCAGGCGGTAGCGCCCCAGCGTTCGGGGCCGGGCCACGGACACCTCCGCGATGTCCGCGTGGTCGAAGTCCCTGGCGATGTCGCTCAGCTCCGCCATGCTCTCCAGCGTCACCGCGTTGGCGCATATGCGCGCCAGCGGGTTCTTTTTCAGCAGGCACTGGATGATGGGCTTCATGCTGCCCGAACTGCCGCCGATGAAGGCATGGGTGGGGGCGGGCAGGTTCTCCAGCGCCTCCGGGGCCTTGCCCTCGATCACTTCAAGGTTCGCCAAATGGAATTTCGCGGCGTTGCGCCGGGCGAGGGCGGCGGCCTGGGGCTTCATCTCAATGGCGTAGACTTTGCCCCGCCAGGCCAGCCGCGCCGCCTCAACGGAGACCGAGCCGCTGCCGGAGCCCACGTCGTACACCACGGCCCCCTGGGTCAGCGCCAGCTTGGACAGGGACACGCCGCGCACCTCGGATTTCGTCATGGGGGTGTCGTCCCGGTCGAAGGCCTCGTCCGGCAGGCCCTGGGTCACGACTTCGTTGCCGCAGTCCGGGTTTTCCACCAGCAGCACGCTGAGGGAGTCGTATTGCCCACCCAGCAGTTCGCTGACCGCGCCCCGGGTGACGCGCTCCTCCGGATACCCCAGCCGCTCGCCCACGGCGGCGCTGAGATGGCCAAGGCCCGCGTCCGCCAGCCTTTGCAGCGCCCTGTTCGCCCCGTCCTCGCCCCCCAGCAGGGCGAACAGGGCCGGGTTCACGCGAACCTCGCGGACGAGGTCGCAGTCCCGCCCGTGCAGGCTCACCGGCTGCACGTCCTCCCAGGGCCGGGCCAGTTTCGCGCAGAGGTATTGCAGCGAGCTGATGCCGGGCAGGATGGTCACGTCCATGTCGTTCAGCTCCGAAACCAGGCCCTTCGCGCCGCTGTAGAACCCCGTGTCCCCGGAGAGCAGCACGAGAAAGCGGCGGGCGTTTTCCTCCCGGATGATCCGGGCGATGTCCTTGGCCGCGATGGCGGTGAAGGCGCGCTTGCCCGCTGTGTTCACCGATTCCAGCATGCGCCGGGCGCCGATGACGCAGTCGGCCTCCTGCAGCGCCGCGTTCAGGCCCAGCGTTCGCGTGTCGGCGTTTCCCATGCCGATGCCGGCCAAAACCACCCGCTTGCGGGCGGGGGTCAGGGCGAAGCGGGCCGCCAGCTCGGCTTCGACTTCGTCCAGCGATCGGCCCTCCCGCTGGGCGGGGCGGCCGATGATCACCGCCTGCGCGCCGGCCTCCAGTGCCGCGCGGATCTTGTCCTCATAACCGCCGGCGCGGCCGGTGTCCTTGGTGACCAGGTATTTCGCGCCGATGGCGTTCAGCATGGCCAGGTTCAGGGCCTGGGTGAAGGGGCCCTGCATGGCGATGATGTGATCCGGCGCGAGGCCGCAGTCTTCGCAGATTTGAAGCGATTTCATCATGGGCAGCACCCGGGCGTAAACGCGGCTTTTCAGCGCCTCGTCCGCGCAGAAGGCGGGCAGCTCCTTGCTGCCGGTGGTGAGCAGGATGTTGCCCTCCGTGTTCCTGAGATAGTCCACGCAGGCCGCCACGTCCGGCACGAACAGGCCGTCCGACCCGTCCGCCTGGCTGTCCCGCGCGAGGCGCAGGCAGGGGAGGCCCGCCGCTTCGCAGGCGGAGGCGATGTTCTCCGTGGCCCGGTCGGCGTAGGGGTGGGTGGCGTCCACCACCATGTCGAACCGCTCTGCCCGGAAGAGCGATTCCATCTCCGCCTCGTCCATCCGGCCGGAGAGCACGGTCACGTCCTCTCCGTGCCGCGCCAGCAGCGCCTCGCCGTAATCGGTGGCCACACAGGCGGTGAGGCGCGCGCCCCGGCCCGACAGCCGCTCGATGAGCTGCCGGCCCTCGGTGGTGCCGGCGAACACGCATATCTTACACATCTTTGTATCCTCTCGGCGTCACCAGCCGGCCGTTTATGACCTTCGTCTGGGAATTGCCAACGAACACGGTGGTGAACATGTCCGCCGGGTAGTCGGCCAGCTCCCGAAGGGTCATGACCGCCATGTCCTGCCCCTCCCGGGCGATGTTTCTCACCACGCCGCAGGGCCGCTCCGGCTCGATGTACCGAAGCAGGATGCCGCAGGCCCGGTTCAGATAGTCCGCCCGGCGATGGCTGGCCGGATTGTAGATGGACAGGCACAGGTCGGCCTGAGCCGCCAGCGCCAGCCGCGCTTCGATCTTCTCCCAGGGGGTCAGCAGGTCGGACAGGCTGATGACGGCAAAGTCATGCCCCAGGGGAGCGCCCAGCAGGGCCGCGCCGCTCAGCGCCGCCGTGACCCCCGGCACGATTTCCACGTCGATGTCGTCCCCCGCCAGCTCCAGCACCAGGCCCGCCATGCCGTACACCCCGGCGTCGCCGGAGGAGATCATGGCGGTGGTCTTACCCGCGCGGGCGCTCTCGATGGCCAGGCGGCAGCGCTCCGCCTCCTGGCGCATGGGGGTGACCAGGTATTCCTTTTCCGGATAGAGGGGCTTCACCAGGTCCACGTAAACGCCGTAGCCCGCGATGACGTCGCTCTCTCTCAAGGCATTCGACGCGCGCAAGGTCATTTCCTGCGGGTCCCCGGGGCCAATGCCCACAACATACAGCTTATTCAAAGCACACACTCCATTTCTCCAGCGCCGCCGCCACGGTGACGCCGTTCAGGCTGGTCTTTTTCAGGATCAGGCGCGCGCCCTCGCCGGCGGAGGCCATGGCCGCCCGCTCGCACACGTTGTCCACCCCCACGGTCTTCAGCACAAACGCCGAGGCGGTGAATTCGCCCGGCACGGCGTTCAACGCGTCCGCTGAGAAGAACGTCAGGGGCAGACCCTTGCCGTCCGCCCAGGCGCGCAGGCCTTCTTCATCCTTCTTCACGTCGATGGAGGCCACGCGCTTCATGGCTTCAAGGCGCAGCCCCGCGCCTTCCAGCGCCGCGCGTACCGCCGCGTCGATGCTCTCCGCCGCTGTGCCCCTCTTGCAGCCCACGCCCACGTGCAGAAGGCGCGGGATCAGCAGCAGCGTGGCGTCGAAGGGATGAACGTCCCGGCAGGAAACGGCCAGGCCGCAGTCGCCGCCCTCGCCCATGACGATGCCGGAGGGCAGCTTCCCCTCCACGGGGAAATCGGAGAACAGGGGCAGGTCGCGCTTCAGAATTTCCGCCGAGAAGCGCTTCGCCGCGTCCATGCTGTCGATGGCCAGGCCCTGCCGGGCGGCCCAGGCGTCGGCGGAGAAGCGGCGGTTCACGTCGGTGGCGGTGGTGATGACCGGCGTGGCTCCCAGGGCTTGAGCCACCCGCCGGGCCAGGTCGTTGGCCCCGCCGATGTGGCCGGAGAGCAGCGAGATGACGAACTGGCCCTTCTCGTCGATCACCAGCACCGCCGGGTCCACCGTCTTGCTCACCAGATGGGGCGCGATGGCCCGCACGGCGATGCCGCAGGCCCCCACGAACACCAGCGCCTCCACCCGGGGAAAGAGCGAGGCGGTGAGCTCTTTCAGATTCCCCCTGGGCGCGTGGGTCTCCACGGCGTAGTCCTCCGCCAGCGCGGCGGCGACCCGGGCCGCCGTGTCCGCCCCCCGGGCGCTGAAGGAGAGGATGGCGGCGCGGCTCATGACTTTGCCTCCCGGAAGCCGGTGGTGAAGGAGGGGTCGTACAGCTTCGAGCGCTGGTATTCCTCCCCCAGGAACCGGCCCACCAGGATGAGGGCGGTCTTGCTGACGCCGTTCTCCTTCGCCGTCTCCGCCAGATTGTCCACGCGGCAGCGCAGGAGCTTCTCGTCCGGCCAGGTGGCCTTGTAGACGATGGCCGCCGGGGTGTCCGGGCTGTAGCCCCCGGCCATGAGCTCCTGCTGCAGGCTTTCCAGAAGGCCCGCGCTGAGGAACAGCACCATGGTGGCCTGATGGGCGGCCAGATCCCGCATCTTCTCCTTCTCCGGCACGGGGGTGCGGCCCTCCATGCGGGCAATGATCACCGTCTGCGCCACGTCCGGCAGGGTGTACTCGGCTTTCAGGCTGGCCGCCGCCCCGCAGAAAGAGCTGACGCCGGGGCACACGTCGTAGTCGATGCCCAGCGCCTCCAGCGCGTCGAACTGCTCGCGCACCGCGCCGAACAGGCTGGTGTCGCCGGTCTGCAGGCGCACGGTGGTCTTGCCCCGGGCCTCCGCGTCCCGGACGATGGAGAGCACCTCCTCCAGGGTCAGCTTCGCGCTGTCGTGGATCTCGGCGCCCTCTTTGGCGTAGTCCAGCAGCGCCGGATTCACCAGCGAGCCCGCGTAGATGATCACGTCCGCCTCGGCCAGCAGCCGGGCTCCGCGCACGGTGATGAGGTCTGCCGCGCCGCTGCCGGCGCCCACAAAATGCACCATAATGTCATTCCTCCCGCTCAGAAAGCTGATACAGCGCCGCGTTCACGATGGCCGCGGCCACGTTGCTGCCGCCCTTGCGGCCCCGGGCCACGATGTAGGGAACGTCCAGCTTCATGATGTCCTCCTTGGCCTCCACCACATTCACAAACCCCACCGGCACGCCGATGACCAGCGCCGGATGGAGCCGGCCTGCCTGCACCAGGTCCCGGATGGAGAACAGCGCCGTGGGGGCGTTGCCGATGGCGAACACCAGGGGCTTCTGAAGGGAAGCCGCCTTCTCCATGGACACCAGCGACCGCGTCACGCCCCGGGCCTTGGCCGCCTCGGCCACGTCCGGATCGGCGATGAAGCAGTAAACCTGCCCGCCGAACTTCGCCAGCGCCTTCTTGTTGATGCCCGCCTGGGCCATGGTGGTGTCGGTCACGATGTCCGCCCCGCCGGCGATGGCCTCCATGAGCCGCGTCACCGCGTGCTCGGAGAAGGCCAGGTTGTCGTAGTAGTCGAAATCCGCGGTGGTGTGAATCACCCGGCGCACCACCAGGTCGTTTTCCGGGTCGATTTTCCGGTCGCCCAGCTCCTGGGCGATGATCTCGAAGCTGCGCCGTTCAATGTCCATGGGTTTCATGGGGTATTCTTCCTTTCCAGGCATTTTTGAATGAAGCGCCGGGCCGCCTTCGGCCGGCTGGGCAGATACAGGTGGGGGAAGCCCGCGTACAGCGTGTCGCTCACATGGGCGCAGCGCCAGCTTCGGCCCGAGGGCTTCGCCGCCTCCAGCGCGTCGCCGGGATCGTCCGCGTCCCAGTAGTGAAATTCATGGGCCCTGATCTCGTCCCCCGCCTCGAAGAGCAGGCTGTCCTTTTCGGCCCGCAGCGTGACGTAGCCAAAGCGCACGAGGCGGCCTTTGTTTTCGCAGCCGCCGGGCAAAACGCCCGCCATGGCCTCGCCGCCGATGGATTCGGTGAGATACATGAAGCCGCCGCACTCGGCCACGGTGGGCAGGCCGCCTGCCACCGCCGCGCGGAGGTCGGCCCGCATGGCTTCGTTGGCGCGGAGGGCAGCCGTATACAGCTCCGGATAGCCGCCGCCCAGGTACAGCCCGTCGCAGGGGGGCAGCGCCTCGTCCGTCAGCGGGCTGAAGGGCACGAGCTCCGCGCCCAGCTCCTCGAAAAGCGCCAGGTTGTCGCGATAGTAGAAGCAGAACGCCCGATCCCGGGCCACGGCGATCCGGACGTCGCCCAGCTTTTCCGCCCGGGGTGGGTCGGCCGCGAGGGCGGGGGCCGAGCGCATCAGCGCGATCAGTCCGTCCAGGTCGACGCTCTTTTCCGCCTGCCGGGCCAGAGCCTGCATCCTGCCCTTCAGGTCCGCCACCTCCCGCGCCGTCACCAGGCCCAGATGGCGGCTCTCCAGCGCGGCCTCCGGCAGGGCGGGAAGATAGCCGTACACTCGTACCCCGCACTCGGCCTCGATGGCGGCCTTCATCTGGGGATAGGTCATGGGGGAGATGTGGTTCAGCAGCACGCCCGCCACGCCGTGAGGCGCGCGCAGAGCCATGTAGCCCTTCACCACCGCCGCGGCGGAGAGCGCCATGCCCCGTCCATTCACCACCAGCACCGCCGGCGCCTCCAGCGCCTGCGCCACGTGCCAGCTGGAGGCTTCCTCCGAGGTCATGCTCAGGCCGTCGTAGTAGCCCATCACGCCCTCGATCAGGTTGAGATCCCGGGCGTTTTTGAGGAACAGGCCCCTGGCCAGCGTCTCGCCCGCGAAGAACAGGTCGATGTTGGCGCTCTCCGCGCCGATGATCTCCGAATGGAACATGGGGTCGATGTAGTCCGGGCCGCACTTGAAGGCCCCCACGTCCTCACCCCGGTTTTTCAGGGCCTGCAGGATGGCGCAGGTCATGGTGGTCTTGCCGCAGCCGCTGCCCGTTCCGGCGATGAGCAGCCGCGCCGCCCGCTCAGTCATGGGCCCACCGCCCGCAGGGCACGTCCTCGCCCCGAATGATGCGATACACCGCGTCCATGTCCAGGTTCTGCCGCACCAGCGCGGCCAGACGGTCGAACTCCCGGTCGCGGAACTCGGCCATGGTGAGCAGCTCCCCGTCGTTCTGATCCAGGCCCTTTTCCGCCCGCACGCGGTTGACCAGCGCCCGCCAGAAGGCGCCGGTGTCGAAGAGGCCGTGCAGATAGCTGCCCAGCACGTTGCCCCGCCGGTTGGCCACCCCGTCCGGCGTCTCCCGCCCGTTCAGCCGCAGAAACGGCACGCACTCCGGCCCGAATTCGTTCACGCCGCTGTGGATCTCGTAGCCGTCCAGCATGAGGCCGTTGAGTTCCTTCAGCCAGCCCTCCGCCGCGTCGATCTGGCCGCTGGCCTGAACGGTGGTCTTTTCCGGCCGGAAGGTGACGGTGAAGTCCAGAAGCCCCAGCCCCGCCATTTCGGGGATGCGGGATTCGGTGTGCGCCGGGTCCCGCAGGGCCTGGCCCAGCATCTGATAGCCGCCGCACACGCCGATCACCAGCCCGCCCCGGCGGGCGTGGCGCACGATCTCGTCCGCCAGGCCCCGCTGCTTGAGCCAGTTCAGATCCTCGATGGTGTTCTTGGTGCCGGGCAGGATGACGATGTCGGCCTCCCGGATCTCGGCGGCCCGGGTGGCGTAGGACACGGCCACCCCCTGCTCGCCGCCCAGCAGGTTGAAGTCGGTGAAATTCGAGATGTGGGGCAGCCGCACGATGGCCACATTCACCTGGCCCCGGCCGGAACGGCGCTCGAAGCGCTCGGTCACGCTGTCCTCGTCCTCCATGTCGATGTCCATCCAGGGGATCACGCCCAGCACGGGGATGTTCAACAGCTTTTCGATCATGTCCAGCCCCGGCTCCAGAATTTTCACGTCTCCCCGGAACTTGTTGATGATGATGCCCTTGATCCGCGCCTGCTCCTCCTCGTCCAGCAGCTTGACCGTGCCGTAGAGGGAGGCGAACACGCCGCCGGGGTTGATGTCGCCGATGAGGATGACGGGCGCGTCGGCGCTCTTCGCCATGGACATGTTCACGATGTCGCCCTTTTTCAGGTTGATCTCCGCCGGGCTGCCCGCGCCCTCGATCACCACCACGTCGAAGTCCTTTTCAAGGTCGTCGTAGATGGCCTTGATCATCTCCCGCAGGCGGGGCTTGAAGGTGTCGTATTCCATGGCGGACATGGTGCCGATGGGTTTGCCGTTCACGATGATCTGGCTGCGCCGGTCGGAGGTGGGCTTGAGCAGCACCGGATTCATGCGCACGGAGGGCTCCAGCCCCGCCGCCTCGGCCTGAGTCACCTGGGCGCGGCCCATCTCCAGACCCTCCTTGGTGGCGAAGGAGTTGAGGGCCATGTTCTGCGATTTGAAGGGCGCGGCCCGCAGGCCGTCCTGCTTCATGATGCGCAGCACCGCCGCGCACAGCGTGGACTTGCCCACCGAAGACGCCGTTCCCTGAAACATCAGCGATTTTCCCCGCATGTCAAAACCTCCCCGATCGTATCGGTCAGCCGCCGGTTCGCGGCCTCGTCCTTCACGGCCAGCCGCAGGTGCCGGCCGTCGTCTATCCTATGAAAATCCATACATTCCCGGACGAGAATGCCCCGGGCTTTCAGCGCCGCCGCCAGGGGGGCGACGGGCCGGTCGAAGGCCGTCAGCAGAAAGGGGGCCTCCGAATCGTACACGAACGCGCCCAATCCCTCCAGCGCGCGCTTCAAATCCGCCCGCCGGATGGCGCTTCGCGCCGCGTCCGCCCGGATGTCCGCGATGTGCCCCGGCAGCGCCCGAACCACGGCGGAGGCAACGCAGCCCACCGCCCAGGGATTCTGCCGCGCGGCCAGGGCGGAGAGCGCATCCGGCCGCGCGCACAGATACCCCAGCCGGACGCCCGGCACCCCCAGGATTTTCGTCATGGACCCGGCCACCATGAGGCGCTCATGATGGGCGACCAGAGCCCGCGCGCTGTTTTCCGGGCAGTATTCGATGAACGCCTCGTCCGCCAGCAGCCACCCGCCGGCCGATTCCACCCGCGCCAGCAGCGCCGCCACGGTCTCCCGGCTGAACGCCGCGCCCAGGGGGTTGCTGGGATTGCACAGGCACACGAGACACCCCTCGAACAGATGAGCCGATAAAAGCTCCGCCGGATCGCCCGCCTGGCGGGGGCCTTTCAGCAGCGACGCCCGGCGAACGGGGAGCCCGTGCCGCTTCGCCAGCTCCTCGTATTCCGAAAAGCAGGGCTCGGCCAGCAGCGCCCCCGACGCGCCCACGCCCATGGCCAGATCCAGCGCCGAGACGCCTCCCGCCGTGGGCAGCACGGCTTCCGCCTCCAGCCCCAGGAATGCCCCCAGCGCCGCCCGCTCCCGGCGCATGGCCGGGTCCGGATAGTAGCGGGCCTCCCGAAGCCCAGCGGTCATGGCCTTTTTGACCCAGTCCGGCGGACCCTCCGGCCGGAGGTTGGCCGAGAAATCCAGCCAGGCCTCGGGCGATTCGCCCTGCCACACATTGCCGCCGTGGGTCATGCTTTCACCTCGTCGCAGCGCCCCAGCAGGCGGCCCTTGCCGTCCACGAAGGCGATGTCTATTGTCATTTCTCCCCGCACCCGCAGGCTGCAATAGCGCCGCGCCGCCTCGGCCAGCCGGTTCCAGACGTCGTCGAAGCCGGCCTCGTGGATGAGGGCTATGGCCGCGTCGGTGGTGTTGCCGGCGTATACCGCCTCGATCAGCGAAAGCGGCGCGGCCATCAGCGCCAGCTGGGTGACGATGGCCTCCCGCCGGCCGTCCGCCATGCGGCTGTGGGTCTGCATCACGCCGGCGCTCACCTTGGCCAGCTTGCCCGGATGCCCGCCCAGCAGGATATGCTTCACGCCCAGCTCCAGCGCCGCGTCCAGCATGAAGCCGATCTCGTTGCTCACCTGCACGATGGGCCGGCCGGGGAACAGCGCCCCCATGGCCTCCTCGCCCTGATTGCCGAAGGTGTAGATCAGGTCGTCGTGGCCCTGAGCCACCCGCATCTTCAATTCCTCCACCAGGGAATCCCGCAGCGCCTCCTCGCTCATGGGGCGCACCACCCCGCTGGTGCCCAGCACGGACAGCCCGCCTTCGATGCCCAGCCGGGGATTGAAGGTCTTCCGGGCCACCTCCGCGCCGCCGGGAATGGCGATGGTGACGCGGGCCGCCCGGCCGCCGAACACGGAGCGCACCGCCGCCTCGATCATCTGCCGGGGTACCGGGTTGATGGCCGCCTCCCCCGGCGGAATTTTCAGCCCGGGCTGGGTGACGACGCCCACGCCCTCGCCGGCCCGGAAGGAAACGGGGCCGTCTCCCTCCTCCAGCGACACCGAGGCGATGATCTCCATGCCGTTGGTGATGTCCGGATCGTCGCCGCTGTCCTTGAGGACGCCGCAGCGGCCGCCCTCGTGGGGCACGATCTCCGGCGCGTAGGTTTTGCCCGCGGGCACGACGATTTCCACCCGCTCGGGGCAGACGCCGTCCCTCTGCCAGAGGCAGCAGGCCAGCGCGGCCGCCGCGGCGCAGCTGCCCGTGGTGAAGCCCTCCCGAAGCGCCTTCATATCCGCTTCCACCTTTCATATCCGACGTCGAAGGACGCGCCTTTCAGCACCCGCTTTCTTCTTTTTGCCGTTTCCCCGCTCAGTTCAGCTTGGTGAGGAACGTCATGCCGTCCTCCCGGCCCTCCAGCATGGCGTGAATGTCCGTGATGAAGCCGGTCATGGTGTCCGTGGCCTGGAACAGGTTGTCGCCAGTGGTGAACACGCGGCCCTGCCTCACCGCCACGAAATCGGCCAGCAGGGCACTGCGGGCGATGAGGTCGGCCAGGGAGGCCACCGTGTCGTCGATGGTGGTGTTGTAGATGAGGTAGTCCGCGTTCACCGCCGCGGCGTAGAAGTCCTCCATGGTGAGGGACACGGACGCCCGGCTGCGGTTCGCGTCGTCCATGCCGGCGAAGGCGTAAGCGCCGCCGCCCAGCTCGATCATGCGGGCGATGTAGTCCTCCGACCCGCGCACCACGGCCGTGCCGTCGGTGCTGATGTAGAAATACACCACGGTCTTGCCGGAAGCGGGGGCCTCGGCCAGCGCCTCCACCGCCGCCTTCTGGGTCTCAAAGAAGGCCTCGGCCTCCTCCTGTTTGTCCAGCAGCGCGCCGTAGAGCTTGATCCACTCGGTGCGGCCCAGGGGATGGGGCTCGTAGCTGGAGCGGTCGATGAACACCGGAATGTCCAGCAGCTCCAGCAGCTCCTGCACCTTCGGGGTGTGCAGCAGCATGGTGTTCTCCACCGCGATGTCGCAGCCCTCCCGCAGCAGCAGCTCGTAGTCCGGCTCGGAATACTTGCCGGCGTAGAGGATCGCGCCCTCGTTCATGGCCCGGGCAGCCTCCTCCACGTACCAGCCCTCCGCCTGCGTGCCGGAGAAGCGCACGCTGTCCAGCGCGCCCAGGCGGCTGACCAGTGCCATGGCGGCGGTGTTGGCCAGGTACACCCGATCCAGTGGCTTTTGCAGCACCACGATGGCCGGGTCCAGCCCCTCCGGCGCGGCCATGCCCTCCGGAACGGTCAGGTAGCGCGCGCCGTCCTTCACGTCGATCAGCGCGTAGCCGCCCTGGTAGTAGTCCACCGAGAAGCACTCGGCGTAGTCCAGCGTCATGCTGGATTCATGCGGAAGGCCCGCCAGCTCGCCCTCGCCCCTGGCCGCGTCCAGCCGGATGAACAGCGTGTAGACCACGTCGTGGGGCTTGCTCATGGCGGTGGTGGTGCCGGTGAGCTCAAAGGCGGCGTTCAGCGGCGCGGGCACCTGGAACAGGGTGCCGTCGTCGGTCTTTTCGCCCGCGTATTCCACGCCGTCCAGCACCACGCGGGTGTAGTTCGGGCTGCTGAAGGCGATGGTGGCCGTGGCTTCGCCCGATCGGACCGTCACCCGGGGGCAGGTGATCTCCACGCGGCCCGAGCCGCCGGAAAAGCTGAAGTCGTCCGGCAAATAGTCGCCGTCCGGCAGCGAGGCCTCAGCCAGCGCCCCGGCGCACAGAATGAGGATCATCGCGGCCAGCAGCAGCGGGAAACATTTCTTCATCATGACGCGCAGGCTTCCTTTCATTTCGCGGCGATGGTGGCTTCGTCGAAGGTCATGGTGTACTGCACCTCCACGGCGGGCTTGATGGCCGTGCTGTCCACCAGAATGGACAGCTTCAGCCCGAAGGCCGCCACGGGCACCTGGAAGGTCGCGCCGTCTTCGACGCTCACAGGCTCGTATTTCTCGCCGCCCACGATCACGTAGTCGATCTTCTTTGTGGAGAACATGATTTCGGCCACGCACGCGCCGTCCTTCACGGTGAGCAGCGCGGGGCTGTTGAGGGTGGCGCGGCCCTCGCCCTCCAGGAGGACGGCGCAGCTGTATTCGCCGTCCGCCAGGCCGAGCGTTTCGGCGGTGACCAGGTACTCGCTCTTCCAGGCCTGAAGGGGCAGGGAATCGGCGCGGAACAGCAGCGTGCGGGGATACCAGAGCTGCTTGCGGGCGCTGAAGGCCGCGCACTCATAGCCCGCGTCCAGGGCGTCCAGGGGCAGGGTGAAGGCGAAGCGGCCGTCCGGCAGTGTCGTAAGGGGGATCAGATCCTCGGAAGCGGCCCGGGCGGCCTCCTCGGCGGCGCCGGGGAACATGTGGCTGTAGGCCTCGCTCTTCATGTAGAGGGTGGCGGTCATCCGGCCGTTTTCCACGGTCAGATCGCAGCCGATGGCCTTGAACATGGACGAGGACACGTCCACATTCACGCTGTAGACGCCGTCGTTCAGCATGTCGGCCGTCACGGGCTCCATGCCCTCGGGCACGATGTCGATCACGTCGGTCATGTCGGCGGCGTCGGCCACGCCGCCGGCGGCCTCCGCCAGCGCGGCGGGAGCGAGGATCAGCAGCGCGCAGATCAGCGCGATCAGGATGCGGGTGTTCATGCGTGAAATCCTCCCATGCGGAAAATACTCATAATAAGGAACGAAGGGGGAGCGTACCTCCCCCTTCAAGAGCGCGGAAATCACTTCTCCAGCTGAGCCACGGCCGCCTGAGCGTGCTCCACGTAGATCTGCTGGATCTCGGGCACCTGGCCCAGACCTTCCAGCACGCACACCACTTCATAACCGGCCTCGGTCAGGACGGTCTTCCAGGAATCCTCCTCGTCGCCGGCCATGTCGTTGTTGGCATGGTCGCCGGCCACCACCATCATGGGGCGCAGCACCACGCGCTTGTAGCCCTTGCCCTCGATGGCGGCCATCACGTCCTCCAGAGAGGGCTCGGCTTCCACGGTGCCGATGTAGTGGTTTTCGGCGCCCATCTGGGTCAGCACGCCCTGCATCTGGGCGTACACCTTGTTGTACTCGTGCTCGGTGCCGTGGCCCATGTACACGATGGCGGTCTCGCCGTCGTCATAGTCCTTGGTCAGCTCCACCATCATGGCGCCCACGCGGGCGAAGTCGTCCTCGCTGGTCAGCAGGGGCTCGGCCACCACGACCTGCTCGAAGGCGTCGGCATAGCCGCCCAGGGTCTCCACCAGCTCGTCGTACTCGAAGCCGTGCATCAGATGGGTGGGCTGCACAACCAGGTTCTTCACGCCGTTGGCCACCGCGCGGTCCAGCGCCTCGGTGACGTTGTCGATGTGGATGCCGTCGCGGCGCTCCACGTGGTCGATGATGATCTGGGCGGTGAAGCCGCGGCGCACGCTGAACTCCGGCAGGGCCTCCGCGATGGCGGCCTCGATGCCGCCGATGGTCAGGCGGCGGCTGTCGTTGAAGCTGGTGCCGAAGGAAATGACCAGCAGCTCGTTCTCGCCGATCCCGTCTTCATTGCGCACCAGGTCCAGGGTGGCGTCGCCGGTGTCGTAGTTCTCTTCGTCTTCCTCTTCGTCGGCCAGGGCGGTCACGCAGGTCAGGGCCAGGATCAGGGCAACCAGCAGGGCAAGCAGTTTCTTCATCTTTGTCTCCTCCTCCTCGTCGTGTGGGCTTGCACAGGGCGCCGGAGGGGACAATTCGGCGATAACAAACAAAACCCTTGCGCGAGACGCACAAGAGAACGACAGCATAGACGCGCAGCATGTGCGCGTCTCTACGGTACGATCAGTTGCTCGTGATCTGGAATTGCTTCCGGTACCAGCAGGCAGGGCAGGTTTCCTGGCTTAGGGCATTCGGGCGGCGCGGCCTTCCCAGCTTGCGCCAGTGACCGTTCGTTGCGCCGCCCCTGGCCGACTGAAATCGGCGGGGCCCATCACAGTGACGAGTTCGTACAGGATTTGCACCTGTTTCCCTTTTACCTCCGCGCGCGGTGGCGCGGAGCACCCTGTGCTATTGTGCAGTTGTCATGTGTCTGCTTTTTTCGCGGACGGATTCATTTTATCATAGCCCGCGCCGCATTTCAATAGCCGGGGCTGTAAAAATCCCGGCGCGGGGGATGCCCGTCCAGTAAAATTCACATGAAATGCGGTAAATAGCGCCTTTTCACGCAAAATATAATTTGACAAACACGGAAAAACAATCTATAATAGCAGAGTTGACATAGAGGTGAGAGCTTTGCTGATGGATGTTTCCCGGGCGGTCAGGGACCCTGGCCAGTCGTATCCCTTCGAGGCGACGGCTGAGATCGAGCCCATGATCGTGCTGGACGATCCGGTGCGCTTCACAGACGTCCGCCTGAACGGCCAGCTGGTCGGCACGGGCGGGGGCGTTCGGCTGACCGCTTCGGTGGAGGCGGATGTCGAGTCGCGGTGCGCGCTGTGTCTCGAGCCCGTGAAGAAGCATCTGGAGACAGAGATCGACGCGCTGTTCGCCCGCGAGCCCGATCCCGACGATCCCGACCAGTATCCGCTGGAGGGCTATCAGATCGAGACGGACGGCGTGGCGCGGGAGGCGCTGCTGCTGGAGTTGCCGATGCGCTTTCTGTGCAGCGACGACTGCAAGGGTCTCTGCCCGGTCTGCGGAGCCAATCGCAACAAAGTACCCTGTACATGCCAGGAGGGCGGCGAACGCCAGAATCCCTTTTCGGCATTGAGCAAATTGCTGACAGAGGATGAGGAGGTGTAACCATGGCCGTACCGAAGGGAAAAACTTCTAAGGCGCGCAGAGATTCCCGCCGCGCTCAGAATTGGAAGCTGAGCCTGCCGGGTATCGTGAAGTGCCCGCGCTGCCAGAAAATGAAGCTGGCCCACCGCGTTTGCAAGAATTGCGGTTACTACGATGGCCAGCAGGTGGTTAAGGTGGATGCCGAGACCAAGTGATGTGCTGCAGCCTGTAAGGGCGCGCCTCATACGAGCGATGGGCGCGCCTTTCTTTTTGGCCTTTTGCGCAGGGAAAGGAGAAATATCATGGAAATGCAGGGCTATGACCGCGCCGCCGCGCTGGCCTTCATGCTGCCGAAGCTGAACCGGGCGGAATTCAAGCCCCTGGCCGCCGAGGCGGAGACGCTGCTGAGCCAGGCCGTGGACGCCGACTTCGCCTACATGGCGCACGCGGGCATCCTCACCGACGAGGGCCTCATGGGCCAGGGCTATTACGACGACGACGACGCCTTCGAGTTCATCCTGGACCACATGGCCAAGGCGCGCCGCGCCAAAGAAAAGGACATGGACGCCCTGGCCGCGTTCGTGGATCAGTACATGGAGCTGCAGGAGCAGTACCTGGATCAGGCCGGCCTGCTGAGCTGGGATTAAAGCCGGAATGTGACAATACAACGGGCTTTCGCATGAGTTACGCCAACATTTTTAAGAATTTGTGACGTGAAACTCTTGACGAAAGCCCGATTCTTGCTTATAATTGGAAGGTGCGGTTTATAATCCGTAAAGTTATTGAAAAGGAGGCTTGGTGACGATGATATTGCCCGGCAAACTGACTCTGGGCTATCTTCAGGAGGACAATCCTCAGAAATTCTATTTTCGCGTCAGCCCCCTGCTGGTAAAAGACGAGACCGGCTGCACGCCGGTGGAAAACGCCCGGCAGGACTATCAGGAAGACGGCTTTATTCGCATTGTGCCCGATAAAAATGAAATCAGCCACTTCAAGACGAGGATGCGCGCGCTGGGCCGCTACTGTCTGCTGGACCTGAGACGCCACATGGGGGAAAACGATAAAATCCGCCCCAACAAAAATCACTCCGGCGAAAACGGCGACCGCAACGCCTTCATCGTGTATTCCGACGTCATCGTGGCGGTGCCGCCCCTGTTCATGGCCGAGGCCGTGGAGCCCGACCAGGACGGCCTGTTCCCCCGGCCCGGCACGCATTTCGTGGCCGCCGTGCGGGACGGCGCGGTCAAGGGCGTCTACGCCTGGGAGGACAGCGACGAAATGGCCTGCCTGTCCGGCGAAAACCTGGCTACCGAAGACCTGGCCGAGGCGGCGGAAAAGCTCATCCCCCTGTCGCTGGATGAGGCCGACGTGAAGCTGCTCATGGACCTGGCGCAGTACGGCGTGAAGGCGGCCGAGGAGCCCCCGCGCCCCGCCGAGCCCGCGCCGGAGCCGGCTCCCAAGCCCGTGGAGCGCCCCCACACCGCGCCTGAGCGGGAGGCCGCCCCCGAGCGACCCGCCCCCGAACGCCCCGCCCCCAAGCCCGCCGAACCCGAAAAGGAAGAGCCCGCCCCGGAGGACAAGCCCTGGCTGCAGCACACCACCTTCGTGTTCCCCCGGGTGGTCAGCGCCAAGCTGTCGCCGCGCAAGCAGTCCATGCAGATGCAGTCCGGCTTCAACCCCCGCCGCAGCACCGGCATCAAGGACATCATCGACGACATGTGGCGCCAGTCCCGGCTGGATCAGCTGGGGCACCCCGTGCCCCCCGAGGCCAGCGGCACCCCCGTTGTGAGCCCGGTGGACAAGGCCCTGCAGGCCATGCGGGAGGCCTGGCGCCTGCCC
Organism: uncultured Eubacteriales bacterium; assembly: GCA_902790345.1. Classification (GTDB taxonomy): domain Bacteria; phylum Bacillota; class Clostridia; order Christensenellales; family Aristaeellaceae; genus Firm-10. The sequence goes on along the minus strand of CADARO010000017.1, from coordinate 2,448 downwards.
GAGGCAAGGGCCAGCCTGGTATCCGGCCTGCTGAAGCTGGACGAGCTGGACGCCGCCCTCGGCGCCGACGGCCACGGCGACCCCGCCGCCGCCCGGGAACAGCGAGACCGGGAGCAGCAGCTGAGCCGCTTCGAGGCCGACCGGCTGAAGATCCTCTGCGAAATCGACGAATTGAAGAAAATGCGCGCCGACAAGCGGGCCGAGCTGATCGACGAATTGAAGCGCGCCCGCGCCAGTGAAATGGCGCAGCTGGAAAAGAAGAACCAGACCCTTCTGGAGGCCAAGCGCCAGTACGAGCAGGAGGCCGAGGAAGCGAGAGCCGCCGCCCAGGCTGCCTCCAAGGCCTTCCAGGACGTGAGCAAGGGCCTGGACGAGCGCATCGCCAAGCAGCTGACCCAAAGCCGCGCCCGGGACATGATCCTGGCCATGAGCCGCGTGGGCCGCGAGCTTCAACCCGCCCCCGAGACCGAAGAACTCTCCGCCGGCGAGCTCATCTCCGCCCTGCGGGTGCGCTTCGGCGAGGCCGGCATCGAGCTGGACAACGACGAGGCCGTGAACCTGCTGGCCTGCTTCGCACTGGGCCGGGTGATCGCCCTGTCCGGCCCCAGCGGCAGCGGCAAGAGCCAGCGCGTTCGCACGCTGGCCGCCGCCCTGGGCATCGCCGGGCCGGAGCATAGCCGCTTCGCCGAGACGCAGCCCGAGGAAAGCTGGACCAGCCTTGGCCGCGCCGTGGAGGACTGCGCGCCGGGCGGCGTGCCCGTGGTGCGCATGCCCGCGCTTCGCGCCGTGCTCAGCGCCGCGGACGACACCGTGCCCGCCGTGCTGATGCTGGACGACGCCAACCGCGTGCCGGTGGAGCGCTACCTGGGCGACCTGCTGTCTCAGCTGGATCCCGACGCCCCCGGCCGCCTGGCCACCGGCGCGGAGGACATCCCGCTGAGCCCCGCGCTGCGGGTGATGCTCACCCTGCAGGACGCCGGCAGCGGCCTGCCCGTGGGCGCCAAACTGCTGGACCGGGCCTGGCTCATCCGCCTCGCCCCCGAAAAGGCCGACTCGCCCTGGCAGCCCCGGGCGAAGGCCCGCCCCACGCCTGAAAAGGCGGTGTCCATGGCCACGCTGAAAAAGGTGTTCGATCCCACGCGGGACGTGCCCGGCGAGATCATCGAGCGGATGAAGCTGCTGCGCGGCCGGTTGGCCGGTGTGGGCGTGCTCATTTCCCGCCGCGCGTTGGACGACATGTACGCCTACTGCGCCGCCGTGTCGCCGCTGATGACCTGCGCGCCAGTGGACGTGCTGGACTACGCCTTCGCGCAGCGGGCCATGCCCACCATCCTGGCCACCGCCAATCTGGACGCGCTGCACGCGCTGCCCGAGCTCATGCCCGACATGCCCCGCTCCCTCGCCCTGCTCACCGCCCCGCTGGCGCTGCCGGCGCTTTGAGCCGCGCCAGAGGCGCGGCAATGGGGAATTGGGAATTGGGAATGGGGAATGGGGAATGGGGAATTCCAGTTTCCCCTCGCTTCGCTCGATCATAACCCCGCCGCAGCGGCCGGGGATTCCAAAGGGACTCAGTCCCTTTGGCGGGTCTGGGCAGAGCCCAGCGGTGCCCCGCCGCGCTCAACGCTGCGATGAAAAAAAGTGACATGCATAACAACCCCGGCGCGAACGCGACGCAAACGCGGCCCCGCCGGGGGCTCTGTATATAGGGGAAATCAATCAGCCAAAAAACGCGGGCGCGCTTTCCGGGCGTCTTTTTGCCTCAAAGAGGCAAAAACAGCCCGCACTAACCTGAATCCCCATTGCGCCAACTCCCTCAATTCGCTATAATATACCTGACTGAATTCCTCTGAAAGGATGTGACCCCGCCATGAAAATCGATAAACTGGAGCTGTTCAAGGTCGCGCCCCGCTGGCTGTTTCTCAAAATGACCACCGACGACGGCTTCACCGGCTGGGGCGAGCCGGTGTGCGAGGGCCGGGCCGACAGCGTGGCCGCCGCCGTGAAGGAGCTGGGCGCGCAGCTCATGGGCCATAGCGCCACCGACATTGAGGACGCCTTCCAGCTCATGTACCGCACCGGGTTCTACCGTGGCGGCCCCATCCTCACCAGCGCCATCTCCGGCATCGAGCAGGCCATGTGGGACATCAAGGGCAAGGCGCTGAACACGCCCGTCTATGACCTGCTGGGCGGCAAGGTGCGCGACAAAATCGAAGTCTACCGCTGGATCGGCGGCGACCACCCCCGCGATACCGGCGAGGCCGCCAAAGAAGCCGCCGCCCAAGGCTACCATGCCGTGAAAATGAACGGCACAGACGAGCTCAAATGGATCGACTCCTACGATAAGCTGGACGCCACCGTGGAGCGCGTGGCCGCCATCCGCGAGGCCACCCCCGACATGCGCATCGCCGTGGACTTCCACGGCCGCGTCCATAAGACCATGGCCAAACA
>CADARO010000016.1 GCA_902790345.1 uncultured Eubacteriales bacterium | reverse complement strand
AGTTCGAGCAGTTCCGCCGCACCGCCTTCAACGCGGACAGCTTTGTGGAGAGCGTCGCCTTCGACCGCATGGAGGTGGAATTTCTGGACGACGAGGACAGGAAGAAGCGCCAGCCCGACCCGAGGAACGTGTTCTGAGCCAATATCTGAAAACAAAAGAAAGCCCTTCACGGAAAGCTGTGCGATCAGATTTCTCCTGGGGCAATGCCAACATCATAACAGTCTGACGAAGAAATGCAGTGCGTGCCCTTTCCCCCTTTATCCCCCTTCCCCGCTCTGGCGGGGAAGGGGGAATAGTTTGTTGTGGGCTTCGCCCACACTGAGCAGGGCTTTGCCCTGCACCCCAATGGCGCGAATCGTAATGACGATGCCTCAAAAGCCGTGCAAGGCGCAGCCCTGCAATCCCAGTTTCCCCGTCCCCATGTGAACGGGGAAGGGGGATAGTTTGTTGTGGGCTTCGCTCTCACTGAGCAGGGCTTTGCCCTGCACCCCAATGGCGCGAATCGTAATGACGATGCCTCAAAAGCCGTGCAGGGCGCAGCCCTGCAATCCCAATTCCCCCGTCCCCGTGTGAACGGGGAAGGGGGATACAGGGGGAAAGGGCTCAGTACCCCGATTGCCGCCAGACCCCAGCCCCTGATGCGTTGCCCTGAAGGCCATTTTTTCACTCCTCCCGTCATAATCCTCCGCCCCGCGCCATACATATATGGTTGAAAGGACATTTGCGAAAAACGAGGAGTGATACGATGGAGAATCCCAGCAACCGCATGATGGCCGCGGGCCGCCTGGAGGGGCGCCCGGAGCTGAGCCACGAGGTCATGAACGAGCCCTTTTATACCGCCACCCTGCTGGTCAAGCGCCTCTCCGGCGCGGTGGACCGGCTGCCCGTCACCCTGCCCGGCAAGCTGCTCTCGGACGGTCTGCCCGGGGGCGAGGAGCTTTTGCTCATGCAGGGGCAGGTGCGCTCCTACAACAAGGTGGTGGAGGGCGCGGGCAGGCTGATGGTCACGCTGTTCGTTCAGCACCTCTCCCCCGGCGGCGACAACGACACCCTCAACCGCGTGGAGCTCTGCGGCGCGCTGTGCAAGCCGCCGGTGTACCGCTCCACGCCCTTCGGCCGGGAGATCTGCGACCTGATGCTGGCCGTGAACCGGGCCTTCGGCAAGTCGGACTACATCCCCTGCATCGCCTGGGGCCGCAACGCCCAGTTCGCCTCCCGCTTCCACGTGGGCGACCGGCTGCGGATCACCGGGCGGCTGCAGTCCCGGGAATATCAGAAGCTGCTGGAGAGCGGCGAATACATCGTGCGCAACGCCTTCGAGGTGAGCTGCTTCACCCTGGAGCCGGAGACCGCCCAGCCGGCGGCCCCGTTGATCCGGGAGGCCGAGCCGGAGCCCCTGCCCGCCCGGGAGGGGGAATAGAATAAAGCAAAAGAACCGGAACGTCCTGTCCCGGTTCTTTTTGATATGCTTTGGGAGAAACGTGGGTTACTTCAGGAACACCTCGATGACCGGCACCAGGGTGTGGGGCTTCACCGGCGGCAGCTCGAACACCACCATGTCGCTGTCCTCCGGCAGGCCCTCGCCGAAGTGATTCAGCTTGCCCTCGGTGTACTTCACCTCGCTGGCGTCGTGCAGGAACTGGGCATAGTCGATCTTGCCCGCCAGGCCCGTCATCTTCAGGTGCGCGAAGGGATAGGCGAACAGGTGGATGTACAGGCGCTTGCCGTCCACGCTCTGGGTGAGGCGGCAATCAGCGGGGGCGGTGAATTCCGGCTCGGCCTGGGTGCAGCCGTAGATGGAGCGGCTGTTGTACTTCATCCAGTCGGCGTACACCTTCAGCGCCTCCTCGGCGCGATAGTCGATGTAGCCCCGGGCGGTGGGCCCCACGTTCATCAGCAGGTTGCCGCCGCAGGACACGGTGTTCACCAGCATGCGGATGAGCATCTCGGGGGATTTCCAGGAGGTCTCGTCCCGATAGTAGCCCCAGGAGCCGGAGAAGGTCTGGCAGGCCTCCCAGGTGACCAGCTCGCCGGTCTCCTTATGGCGCACCCACTCGGTGGGCTGCCACTGCTCGGGGGTCCACAGGTCCTGCTCCACTTCGGTGCGGTTGTCGATGATGATGCCCGGCTGCAGCGAGCGGGCCAGGGCGATGAGCTTGTCCGCCTCCCAGTCGTCCTTGCCCTTGCCCTTCATCCATTCCTTGCCGGGCAGGGGCTTGTTGCCGCTGTAGGAGAAGTCGAACCACAGCACGTCGATCTTGCCGTAGTTGGTGAGCAGCTCCGTCACCTGATTGCGCATGTACTCGGCGTACTTTTTGATGTCGCGGCCCTGGTTCTGCTCGAAGGCATCCGGGTCGTTGCGGCGGGGATGCAGCATGTCGATGGGGAAATCCGGGTGGTGCCAGTCGATCAGCGAATAATAGAAGCCGATGCGCAGCCCCTCCGCCCGGAAGGCGTCCACGTATTCCTTCACCAGATCCCGGCCGGCGGGGGTGTTGGTGCACTTGTAGTCGGTGTACTTGGAGTCGAACATGCAGAAGCCCTCGTGATGCTTGCTGGTGAGCACCACGTACTTCATGCCGGCGGCCTTGGCCTGCCTGGCCCATTCCTTCGGATCGTACAGGTCGGGATTGAAATATTTGAAATACTTGTCGTAGTGTTCTTCGGGAATGCACTCCCGGTTCTTGACCCATTCGTGACGGGCGGGCATGGCGTACAGCCCCCAGTGAATGAACATGCCGAAGCGATCGTGCGTAAACCAGGCGGTATCGCCGGGGGTCTTGCGGGTCACATAGCTGGACATCGGGCATCTTCCTTTCTCTCTCGCTGGGTGTGAGGCGCTGGGCCTCGCCCTGATTATAGCATATCGCCCGTGGCGTTGGCAATCATGAAATTAGTCGTCGTCGATCTCGTCCCTGTCCCAATCGAGGACGCGGCCGGTTTTCGCGTCGATCTCGAATTCATACTTGTACTGGCCCAGGATGACCTCGCCCTCGTAGACCTGAACGCCATCCTCCCTGTCCAGCTCGATTTTCTTCACCGTGCCGCCGCCCGCCTGATTCAGCGCGATTTCCTTCGCCCTTTCAAGGCCGATCAGCTCAGCGGCCTGTGTGGGCTGGCCCTGCTGGCTCTTTGCGCCGCTTTCGCCGGGCTCCAGCGCCTCTCTGTCCCATTCCAGGAAGCGCGCCGTCGCGGCATCGATCTCGAATTCATATTCGCAGCGCCCGTCGCGGATCGTGCCCTCGTAGATCAGCCGCCCCCGCTCGGTGTCCGCTTCAAAATCGACCAGCTCGCCGCCCGCCACGCGGCCAAGCGCCAGCTGTTTCGCGTCGTCGGCGCTGAGCGAATCCGCCCCACCCCGCGCGGAGGCGTCGGGGAGGAAGAACAGCTCCCGCTCGAACACCATGCTCGTCTCCGGATTCACCTTCGCCGCGCCATACCACGTGTCCGCGCTGAAAGCGACCTTGTATTCCAGGAGCCCGTCCTCCCGGTCCAGCACCACGAAGTCAACCGTCGCCTCGGGGTAGATCGACAACACCGCGGCTCGGGCGGCCTGCTCGTCAATGGACGCCGACGCGGCGCCTCGCCCGTCGACCAGCTTGATCTCCAACTGGGACACCGCGCCGCTTTCGTTCAGCTCCACCTCGTAGACCGCTCCATCGGCTTCGCTGAAAAAGACGTATTCCGGGTGGAGGTCGTCCGCTTCGATGTAAAGCAGCCGGGCGTCCTCCGGCACCACAACGCGCGCCGCCGTTTCGCCCGTATCCGACGCCAGCGCCCAGCCGGGCAGGACGAGCAGCATCGCCACGGCCATCATGAACCACATTCTCTTCATATAAAAATTTCCTCCATTCATTATTCCATTTTATATTATATAGGAACATTGTGAACCGAATATGAATAAAGGCGATTATTTGTATGTTCGACGGGAAAACAGCAAGCCCTGCAAAAAATACCGGTCCATGATTGCGGCGCGTGAAAGAATGTGTTATAATGATAACACGACGTTTCAACAAAACAATGTTTTACAGGAGGCGATTTTCCATGGTCGATTTGAAGGCCAAGCCGTTTTACCTGAATGACGAAGAGATCAAGTGGGTGGAGGACACCATCGCCGGCATGACGCTGGACGAAAAGGTGGGTCAGCTGTTCATCAACCTGACCAACCGACGCGACCCCGAAACCATGAACAACCTGATCAACAAGTACCACATCGGCGGCGTGCGCTGGCAAGGCGGCACCCTGGAGGAGATCTACAACCAGAACACCACCTTCCTGCGGGACAGCAAGGTGCCCACCCTCATCGCCTCCAACTGCGAGGCCGGCGGCAACGGCGCCGTGCGCGAGGGCACGCTGGTGGCCACCGGCGCGGCCTGCGGCGCGTCCCAGACGCTGGAGACCGTGCGCGACATGGCCCGGGTGAGCGCGAAGGAAGCCTCCGCCGTGGGCTGCAACTGGACCTTCGCCCCCATCTGCGACATCATCTCCAACTGGCGCAACACCATCGTGAACACTCGCGCCTTCGGCAGCGACGTGGACAAGGTCATCGCCTGCAGCAAGGCCTACATGGAGGAGATGCACAGGGCGGGCATGGTCTGCGCCGCCAAGCACTTCCCCGGCGACGGCTCCGAGGAGCGCGACCAGCACCTGGTCATGGGCTGCAACGACCTCTCCACCGAGGAGTGGGACAACACCTTCGGCCGCGTGTACAAGGAGCTCATCGACGCGGGCCTGGACAGCATCATGATCGGCCACATCTGCCAGCCCGCCTACAGCCGCAAGCTGCGCCCCGGCATCAAGGACGAGGACATCAAGCCCGCCACCCTGGCGCCGGAGCTCTTGCAGGATCTGCTGCGGGGCCAGCTGGGCTTCAACGGCCTCATCGTCACCGACGCCTCCCACATGGCCGGCCTCACCGTGTCCGCCCCCCGCAGCAAAGCGGTTCCCGGCGTCATCGCCGCGGGCTGCGACATGGTGCTGTTCTTCGGCGTGCCGGAGGACGACATCCGCTACATGAAGGAAGGCCTGGCGGACGGCACCATCTCCGAGGAGCGCTTCAGCGACGCGCTGCACCGCATCCTGGGCCTGAAGGCGCACCTGGGCCTCAACAAGCTGGTGCTGCCCAAGAAGGAGGGCCTGAGCGTGGTGGGCTGCGCGGCGCATCACGAGGCCGCCGCCCGGGCCGCCGACGAGGCCATCACCCTGGTGAAGGACACCCAGAAGGCGCTGCCCATCGACCCGGCCAAGCAGAAGCGGGTGCTGCTGTACTTCATCGAGAGCGCCCCCGCCAGCATGCTGGACGGCGTGGATCCCGCCAAGAAGATCATGATCGAGGAGCTGGAGAAGGCAGGCTTCCAGGTGGACGCCCCCGCCGACTTCTACGAGCTGGAAATGGCGGGCCCCAACCCCATGAACCGCTTCCGCCTGATGGGCAAGAGATCCATGGATCAGGTTCACAAAGACTATGACCTGTGCCTGGCCTTGCTGCTTATGCGGGGCTACGCCCAGACCAACAACAACCGCGTGGTCTACTGCATGGGCCATTCCCCCGAGGTGCCGTGGTATGTGAGCGAGCTGCCCACCGTGTGCGTCAGCCTTAACTACACCAACCACCTCATCGACGTGCCCATGATGAAGACCTTCATCAACGCCTACGCCCCCACCCGGGAGTACATCCACGCCCTGGTGGAGAAGCTCACCGGCAAGTCCCCCTTCAAGGGCCAGCACGACGAGCTGGTGTGGTGCGACCGCTGGGAGGCCCGGCTGTAACCCGTTTACCCAACGCCATATCGAAGACGCCCGGCCGGCGGGAGATTCCGCCGCGCCGGGCGAATTGACAGGAGGAAGAAAACCATGCCCGCGACCCTGGCCGCATTTGAAAAGAAAAAGGACTACCTGGTGTGCGTGGACTCGGACGGCTGCGCCGTGGACACCATGGACGTGAAGCACAAGACCTGCTTCGGCCCCTGCATGGTGGCCGAGTGGGGCCTGGAGGCCTGGAAGGAGCCCATCCTCGCCCGGTGGGACGAGATCAACCTGTACAGCATGACCCGGGGCGTCAACCGCTACAAGGCGCTGGCCATGTGCCTGGATGAAGTCGACCGGCAGTACACCCCCATCGACGGCGTGGAGGCGCTGCGGGCCTGGGCGGAGAACGCCAAAGAGCTCTCCAACCCCGCGCTGAAAAGGGAAATTGAGAAAAACCCCGCCCCCATCCTCAAAAAGGCACTCATCTGGTCTGAGGCGGTGAACCGGGCCATCGCGGCGCTGCCCTGGTCAGTGAAGCGGGCCTTCCCCGGGGTGAAGGAGGCCTTCGAGGCCGCCCGGCCCCACGCCGACATCGCCGTGGTGTCCAGTGCCAACCGGGACGCCGTGGAGGAGGAATGGGAGAAGTTCGGCCTGATGGACCTGGTGGACATCGTGCTCTGCCAGGACGCGGGCAGCAAGGCCGCCTGCCTGGCGGCGCTGAAAGAAAAGGGCTATCCCGCAGACCACATCCTGATGGTGGGCGACGCCCCCGGCGACCGGGAGGCCGCCCGGAAGAACGAGGTGTTCTTCTACCCCATCCTGGTGAAGGGTGAGGAGGCCAGCTGGCGGGAGTTCCCCTGGGCCCTGCGGCGGCTGCTGGCGGGCGAATACGGGGCCTACGGCCAGCGCATGGACGAGGCGTTTCTGGAGAATCTCTCCGGCGGGGCGGACGCATGAAGCCGCTTCAATCCCTGCTTCAAAAGGACGCGCTGCGGGTCATCGGCCTGATGAGCGGCACCTCCGCCGACGGGCTGGACGCCGCGCTGGTGGACATATCCGGCTCAGGCGAGGGGCTTCGCGCCCACACATTGGGCTTCGTGTCCATCCCCTACGACGATGAGACGCGCTCGGCCATCCTGCGCCTGGCGTCCGGAGACGCGGGCGGCAGCCGGGAGATGTGCCTGTTCAGCTTTCTGCTGGGGGAACTGTCGCTGGAGGCCTGCCGGGCGGTGTGCGACGCGGCGGGCGTGCCGCCGGAATCCGTTGACCTGGTGGGCAGTCACGGGCAGACCCTGTATCACGCGCCTCAGGGCGAGGCCTTCGCCGGGCGAACCGTGCGGGGCACCCTGCAGCTGGGGGAGCCGTCGGTGATCGCGGAGGGGTTGTCCTGCCCGGTGGTGAGCGATTTCCGGGTGCGGGATCTGGCGGCGGGCGGACAGGGCGCGCCCCTGGTGCCCTACGCCGAATACCTGCTCTACCGGCAGGAGAACGTCACCGTGGGGCTTCAAAACATCGGCGGCATCGGCAATCTGACCGTGCTGCCCAGGGGCGGCGGGCCGGGGGACGTGTTCGCCTTCGACACCGGGCCGGGCAACATGGTGATGGATCAGCTGGCGGCGCGGCTCACGAACGGGCGGCTGCGCTGCGACGAGAACGGGGCGATGGCCGCCGCCGGCCGCTGCGACGAGGCGCTGCTGGCCTTCCTGATGGAGGACCCGTATCTGCGCCAGGCGCCGCCCAAGACCACCGGCCGGGAGGCCTACGGCCAGGCCTACGTGGACGCGCTGACGGCCCGGGCCGAAGCCCTTTGCCTTTCCGGCGTAGACACGCTGGCCACGGCCACCCGGTTCACCGCCGAGTGCGTCCGCGTGGCAGTGGAGGAGACCTGCCGGGTGAAGCCGGAGCGGCTGGTGATCGGCGGGGGCGGCGCGCGGAATCCCGTCCTCATGGAGGACATCCGCCGGGCGCTGTCCATTCCCGTGCTGACCAACGAGGATCTGGGCTTCTCCAGCGACGCCAAGGAGGCGGTGGCCTTCGCCATTCTGGCCAGCGAGTGCCTGCGGGGGGTGTGCAACAACGTGCCCTCCGTCACCGGCGCGGCCCACCCGGTGGTGATGGGGAAGATCAGCCTGTGACATCAAAAATCGCTTTGACGGATCAGCCGCCAAAGCGTTTTTTTCTTTGATTATTCCGCGCTCCTCAATTCCACGCTCACGCCGAAGCACTTCTTCTCCCCCGCGCCGCCGCAGAAGGTGAAGGCGTTCTCGTTTGCGCGGCACAGCTCGGTGCTGATGGCCTCGCCGGGCAGGATCTCGCTGTCGTAGTTCACGTCGAAGGCCGCGATCTCCCGGCCCCGCAGCGCCTCCATGCCCAGGGCGTTCCAGCACCAGTCCATGTACTTCGTGTTGTTCACGTGGCCGTTCACGTCGAAATCGGTGAAGGGCGGCACGAACTCGCCGGTGAGCAGCGCTTCTCCGGCAGAGCGCACAGTGCGGGGCTGTTTGGCCGGGGCGGGGCGCTGATCCACGGGCAGGCGGCCCAGCACGAAATCGTCCTTCACCACCCGGCGGGTGGCGATGTCCATCAGCAGCCACAGGCTCAGGGCGCCGCCCACCGTCTCCCCCGCCCCGTTCAGAAACAGGTGGCCCCGGGGATAGAAGAGATGCTTTTCCGGCAGGGCGAAGGTCTCCACCCGGCAGCGCTCGTTCAGCCGGGGCGGGCGGACAAACTCCACCCGGCAGCGGGACACCACCCACACCACGCCCCGCTCGTCGGTTTTGGCGCGGTCCAGATCCACGCTCTCGCAGTGGGCGGTGGCGGTCTCCTGCATGGTCTCCAGAATGGCCGAGGGCTTCCAGCGGCCGAACATGTCGCAGTCCCGGGTGCGGATGAGGATGTCTTCAGTATAGGCCATGTCGCGCTCCTCCCCTCACGCCCGCGCGTTTTTGAACGGCGTGCCGATCAGCCCGGCTTCCCGGAAGTCGTCCATGTTGTGGCGGATGATGTAGTCGATGTAGCTTATCAGCATTTTCGCCGTCAGGATGTAGCCGCAGGGGTTCATGTGGCCGTTCAGGTAGAAGTTCTCCTTGAAGGCCCGGTCGTACACCGGGGCGTACTGCCTGAGATCGATCACGTAGGTATTGCTGAACCGCTCCGCCAGGGCCCGGATGAGGCGGCCGTGCTCCTCCTCCAGCGGCACCCGCTCGGCGGGGCGCTCGGGGTCCACGGGCAGGGTGAGCAGGAAGAACTTGGCGTCGGGAGAAATGGCCTTGTACCGCTGCAGGATGGCGGCATAATAGCCCACAAAGGTCTTGCCGTTGTCCCGCCAGTCGGGCTTCACGTCCTCCAGCGAGCCAATGGGCCAGCCCTCCCGCAGATACATGGAGATGTCGTTCACGCCCAGGGCCATGATGTAGGCCTGGCTGGCCTTCTCCGGGTTCCAGAAATCCATTTCATCCGCGAAGCTCTCCATGTAGACCTTCGCCGTCATGCCGCCCCGGGAGAAGTTATAGGCCCTGCTGCCCATAGCGCGGGCCATGTACTGGCCCCAGGAATGCTCGAACAGGTCGTGGTAGCTCTTGCCGCCCGCCTCGTCCAGCGTCTCGAACTCGCCGGAGGCCAGGCTGTCGCCCACGCACGCGAAGGTGCGAAAAAGGCTGGCGAAGCCGCCGCCCTCGATGATCCGGTCCAGCGGGCGCTCATTCCGGTCGCCCATGTATGCCTGTATGTTCACGTATCTGCCTCCTTCGCCGCGTCGCGCGGCAGGGGATATTATACCACAGGGCGAAGAAATCCGCAACAGAAGAAACTGGCCCCGGCCACGATGAGGGTCAGACACGATTTGACAAGCCTTCCCATTCCATTGTATACTGAATCCACACACACATCGCGCGGAGGAAAACACATGGACATGGAAAACATCCTGCGGCTTTTGCGGGAGCAGGGTCTGCGGCTGCTGGCGGGGCTGGCCGTGCTGGGCGTCGGCTTTTTTCTGGCGCACTGGATCGTGAAGCTGGTGGATCGCAGCCGGCCGCTGGTGAAGGTGGAGCCCACGCTGAAGGGCTTTCTGGACAACCTGACCCGCTGGCTCCTTTATATCCTGGTGGTGCTCACCGCCGTGGGCGTGATGGGCATCCCGCTGACCTCCTTCGTCACCATCCTGGCCTCCGCCGGGGTGGCGGTCAGCCTGGCGCTGCAGGGGGCTCTGGGCAACTTCGTGGGCGGCCTGCTGATGCTGATCCTCAAGCCCTTCAAGGCGGGCGACTATGTGAAGGTGGGCGACGCGGAGGGCACGGTGCAGACCGTGGGGGTGTTCTACACCGAGCTGACCACCCCGGACAACCGCCACGTCTCCCTGCCCAACAGCAGCCTGACCAACACCGCCATCGTCAACTACACCCGGGAGGGCACCCGGCGGCTGGACGTGGCCTTCGGCGTGAGCTACGGGACGGACATGGATCAGGTGTTCCAGGTGCTGATGGATGTGGTTCGCCGGGGCCAGGGCGTGCTCGGCGATCCCGCGCCCGCCGTTCACCTCACCGAGTGCGCCGACAGCAGCCTCAAATTCACCGTGCGGCTGTGGTGCAAAACCGCCGACTACTGGGATCTCTACTTCTACCTCATGGAGGAGGGCAAGCGCGCCCTGGACCGGGCGGGCATCGAGATCCCTTATCCGCAGGTGGACGTGCACATCAAGGAGCGGTGAGGGACAGACAGCCATATGAAAAGGGAGAGGGCCTTTCGCTCTCTCCCTTTCGCGTGCTGTCTCCGGCCCGCCTCACTGGGCGAACTCGGCCCAGTTTTCCCTGATGGCCTCGTGCACCGCCCGCAGCGCCTCCCCGTCCAGGGGAATCTTCACGTCCTCCCGGTTCATCACCTGGTCGAAGCCGTATTCGTTGCGCTCTTTGGTCTTGAAGTCCTGCATGTAATCCGGCGCGGCCACCTCCGGGCTGCCGGTCAGCGTGGCGGTGAGCACGCTGGCCACCAGCAGGTCGCCCTGGGGCGAGGCGTGCTCCCCGTCGGTGGAGTACAGCTCGATCTCCGGGTGCTTCTCCCGCACCGCCCGCCACACAATGCCCACCGGGGCCAGCAGGGAGGGCGAGTCCGCGTGCAGCTTTTTGTAAGTGTCGATGGCCTTCTGCTGGTTCTCGGGCATGCGCTTCTCCGCCCAGGTCATGTAGAACACCGGCATGACCCCCTGAGAGGAGCACAGCGCCGCCATGCGCGCGCCGTCCCGCAAGGTGTCCTCCACCGGCGGGAAGGGATGAGCGCCCTGCTGGATGACGCAGTAGTCGAAGCCGCCGTACATCAGCGCGAACCGCAGCGGCAGAAACTCCTCCAAGTGCCAGCTCAGCTTCCGCCCGGAAAAGGCCAGCATGGTCACCTCCGCCCGGCAGCCGGTGGTCTTCTCGTAGATATGGCTGAACAGGTGGGGCATGTCGTGCATGTAGGTGTGGCTGTTGCCGATAAAGAGTACCTTGATGTCCTTCATTTGTCTTTCCTCCCCTTTTTACTCCTGAATGCCGAACATCTTCTCCTTCAGATCCAGATAATACAGGTAATCGTCCGGGTTCACGTTGGGCGGGCAGCGGTGGTCGCAGAAGGGAATGTAGCCGCCCCGGGCCACGTATTTTTCCAGCGACTCCATGTAGGCCTTGATGGCCTCCCGGCCCGCGCCCAGCTGCATCTTGTCAAAGCCGCCCATGATGCGCAGCTGGCCGTCGTACTGATCCAGCAGCTCCCCGGGATGGGCGCAGCTGTTCACCTCGAAGGGGAACAGGCAGTTGATGCCGCCCTCCAGCAGATAGGGCAGGATGGGCCGCACATCGCCGTCGCAGTCGGTATACCAGATGTCGATGCCGTACTGATCCAGCTTTTTGCGGATGCGCTTGTAGCGCGGGGTCACCACGTCCCGGAAGAAGGGCACGGACACGATGGGCCCGTTCTTGAAGCAGATGTCCTCCCAGCCGGAGGCATAGTCGAACTTGAAGTGGGGCAGCAGCTGGTCCAGCGAGTCCTCCACCAGCTGGCAGCAGGTCTCCACCATGTCCTCCACCATCTCCGGGTAGTCGTAGCAGGCGTAGGCCAGGCCCTCGAAGGTGAGCATGTCCCGCACCTTGCCGATCATGGAGCCGCAGTACACCCCCAGGGGATAGTCGCGATCCTCCGGGTGCTGGGCCTTGAGGACGGCCACGTCGATCTTCCGGCCGGGGCGTTCCGGTCGAAGTGCTCCTCCTTCACCCGCTTCCAGTCCTCCGGGGTGGTGACGGAGGACTTCAAATAGTGCGGGATGGTGTCCTTGCCGGAGGCCAGTACCTCCGCCATGAGGCCGTCCGAATTGATGAGCACGATCTTGTTGCCGTTTCGGCCCACTTCCTTCTCCTCGAAGGGCGGGTTCATCCACACGGAACCGCCCACGGCGGCGAACTTATCGAAGGCGAAGAACACGTCCGCCTCGGCGTTGTTGGTGATGCCGTTTTCATAGAACAGCGGCCAGAGCTGGAAGTTCTCCTTCCAGTAGCCGAACTCCATGTTGAAGCAGCGGTCCACCGGCTGATAGTGCATCTGGCGGTTGAAGCGCTCCCGGCCGGTCATGGTGCCGGCCCAGGGCTTGCGGATGGGCTGGATGGTCTTCATGGCGGAACCTCATGCCGGTGCGGCAGCCGGCGGAAATCGGGAAGGGCGCGGACGCCGCGGATTTGTCCGCCGCCCGGGTGGTCAGATTTGCGCCTCAGTGAGCTCGCCCCGCAGGTTCTTCTCCATCATCGCCGCGACCTCCTCCTTGTTCCCTCCCCGGCTGAAGAGGTAGTACAGCTTGGCCACGGCGGCCTCGGTGGTGAGATCCAGGCCGTTGACGGCGCCGGCCCGCTTCAGGGCGCTGCTGGTCTCATAGGCGCCCAGGGACACGGTGCCCTGGGGGCACTGGGAGCACACGGTGAGCACGGTGCCGTGCTCGGCGGCCCGGCGGATGATGGGCAGCAGCGCCGTGCCGTCGCCGGGGATGTTGCCCGCGCCGAAGGTCTCGATGACGATGCCCCGGAGCTTCTCGGTCATGATGGACTCGAACAGCTCGAACTGGATGCCCGGGAACACCTTGATGACCCCGATGGGCACGTTGTCGAAGGGCTGCAGCCGCAGCGGGCCGCTCCTTTCCGGCAGCAGCGCGCTTTCCCGGTAGCGGATGGTGATGCCCGCCTCCGCCAGGGCGGGATAGTTGGGCGACACGAAGGCGATGAGCCCGTCGGCGGAGTACTTCGTGGCCCGGTTGCCCCGCAGCAGCGTGCCGCCGAAATAAAGGCACACCTCCCGGGCCGCGCCCTCGGCGGCGATGAGCAGCGAGGTGACGATGTTGTCCCGGCCGTCGCTGCGCAGCTCGCACAGGGGAATCTGGGCGCCGGTGAGCACCACGGGCTTGTTGAGATTCTCCAGCATGAAGGACAGGGCCGAGGCGGTGTAGGCCATGGTGTCCGTGCCGTGGAGGATGACGAAGCCGTCGTAGGCGTCGTATCGGGCGGCCACCAGGCCGGCGATCTCGTTCCATTCCCTCACGGTGATGTTCGAGGAGTCCAGCAGCGGCGACAGCTCGATCAGGTCCCATTCGGGCATCCGGTCGGAATGCAGCTCATCGATCCGCCCCAGGGCGGCGCGAAAGTAGCCGCTTTGGGGCGCGTAGCCGTTGGGGGTGGGCAGCATGCCGATGGTGCCGCCGGTGTAGATGATCAGAACGCGCTTCTTATTCATCGTCAGATCCGCGCCTCGCCATTGTAGAGCGTGGGCAGGCCCGCGCGGTAGAGATGGGCATCGTTGGAGATTTGCAGCGCCCGGGGCACCACCCAGCCCTTCTCCTCCGGGAAGTAGAGCACCGACATGCCGCTGTGCTGCAGGTCGAAGTGGATGGCGTACTGCGGGTATGGGATGTCCAGCACGCTGCTGAAGAAGGCGGTGCTGACCCCGTGATGGGCGAACAGCGCCACGCGCTTGTTGTTGCCACCCTCGCTGTAGAACATGTTCTTCTCCAGATCGTGCCGATAGCCGAAGCCGGCCAGCCAGGCGTCGGCCTCCCGCTGCACGCGCTGGATGCCCTCGCCCAGCGTGGTGCCCTGAAACGCCGGATGCTCATACCAGCGGCGGCCCAAGGCCCGCACCTTCTCGCTGGCCAGGATGGCCCGGTAGTCCGGATGCTGGAATACCCAGCGGAGCCCGCCCTTGTATGGCAGGGTGAGCTGCTGCCAGGCGTAGTGCTCGTTGGCCCAGTCCAGGATGGTCATGTCCCTGTGAAGCATCTCGCAGGCGGGTTTGGCGGTGAGCTGGGCGCGGGTGGAGCTGGAGGCGTAGATTTCGTCCAGCCCCAGCTGGCTGAGCCGCCGGCCCAGGGCCTCGGCCTGCCGCTCACCCAGGGGGGTCAGGCTGTCCGGGTCGTAGATGGGATCGCCGTGTCGCAGGTAGAAAAGAAGCATGGTGCCATCTCGCTTTGCATATGTTTTCCATCCCGCATTGTAACATAAGGGAAGGGGCCGTGTCAATTTCAGAAAATAATCCCACCACAAGAAAATAATCCCACCACAAAGAAAAAGCCCTCCCCTGAGAGGGGAAGGCTGAGGTTCTGGGTATCTATGCTTTTATCACACCACGCCCTGAGCCAGCATGGCGTCAGCCACCTTCACGAAGCCGGCGATGTTGGCGCCGACAACGTAGTCGCCCTCGTGGCCGTACTTCTTGGCCGCGGCGGCCATCTGGTTGAAGATGCCCACCATGATGCCGTGCAGCCGCTGGTCGACCTCCTCGAAGGTCCAGCTCAGGCGCAGGCTGTTCTGGCTCATCTCCAGCGCGGAGGTGGCCACGCCGCCGGCGTTGGCGGCCTTGGCGGGAGCGAACAGGATGCCCGCCTGCTGGAAGGCGTGGATGGCGTCCGGGGTGGATGGCATGTTCGCGCCCTCGCCCACGGCGAACACGCCGTTCTTGATGAGGGTCTGGGCGTGGTCAAGGTGCAGCTCGTTCTGGGTTGCGCAGGGCAGCGCGATGTCGCAGGGCACGTCCCAGATGACGCCGTCCTCGTGGTACTCGGCGTTCGGGCGATAGTTCTTGTACTCGCGCAGGCGCTTGCGCTCCACTTCCTTGATCTGCTTCACAGCCGCCAGGTCGACGCCCGCCTCGTCGTAGATCCAGCCGGTGGAGTCGCACATGGCGACCACCTTGCCGCCGAAGGAGGTGGCCTTCTCCGCCGCGTAGATGGCCACGTTGCCGGAGCCGGAGACCACCACGCGCTTGCCCTCGAAGCTCTCGCCCTTGGTGGCCAGCATTTCCTTCATGAGGTACACCAGGCCGTAGCCGGTGGCCTCCTTGCGGGCCAGGGAGCCGCCGTAGGTGAGGCCCTTGCCGGTGAGAACGCCTTCGTAAAGTCCGGTGATGCGCTTGTACTGGCCATAGAGGAAGCCGATCTCACGCGCGCCCACGCCGATGTCGCCGGCGGGCACGTCGATGTCGGCGCCCACGTATTTATACAGCTCCGTCATGAAGCTCTGGCAGAAGGCCATGACCTCACGGTCGCTCTTGCCCTTGGGGTCGAAGTCGGAGCCGCCCTTGCCGCCGCCGATGGGCAGGCCGGTGAGGCTGTTCTTGAAGATCTGTTCGAAGCCCAGGAACTTGATGACGCCCAGGTTCACCGTGGGATGCAGCCGCAGGCCGCCCTTGTACGGGCCGATGGCGTTGTTGAACTGCACGCGGTAGCCCTTGTTCACCTGCACCTTGCCCTGATCGTCCACCCAGGGCACGCGGAACAGGATGGCCCGGTCCGGCTCGGTCAGCCGCTCCAGGATGCCGGCCTTTTCGTAGGCGGGATTGGCCTCGATGACCGGGGCGATGGATTCCAGCACTTCGGTGGCCGCCTGGTGGAACACGGCCTCGCCGGGGTTTTTGGCGATCAGGTTTTGAAGAACATCATTCACATAAGACATAATCGGAAGCCCCCTTGCTTTCAGGATGTGAATATTTTATATGATTTCGCGCCGCTTGTCAATAAATTTTCGGCTCGTGGCGCGCCTGATTTGCAGGATTTTTTCTGGTTCATGCGATTTTTTACTGAAAATTAGCGTTTTTCCGCCCGGATTGGCATCCCCGGCTCGGTGAAATTTCATTTCATGGCCATTTGGCGGGAAAATGAATAATCATGCAGGATTTCGCCGTCTGTTAAGGAACCGGGCGGATTCCTTAGCGAAAACAGACCGGGAAGTTTATCCTTTTTCCCCTTGTGCCGCGTGAGGCGGCGCGGTATAATGAGGGCCGCTGCAAAAATCGCAAAGAAAAGAAAGAAGAAGATCCAATGACACTGCTTTTGTCCGTTTCCTTCGCACTGGTGTGCGGCCTCATGATGACTCGCGTCATCAAGCCCCTCAAGCTGCCCGCCGTCACCGCGTACCTCATCGCGGGCGTGCTGATCGGCCCCTACTGCCTGGGCCGGCTGGGCATTCCCGGCATCGGCTTCCGCACCGGTGAGGAGGTCGAGAACCTGAACGTGATCTCCAACGTGGCGCTGGGCTTCATCGCCTTCGCCATCGGCAACGAATTCCGCATGTCCCAGCTGAAGCAGACCGGCCGCCAGGCCACGGTGATCGGCATCGTGCAGGCCCTCATGGCCACGCTGCTGGTGGATCTGGCCCTGCTGGCGCTGCATCTGGCCATGCCGGACAAGCTGTCCGTGCCCGCGGCCATCACCCTGGGCGCCATCGCCGCGGCCACCGCCCCCGCGGCCACGCTGATGGTGGTGCGCCAGTACAAGGCCAAGGGCAAGCTCACCGACATCCTGCTGCCCATCGTGGCCCTGGACGACGCGGTGGGCCTGGTGGTGTTCGCGGTGTCCTTCGGCATCGCCCGGGCCATGCAGAGCGGCGAGTTCGACGCGCTGTCCATCGTGCTGGAGCCGCTGATCGAGATCGTGCTGTCGCTGGTTCTAGGCGCGGCCCTGGGCGCCGTGCTCACCCAGCTGGAGAAGTACTTCAACTCCAACAGCAACCGCCTGTCCCTGGCCATCGGCTTCGTGATCCTCACGGTGGCGCTGTCCCTGCTGAGCTTCGACGTGGGCCCCATCCACGTGGGCTTCTCCTCCCTGCTCACCTGCATGATGATGGGCACCATGTTCTGCAACCTGTGTCTGCTGTCCGGCGACCTGATGGAGAAGTGCGACAAGTGGACCTCGCCCCTGTTCGCCCTGTTCTTCGTCATCAGCGGCGCGGAGCTGGAGCTGAACGTGTTCAGCGACATGGCCATCGTGGGCATCGGCCTGATCTACATCCTGTTCCGCTCGGTCGGCAAATACGTGGGCGCCTGGCTCAGCGCCTCCGCCACCGGCTGCGACCCCATGATCCGCAAGTACCTGGGCATCACCCTGCTGCCCCAGGCCGGCGTGGCCCTGGGCATGTGCATCACCTCCATGAAGCTGGGCGACGTGGACGGCTCGCTGGTGCGCAACATCGTGCTGTTCTCCGTGCTGACCTATGAGCTCATCGGCCCGCTGCTCACCAAGATGGCCCTGACCGCCGCCGGCGACATCCAGCCCAAGAGCGAAGAGGTGGTCAACCGCCGCGCCCGGAAGCTGGAGCAGGCCATGGCCGCCAAGGGACAGGCAAAATAACATTATATATGATTCGCTTCGGCGCGCCGCGCTTCATTCCGCGGCGCGTCACTTTTTGACCTTTTCGCGAAAACCTCGGCAATGCGGCCCCCCGGCTCCCCTGAAAGGGGAGCTGCCGCCCAGAGGCGGCTGAGGGGTCGGAATCCTTGCTCTCGCATTCTTGCTTTCATTTGCTTTTCTCCAAATGGAATTCCGACCCCTCAGTCAGCTTCGCTGCCAGCTCCCCTTTCAGGGGAGCCTGATTATAGGGCATTCCATCTTTTTGACCTTTTTGTTAATTCTCCAAAATCCCCTTGACTTTCGCCCGCACTCTGCTATAATTGCAATAGTCAAAGAAAGTCAAACATCAGTCAGACAAAAACCGGCTGGTGGCTCTCTTTCAAGGAGGGGATCATATGAACGCGCAAAAGCTGACGCAAAAATCCATGGAGGCCATCCACGCGGCGCAGTCGGTGGCCATTCAGTATCAGAACATGCAGATCGACCAGGCGCACCTGCTCTATGCCCTGGCGGATCAGGAGGGCGGGCTCATCGCCCAGCTGCTCACCAAGATGGGCGTGGAGCCGGCCCGGTTCATCCAGGCCTGCGAGACGGAGATCGCCCGCATGCCCAAGGTGACGGGCAGCGGCCGGGAGCCGGATAAGGTGTACATCACCCCGGAGCTGGACGCGGCGCTCACCGAGGCGGAGCAGACCGCCGCCCGCATGAAGGACGACTACGTGTCCGTTGAGCACATCTTCCTGGCGCTGATGGACAAGGCCAACGCCGGGGCCAAGCGAATCTTTGAGGCCTGCGGCATCACCAAGAACGGTTTCCTGAAGGAAATGCAGGCCGTGCGGGGCAACACCCGGGTGACCAGCGATCAGCCGGAGGAGACCTACGACGTGCTGAACAAGTACGGCCAGGAGCTGGTGGAGCTGGCGAGACGGCAGAAGCTGGACCCGGTCATCGGCCGCGACAACGAGATCCGAAACGTCATCCGCATCCTGCTGCGCAAGACGAAGAACAACCCGGTGCTGATCGGCGAGCCCGGCGTGGGCAAGACCGCCATCGCCGAGGGGCTGGCCCAGCGCATCGTGCGGGGCGACGTGCCCGACTCCCTGAAGGACCGCAAGGTGTTCTCCCTGGACATGGGCGCGCTGGTGGCCGGCGCGAAATTCCGGGGCGAGTTTGAGGAGCGGCTGAAGGCGGTGCTGGAGGAGATCCGCAAGAGCGAGGGCAAGATCATCCTGTTCATCGACGAGCTGCACAACATCGTGGGCGCGGGCAAGGCCGAGGGCTCCATGGACGCGGGCAACCTGCTCAAGCCCATGCTGGCCCGGGGCGAGCTGCACTGCATCGGCGCCACCACCCTGGACGAATACCGCAAGTACATCGAGAAGGACGCCGCCCTGGAGCGCCGCTTCCAGCCGGTGCTGGTGGACGAGCCCACGGTGGAGGACACCATCTCCATCCTGCGTGGCCTGAAGGAGCGCTACGAGGTGTTCCACGGCGTGAAGATTCAGGATCAGGCCCTCATCGCGGCGGCCACCCTGTCTCATCGCTACATCTCCGACCGGTTCCTGCCGGACAAGGCCATCGACCTGATCGACGAGGCCTGCGCCATGATCCGCACCGAGATGGACTCCATGCCCACGGAGCTGGACGAGATCTCCCGCAAGATCATGCAGCATGAAATCGAGGAGGCCGCCCTGAAGAAGGAGACTGACCGCATCAGCCAGGAGCACCTGGCCGAGATCCAGAAGGAGCTCTCCGACCTGCGGGAGCAGTTCGGCGAGATGAAGGCCCGCTGGGAGAACGAGAAGAACGCCATCTCCAAGGTGCAGAAGCTGCGCGAGGAGATCGAGCAGGTGAACGCGGAGATCGAGCTGGCTCAGCGCAACTACGACCTGAACAAGGCCGCCGAGCTGAAGTACGGCCGGCTGCCCGCCCTCATGAACCAGCTGCATGAGGAGGAGAAGCTGGCCGAGGACGAGAAGTCCCGCACGCTGCTGCGCGACCGGGTGACCGACGAGGAAATCGCCCGCATCGTGTCCCGCTGGACGGGCATCCCGGTGACCAAGCTGATGGAGGGCGAGCGGGAGAAGCTGCTGCGCCTGCCGGACATCCTGCACCAGCGCGTCATCGGCCAGGACGAGGCCATCGAGAAGGTCTCGGAGGCCATCCTCCGCTCCCGGGCGGGCATTCAGGACCCGAACCGGCCCATCGGCTCCTTCCTGTTCCTGGGCCCCACCGGCGTGGGCAAGACCGAGCTGGCCAAGGCGCTGGCTCAGACCCTGTTCGACGACGAGAACAACATGGTGCGCATCGACATGTCCGAGTACATGGAGAAGCACTCCGTGTCCCGCCTGGTTGGAGCGCCTCCGGGATACGTGGGCTATGAGGAGGGCGGCCAGCTGACCGAGGCCGTGCGCCGCAAGCCCTACTCCGTGGTGCTGTTCGACGAGGTGGAGAAAGCCCATCCGGACGTGTTCAACATTCTCCTGCAGGTGCTGGACGACGGCCGCATCACCGACTCCCAGGGCCGCACCGTGGACTTCAAGAACACCATCATCATCCTCACCAGCAACCTGGGCTCTCCCTACATTCTGGAGGGCATCGACGAAAACGGCATGATTTCCGACGCCGCCCGCTCTCAGGTGGAGGCGGAGCTGAAGACCCACTTCCGCCCCGAGTTCCTCAACCGGCTGGACGAGATCGTGTTCTACAAGCCCCTCACCAAGAACGAGATCGGCTCCATCATCGACCTGATGATCAAGGACCTGAACCGCCGCCTCAGCGACAAGCAGATCACCGTCACCCTGACGGAGGAGGCCAAGCAGTATGTGTCCGACATGGGCTACGACCCGGTGTTCGGCGCGCGGCCCCTCAAGCGGTTCATCCAGCGCTCCATCGAGACCCTCATCGCCCGCAAACTGGTTCAGGACGACGTGGCTCCCCGCAGCGCCCTGCGCGTGGTGATGGAGGGCGGCAAGCCGGCCATCGAAGTGGCGTAAGACCCGGGTCAATCAATTCCTCCCTTCGCGAAGTCCTCTCCGCCCGGCGCGGAGAGGACTTTTTTTGCATCCTTTCTTTTACAAAAATTCATTTTGAACCGCCTTGACTTCACAAATTTCAGCTGGTAAACTGTAGAACCAATGAGAATTTTTATATCGGGAGATAGAAAGCCTTGACCATGTACAGCACGACGTATTCCCAGAAGACCGCACGCCCCCGCGCCAGCCGCGTGACGCGCGCGGACAGCGCCTATTATTCCGAAAGCGCCCTGCGCGTCATCGACCGCGTGGAGCGCGAAACCGGCGACCCCTCCCTGCGCCAGAGCCTGCATTTCACCCCCGGCGTGGTGGAGCGCATCGAGCGGGAGCTGATTCTGGGCTGCAGCCTGGTGGCCGATTCAAACCTGATTACCGCCGGCCTGGACGCCGAGGCCGCCGCCCGGCTGTCCCTTCAGCCCCGCTGCTTCCTGGACGATCCCGCCGTCACCAGCCTGGCCGCGCACAAGCGGGTCACCCGGGCGGAGATCGCCGTGGATCAGGCGCTGGCGCTGAACGGGCCCAAGCTGCTGATCGTGGGCAGCGCCCCCATGGCGCTGAGCCGCCTGCTGCAGCTGAACCAGCGCACGCCGCTGCATGAGGTGGTCATCGTGGCCGCCCCGTCCGGCTTTGCCAGCGTGGTGGCGCTGAAGGAACAGCTGTGGGAGAGCGGACTGCCCTGCATCGTGGCCCGGGGCCGTCGGGGCGGCGCGGGCGCGGCCATCGCCCTGACCAACGCCCTCATCGCCGAGGCCGCCGAGCGCGCGCTATGAAGCGGCCCTTCTTCCGAATCGATTACGGACCGGCCTTTCGCGCCGCGCGGATCGAACGGCGGACGCTCGTCGTCCCCCATCTTTCGCGGGCGCTGAGCGGGCGGTCCCTTCTTTTCATGACGGATCTGCACATGAGCGCCATGTTCCCCGAGAAGGCCATGCTGCGTCTGCTGGAGCAGGCCCAGGCGCTGCGGCCGGACATCCTGTGTCTGGGGGGCGACCTGGCGGAGACCGGGGCGGATCAGGCCCGGGCGGTGGCGCTGCTGGAGCGGCTGCGGCCCGCGCTGGGGGCTTTCGCCGTGATGGGCAACAACGACTGGCAGCATGTGGAGCACGAGGGCGTGGCCCTGCCGGACGCCCTGCGCAGCGCGGGCATCCAGCCCCTGATCGACTCTGAAGCGATGGTGGCGCTGCCCGGCGGCCGGCTGGTCGTGGCCGGGCTCAACGCCCTCACCGAGGACACCGCCCCCGCCGCCCCATTCTTCGCGGACTCCCGGGACGGGGATCTGCGAATCCTGATGGCCCACTATCCCAAATCCGTCGAGCAGCACAAGGACGTCTGCGCCCTGCCGCCGCACCTGGCTCTGGCCGGGCACACCCACGGCGGACAGCTGCGCTTTCTGGGCCTTTCGCCCTACTCCATCGGCTTTGAGACCCGCCAGACCTACCGCCGCCTGCCCATCGACGGCTGGACGGATCATCCCGGCTTTCCCCTGCTGGTATCCCCCGGCGTGGGCACCAGCCGCCTCCCCTTCCGGCTGAACGTGCCGCCAACCATACACATGATTACTTTTCAGGCCGAAGACTGATAAGCGGCCTGATTTTTTAATACGCAATGCGCAATGCGCAATTCGCAATTAGGGTGCGGCGGAGGCCCCCGTTTCTCTAATTGCGCATTGCGAATTGACTTCTCTCTCCCCTTCGGTTACAATTTGGTCATACGAGTTACGCGGAGGTGGGGAGCAATGACACTGGACGATTACCGCGCGCTTCTTGACGCGCCGCCGAAGAGCGCCCGGGGATTCACCCGCTGGTGGTGGTACGGCTGCTGCGTGGAGAAGGAAGAGATCCTGCGGGAGCTGGACTTCATGAAGGAGGCCGGCATCGGCGGGGTGGAGCTGCAAATCCTCTATCCCGTGCAGGCGGACGACCCGGAAAAGGGCTTTTACAACATTCCCTTCGGCTCGCCGGAATTCTACGACATACTGGCCTTCACCAAAGTCGCCTGCGAGGAGCGGGGCATGGCGCTGGACATCACCCCCGGCTCCAGCTGGCCCTACGGCGGCCCCTTCGTCGGCGAGGAGGACGCCCAGCAGGAGGCCCTGCCCTATCAATACGACATCACCGGCCCCTGCGACTTTTCCTGCGACTTCACCACCCGCTTTGCCGGCACGGTGTGCGCCGCCGTCATGGGCCGCATGGAGCACTCCGTGATGCGGCCGGACACGGTGATCGACATCACCGACCGGTTTCAGGAGAAGCCCCTGTTCGGCTGGCCCTGGGGCACGGAGCTGAAGACCGTCCACATCCCCGAGGGCGACTGGAAGCTGGTGTTCTTCGTCATCTCCATGCACCGCAACCAGGTGGGCAAGCCCGGCCGGAACGCCGCTGGCCCGGTCATCGACCACTGCAGCCGCCACGCCCTGGACACCTTCCTGGAAAACATGGTGGAGCCCATCGCAAACCGGGTGCCCGGCGTGCACGGCTGGTTCTGCGACTCCATCGAGGTGGAGGGCCACAACTGGAGCGGCGTGCTGCTGGAAGAATTCAAAAAGCGCCGGGGCTATGACCTGACGCCCTACATCTACGCCCTGTGGGGCCAGCTGGGCGACCTGTCTCCCCGGGTGCGCTACGATTATTTCAAAACCATGGGCGAGCTGACCATCGAGAATTTCTTCGACCCGCTCACCGAATTCGCCCACCGGCACGGCGGCCTCAGCCGCATCCAGGCTCACGGCACCTGGGGCGACATCCTGCGGGTGTACGCCGCCGCGGACATCCCCGAGGGCGAGACCTTCGGCGACCACCGCGTGCTGGAGGTGAACACCATCCACCGCCGGCTGGCCGCCTCCGCCGCCCACGTGTACGGCCGTCCCCTCTGCTCCAACGAGACCTTCACCTGGCTCAAGCGCCCCCGCTTCACCGAGACCCTGGAGGAGATGAAGGCCGCCGTGGACGCGGTGTTCTGCGACGGCATGAACATGATCGTGAACCACGGCTACGCCTATTCCCCCGAAAAGGCGGGCAAGCGGGGCTGGCCCTTCTACGCCTCCACCCACATCAACCACACCACCCCCTGGTGGCCACACTACCATCACCTGGCGGACTACATCGCCCGGGTGAGCGCCATGCTGCGGGTGGGACGGCCTGTCGCCGAGGTGGGCATCTACCTGCCCACGGCGGACGTGTATTCCGACAACATGATGAGCGAGCTGCACCTGGCCATGCGCATGGAGGAGCACCTGGGCCGCGCCCGCATGGACGGCATTCAGAAGGCGGGCTACTGGTTCGACTATCTGAACGACGAGGCGCTGACCAGCCTGGGCCGGATTGAGGACGGGGGCCTTCGCGTTGGCGAAAACCGCTACCGCGCCATCCTGCTGGTGAAGTGCGACCGCCTGCCGGTGGAGACGGCGCAGGCCCTTCGCCGCTTTGCCGAGGCGGGGGGCATCCTCATCGCAGCGGAGCAGGTTCCGGACGACGCCTGCGGCCTGCTGGATTACGAGGCAAAACGGGCCGCCGTAAAGCGCGAGATGGCGGCGGCCTTCGCCCAACCCACGGCCCATGTGGCCCCGGACGCGGACAACGGCCTCATCGACGCGCTGAAAGCCGTCCTGCCGCCGGAGGTCAAGCTGTCTCACCCCAAGGAGGTGGGCTGGGTTCACCGGATGGACGGAAGCAATCACATCTTCTTCCTTTCCAACATTTCCGACGAGGCCCA
Source organism: uncultured Eubacteriales bacterium (assembly GCA_902790345.1). Taxonomy (GTDB): domain Bacteria; phylum Bacillota; class Clostridia; order Christensenellales; family Aristaeellaceae; genus Firm-10. The sequence continues at coordinate 1,089 of CADARO010000016.1, read as the reverse complement.
CACCGTCCGCGCCGTCTTCCGGGATCGGAGGGAGCCCTGCCGCGCGCTGCGCACCGTGCCGGATCAGCGGGGGAAGCTGGGCGAGATGGACTGCGGCGTCGCCTGTCAGAAGGACGGCGCGGCGCTGACCCTTCCCCTGGCCGCCCACGAGAGCTGCTTCGTGGTGTTCTCGCCGGATTTCGAGGCCAAGGAATCGGCCTGGAGGGAAACGTATCCCTGCAAGATCGCGCCGCTGTACGACTGGACGCTGACCATTCCGGAGCGAAATGTCTCCTTCGACATGGAGACCCCCGTATCCTGGGAGACGCTGCCGGGCCTTGCCGATTTCAGCGGCGAGGGCGTGTACCGCTGCGCCTTCACGTTGGAGTGTCAGCCGCTGAACGTGGCGGTGCGGCTGGCGAATCTGTCCTGCGCCTGCGCGGTGTACGTCAACGGCGTCCACGCCGGTGATATCTGGACCCATCCGCTGGAAAGGGACATCACGAAATACCTGCGCGAGGGCGAAAATGGGATCGAGCTGCGGGTGGCCTCCACGCTGGTGAACGAAATGCGCGCGGGCGACCCGGAGCATGAGCGCTTCGACCTGGCCCTGGATCACTGGCCCTACTACGGCAAGGTGATCAACGACCATTTGAAGGCCCGCATGAACACCCGCCGGGAGCACGAGGAGCAGACCGAGCCTCTGCAGAGCGGCGTGTGGGGCGAGGTTTCCCTCGTCTATTCCTGCTGACTGAAAAAAACCAGCGCGGCAGCCGGTTCATGGCCGGTTGCCGCGCTGGTTTTTTCATTGTCTTCAGGCCTGGGGTTCCGAGGCCGCCTTTTCGCACCTGTCATACCACGCCTTCAGTCCGTCGTAGCTCTCCTGGCTGATGTCGTGCTCGATGCGGCAGGCGTCCGCCTCGGCGATTTCCTGGGGCACGCCCAGCTTCATCAGCGCCGCGCTGATGAGCCGGTGCCGCTCAAGCACCCGCCTGGCGTAGCGCGTGCCGGTACGGGTGAGCTTCAGCTCGTGGGTGGGCTCCATCACCACCAGGCCCATCTTCTCCAGATTGGCCATGGCCACGGACACGCTGGGCTTGGACACGTTCA
>CADARO010000015.1:32202-33371 GCA_902790345.1 uncultured Eubacteriales bacterium | reverse complement strand
TGATGGTCACAGTCACATTGATGGGGTTGATCGTCTGATAGCCGTCCGTGATCGCGAACGTCACATCGAAGTTATCGTTCGTGTTAGTGAACTGCTCATCAGAGAGTTCCATCTGAGTGGTGCCCACGGTGGTGCGCTTGGCCTCAGCCTCGCCGGTGAAGTCGAAGTCATTGTTGACATCATACAGATCGCTGCTCGCCGTCGCGGTATAACCCGTAACAGTATGCTCAACCGCGTCGTAATCCGTCGTGTTGTTCGCGCCCACAATGGTAACCTTGATCTCGAGAGGAACAATGCTCAGCGTGCCAAACTCAGGATCAGCCAGGGAGGTATACTGCTTGGAGTTGTCCACCATCACGTAGGTGAACTTGTTGTTGCCCTCTTCCGTATCGGACACATTGGTGACCTTGGCGTTCGCGTTGTCACGGATGACAATGGAATCGCCGGTGGGCAGCTCGATGGTCTCCTGACCAACCGCGCCCTTGATCTCCTCATCGCCATAGTACACGGTGTACTGGACGTAGCTGTGCTCGTTGCCGTCGTAGGTCCATTCCTGGTCACCGGACACAACGCGGATCTCGGTCGTATTCTCAGTGATCGTCAGCTTGCCGGCGGTCTTGGTCGTCAGCGTGTAGTTGTCGGTCACATCGTTGCCGTTGCCGTCAACGATCTTCAGATCGTCAGCATACGCGCCGTTGTCATATTCGCCCACCAGGGTGCCCTTCGCGGGCGTGTAGGTGATGGTCGCGGTATCGCCAGACAGCACGTTCTCGAACGTGTACTCGGTCTCGCCTTCCTGCTCGCTGCCGTTGTACTCAACGGTCTTGTCGGCGACGGAGACGGTGATCTCAAGCTTGGTGATCACAAGCTGGCCGTCCTCGATCACGAAGGTCACGTTCTCGAAGTTCGGGTTGGTGTTCTCGAAGTCGTCAGCCGTCAGCTCCATGTCGTAGCTGCCAGCCTCGGTGCCCTTCACCGTCGCGTCGCCGCTGAAGGTGAAGTCATCCTCGGTGTACAGCGGGTTGCTGATCGTCACGTCGTAGCCCGTCACGGTGTGCTCTTCACCGTCATAGTCCACTTCGTCGCCGTGCTCGGTGATGGTCACCGTCACGTTGATCGGAACGATCTCCTGATAGCCGTCATTCACGACGAAGGTCACATTCGGGAAG
>CADARO010000015.1:31341-32171 GCA_902790345.1 uncultured Eubacteriales bacterium | reverse complement strand
TCGCCGTGCTCGGTGATGGTCACCGTCACGTTGATCGGAACGATCTCCTGATAGCCGTCATTCACGACGAAGGTCACATTCGGGAAGTTCTCCGTGTTCTTATTCACGAACTGATCCACGCTCAGACCCATCTCGGTCTTGCCGGCATCAGTGCGAGCCGCCTCGGCCGTGCCATTGAACTCGAAGTCGGCCTCGGTGTACAGCGGGTTGCTGATCGCGACGTCGTAGCCGCTCACAGCGTGCTCATTGCCGTCGTAGTCCGTGGTGTTGGAGTAATGGTCACAACCACTTCGTCCACCGGCGTGATCGTCTGATAGCCGTCCGTCACGTTGAAGGTCACGGTGGCGAAGTTCTCATTCTTATTCTCGAACTGGTCAGGTACAGCGTGTTGCTGAACTCCACATCGTAGCCTTCCACACTGTGCTCTTCACCGTCGTAAGTCGTGGTGTTCTTGTGGCCGATGATGGTCACAGTCACGTTAATCGGGTTAACCGTCTGATAGCCGTCCGTGACAGCGAACGTCACATCGAAGTTATCGTTCGTGTTGGTGAACTGCTCATCAGAGAGTTCCATCTGAGTGGTGCCCACGGTGGTGCGCTTGGCCTCAGCTTCGCCGGTAAAGTCAACGTCGTTGTCGACATCATATAGATCGCTGCTCGCCGTCGCGGTATAACCCGTAACAGTATGCTCAACCGCGTCGTAATCCGTCGTGTTGTTCGCGCCCACAATGGTGACGGTAATTGCAAGCTTAGTGATCTCCAGCTCGCCGTCCGTCACGTTGAACGTCACGTCGAAGTTGTCGTTATCGTTCGTGAACTGTTCCTTGGCAA
>CADARO010000015.1:0-31275 GCA_902790345.1 uncultured Eubacteriales bacterium | reverse complement strand
GAACGTCACGTCGAAGTTGTCGTTATCGTTCGTGAACTGTTCCTTGGCAAGTCCCATCGGGTACGTGCCAACATCGGTTCCCTTCGCAACAGCTTCGCCACTGAATGTGAAGTCAGCTTCCTTATACAGCGGGTCGCTGATCGACACTTCGTAGCCTTCGACCTTCTGCTCCTCGCCGTTGTAGACCTTGCTCTCCTTGTTGCCCGTGATCGTCACGGTCACAGGCCGCTTCTCGATCTTCAGCCAGCCATCGGTCACAATGAAGGTCACTTTGCCGAAGTTCGGGTTACTGGTGGAGAAGTTCTTCTCGGTCAAGCCCATCGGATAGGTTCCGACATCCACGCCGCTTACGAAATCCGCATCCACGGGGAGGAGCATGATGTCATCTTCCGTGAACAAATCATTGCTGATCTCAGTAACCTTATAACCCGTGACAGTATGCGTCTCGCCATCGTAGGTCTCGGTCAGGGTATTGCCCTCGATCTTAACAACAACCTCGCCCACTTCAGTAATGAGCTCATAGCCGTCGGTCACGTTAAAGGTGACCTCGTCAAAGTTGGTATTGGTGTTGGTGAACTGATCCGAGGAAAGGTTCATCGGATATTTTCCGACGACGGTTCCCTTCGCCTCAGCATTACCGCTGAAGGTGAAGTCAGCCTCGGTATACAGTTCATTGTCCGTCGAGACATCGTAACCCGTCACGACATGCTCTTCGCCATCATAGATATCCGTATGGTTATGGCCCGTGATGGTAACAGTCGCCTTGATCGGGTTGATCTTCTGATAACCGTCGGTTACCTGGAAGGTCACCTTGGTGAAGTTCTCGTTCGTGTTCTTGAACTGCTCCTCCGCCAGGCCCATGTCCGTCTGGCCATCGGCGTCTTCGCCCTCAACCACGTTCGTGCGCTTCGCTTCCGCGGTGCCGGTGAACTCGAAGTCCTTCTCCACATCGTAGAGCTCATTGTTCGCCTCGGCGACATACTCAGTCACGGAATGCTGCGCGCCATCATAATCGTTGGTGGCGTTGTTACCGGTGATGGTCACGACAACCTCGTCCGTGATGGGCGTGATCGTCAGCGTGCCGGGAACAACAGTGATCGTGATGTTCGAGTAGTTCTCAGACGTGGCGGAGAAGTCGGCCTCGGTCATGGACATCTTGTACTCGCCCGCGTCCGTGCCCTTCGCCGTCGCCTTCTCGTCGTCCTGCGCAATGCCGGTGAACGTGATGGTCGGGTCATACTCGCTCACCGTGTAGCCGTTGACGCTCTGCTCAGAACGGTTGTAGACCTTCGTGTCGCTGTTGCCGGTTACGGTGATCTTGTACTCGTCCGTGATGGGCGTGATCTCCAGCGTGCCAGGCACAACGGTGATCTTGATGTTCGTGTAGTTGTCAGACGTGGCGGAGAAGTCGGCCTCGCTCATGGTCATCGTATAGGTGCCCACGTTGGTGCCCTTCGCCGTCGCCTTCGCGTCGTCCTGCTCAATGCCGGTGAACTCGATGGTCTGGTCATACTCGCTCACGGTGTAGCCGCTGACGCTCTGCTCGCTGCCGTTGTAGACCTTCGTGTCGCTCTTGCCGGTCACGGTGATCTCGTACTCGTCCGTGATGGGATCTCGTATTCGTCCGTGATGGGCGTGATGGTGAAGATACCGGGCACAAAGGTCACAGTGTAGTTGCCCTGCTCCTCATCGCCGGAAACGGTGATTTGGTACTCGCCGACATCCTCGCCTTTAACACGCTTCAGCTCAGTATAGGTAACGGTCTCGTCGCCGACAGTGCCGTCGATGGTCACGGTCAGTTCCGGATCGGCCTGCTTGTAAACCTTGGTCTTGTTATCCGCGGTCACGGTGACGGGCTTCGGCGTCACCTTCAGGGTGCACTCCGCCTCGGCGACCTCGTAGTTGGGGTTCGTGGCGCGCACCTGAACAGACTGTTCGCCCACATCCTTGATGGAAGGCACAGTCGTGGTCCAGTCGCCATCGCCGACCTTGTATTCGATTGTGGTGCCCTCGGTCACGCTGGCCTCGGCGACAACCGCGTGGGATTCGCCGTCATAGACGCCTTCGTAACCGGTGGCCGTCAGGGTGAGAGTCGCCTTGTTGATGGTGAGCGTCGCCTCTTTATACACAACGTCATAGTTGGTATCCAGGGTCAGCTCATCGATGCCATTGTCGGGGTCATGGCCGTAGGTAACGTCCACGTCGCTGGGCACGATCTCACCGGTATAGGTGCCGGCGTCGGTCTCCTTGCCGGCCAGGGTGATGGTGGTCAGGCTGTCGCCCGTGCCGAGGCCCTCAACCGTGATATAGGTATCGAAGCCTTCGGTGTAGGTGCCCTTCGGGCCATGGGGCTCGCCGTCGTAGTCATAGGTCTGATCCTTGGCCGTGATGGTCAGGGTGGCCTTGGTCACGGTCAGTTTGCCGTTATGCCACTCGAAGGTGTAGTTGCTCTCCTTCGCGGTGGCGTTGTCCCAGTCGAATTCAACGTCGTTCCAGGCCTCGCCCACGTCGGTGCGGCTGCCGATGGCGGTGACCGGCAGGGTCTCGCCGTTCACCAGGCCTTCGACTCTGCAGCCCGCGGCAGTCAGCGGCGTGCCGTCGTAGACCTTTTCAGCGCTGTCAGAATACACATGCAAAGTCGCCTGCGTGATATTCACATAGCCGTCGGACACAATGAAGGTCACGTTGAAGTTCTTGCTGGCGGTGATGGTCTTGTTGGTGAACAGGCCCTGAAGCGCCAGGGGGCTACTGCCAACATCCGTGCGGCTCACTGAGCTCACTGAGCCGTTGAACACGATATAGCTGGACTTATAGAGAGGATTGCTGATGCTGACAATCTTATAACCAGCCGTATGGACCTGGCCGTCGTAGGTCTCCTCCACCTGATCGCCCGCGATGATGACGGTCACGTTGACAGGGGTGATCGTCACGGAACCGGAGACGTAGGTGATCTTGTAGTAGTCGTCGCTGGCGCCGGAGATGACAGCGGTCTTGGGCTTCATCATCGTGGTGCCGATGTTCTTCCGTCCGGCCGCGTTGGTGAACGCGATGGAGGAGAGGGTGTGGCCGTTGGCCAGGCCGGTGACGTTCACGTCATCCACAGTCGCCAGCTTGTAGGCTGTGCCATCATACTCATGCGTGATGGTTTTGCCCTCAATGCGCAGCGTCTTCTGGAAGTAGACGTTAACGGTGTAGGGTCTGCCCTCGGTCACCTTCAGGCTCTTCTTCGTTCCGGACACGCCGTCGATCTCGGAGCGCTTGAAGGAATAGCCGTTCACCGCGGTCACGTTGAAGTTGACGGTACTGTTCAGCTTGGCATTCACCGTTTCGGCAGCCTTGATGGGATTGCCGTCCATGTCCAGGTAATTGATGGTTACCGGCGCGGTGTGGTAATCCGCATAGTAGATGTTGATGATGTTCTCGCCGGCCACGATCGTGTGTTCCACGACCTCGGCCACGGGATGCCAATCCTTGGACAGCTGTTCTTCAGTCGCGCCATGCGCGGCCATGTACGCCTTGTCCACGGCGGCGGGGATGGCCTTCACCGTGATGGTGCTGCCGTCAACCGTTTTGGTGACAGGCGCGGCCACGGGAATATCCGTCCCCTCGATCAGATAGTAGACGGTATATTCAATGTCATGCGGCTTTTCCACATAGTAGAAGATGATGACATTTTCTTCTTCGTTGGCCGACAGGACGAGGCTTTCCTCGTTCGTCATTTGCTTATAGTTCGGCAACGCCATGGCTTTCTCAGTCACCGTGTCGCCGATGCTATAGGCGCGGGCGTCCACCACGCGGTCGTCCGCGACGGACTCGGTGGTGCCGTTCAGGTAATAGTGAACCACGTAGGACAGGGGCTTCGGCTCCCACCGGGCGTACACCGTGGTATTCACGGTAAGAGGCTGGTTGAAGTCGTGCAGATTGGTGTGAGCGGGCTCATTGTACCAACCGGCGAACACATAGCCCTTGCGGGTAACGGTCTCGGCGTCCACCTTGTCGCCATAAGGCGCCGACACGACCTTGTCTTCGGTGGTATCGTCGGAGAAGGTGCCTCCCTCAGGATCGAAGGTGAGGGTGCGGGTGGGCATGGTAAAATCACCGTAGAGCACCAGGCCGGTCGGCATCTTGTTTCCGCCGGCATAGGCGCTGTTGTGCTCGGCGTCGGTGTACCAGCCCTTCCAGGTGGCGCCTTCGACGGGGGCGTCCGGCACGTTGCTGGTCAGGTAGCCGGAGATGTCGGCATTCAGCTTGACCTGCTGAGTGCTGATCAGAGCGCCGTCATAGTTATAGAACGTCAGGGGATAGCTGTACGCGTCGTAATAGAAGTCGGCCGTCATGGAGCCATTCGGCGTGCCGGAGGTGAGGCTTCCCGCACCATCCGAGCGGACCCAGCCGCCCTTGGTGTAGCCGGCGTAATCCGGATAATCCGTATCGTACAGGTAGTTGTAGTGAACGGTGACAGCCTTGAACAGACCATAGGTCTTGCCGTTATGGGTCGTCGTTTGAGAGCCGTCATAGTTCTCAAACCAATAGTTCAGGATCTGCGTCTTGGTCGTGGTATAGTACCAGTTATAAACCGTCTTGTTGCCCGAGGGCATGATGTCAAGACTGGTGAATTTCTCGTCGTTGTTTGTCGTAGAGAAGTTCCAGCACCAATCCGGATGGGGAGTATTGAATGTGGCGGTCCACTGCTCGCTGATGTCCGCGCCGTATTTGGCGGTCAGCTCGGCATGGCCCTGGCCCGTATGCCATCTGCCACCGTATCTTGTATAGCCTTCACCGTTCCAGGTGATGGTATACGTGTTGCGGGAATACCGCACCGTCACCACGGTGGAGCCGTCGGCCTTGAGGGTCTCGGTGGTGGAATCCTTGAAGGTGAAGTTGGTGGTATCCAGCGTAGAGGGACGGGTGCCGTTGGCGTTGGCGGTGGCCGCCGTCATGGTCACAGAATCGCCGGTGTTGCCGGTCTTGGAGACAGTCGCCAGGAAGGAATAACCGTCGTCGTTCGCGTTTTCAATCATGTAGACGATGGTATAATCCACCTGCGCGGGCTTCCACTTGGCGTATACGGTGGTATTGGCCTCCAGCGTGAGGGTAGCGCCGGCAGCCTGGGTCAGACCTTCGTCCGTATACCAGCCGTCGAAATCGTAGCCGCTGCGGGTCGCGTTCGTGGGCAGCGTGATCTCGGTGCCATACGGATGGGTCACGGCGTTGATGTAATCGCCGCCCGTGGTGTCGTAGGTGAGGGTGAAGTCATTGCGGGTATAGTAAACCTTCAGAGTCTCGCCGTTCGCGTTGACGACTCTGGACTCGGCGCTCTCAAATTTGGCATAGCTGTACTCCTTGATGGGAGGAGTGATCAGGCTGCTCATAACGCCGTAGCCGTCCACTTCCTCGATCAGCTCGTAGCCGTCGCCGGAGAGGTTCTTCAGCATGTAATCGATTTTATATTCAACGGTATAAGGAACGAACTCAATTTCCTTTTCCACCGTCACCATGTCGGCATCGGGCTGCGCCTCGATGGCCGCGTCCAGATCAGCCATGGTGATCGTGACGCTGGGCTGCTCGGGATAGTAGACCCGCTTATCCGCGTCAGGCTCCACTTCCTCACTAACGAGAGTGGAAGCCGGAGCAGTGATGGTGATGCCGTCTTCGCCCAGATCGTTCTTCTCGAACTGCTCTATCTCGGCATCGAACTCGTGCTTCTGACCATTGTAAGTATAAAAGTAGGAAACACGGGCCTGGAACACGCGGATGTCCTCAAACTTCGCGGTGGCGACGAAGCTCTCGTTCACGATGGTGGACGCGGTGACTTCAGTCTCGCCGTTAAACCAGCCCAGGAAGCGGTAGCCGCTCTTGAAGGGACTCTCAGGAAGCGTGCACCGCGTCGCCATCCACGAGGAAACGAACGATCAGGTCGTCGTTGTAGCGAGCTGTGGCCGTGACGTTCTCCGAGAAGGTGCTCTCCGCGGTCATCTGCGTCTCGCCCACGAACCAGCCCACGAAGGTGGAGTTCATCTTGTCGGGGGCGTTGGGCAGGGTGCCGATGGGCTCGTCCTTCAGGACGGTGTCCGTCGTGAAGGTCTCGCCGTCGACCACGTAGGTCACGGTGAACTCTTCCTTATATTCAGCCGTGATGGTCATGTCGGCGCTGGGCTCATACCCGGCCTCAACGGTCGCACCACTTTCATCCATCCAGCGGATGAAGCGATTACCTTCCAGCTGAGGAGCCTGCGGGATGTCAGACTCTGAGAGCCTGCCGCCCGCGGCCATCTCCAGAACGTCGACCACAGCGCCGTTCGCGGAGAAGGTGATCGTGTAGTTCGCAGCCCGAAGGACATCGGACTGAACCGAACTCATGGCGCCGTCTTGGGTCAGCGAATCAGCCAGCGCATTCATGGGCATGCACTGGAGCAGCATCATCACTGACAGCAGAATGGCAACGAACCTGTTCTTCTTCATGATTTTCTTTCCTCCCTCAAAGCGTGGGGCACACCATCTATCTTAAACGGCCGGTAACCCCCTCAGAGAGGGGGTTTCCGTTATCAGCGGAAATACACTATCAACTGCCAATCCCAGTCGAGCGACGCGCTGTTCGCCTCGAAGGAGTAGCTGGCTCCCGTGGCGCCGGGCACCGGCTCGAAGCCATTGCCCTTGTCGCATTCCCACTGGTAGAGGATTTCCTCGCAGCCCTCGAAGCCTTCCAGAACGCTGGTCAGCTCAACGGTTTCTCCGGTCTTCATCACCGTGCGGCGGGAGGAGAAGATCGTCACCTTTTTCTCCGTCTCAACGGCAGTTTCTTCTTTATTATTATCATCGTCGGCGGTTTCCTCGGCGGGCGCTTCGGGCACCTCTTCCTCGAGGCCGTCCAGGTCGCCCTTGTAGATGTAACCGATCTCACCGTCGATCTCAACCTTCGCCCAGTCGCCTTCAACGGCGATCACCTTGATCTCGGTGCCCATGGGAACCGTGGCAAAGATGGGGGTGAGGCCATCCGGGCCCAGGCGGACGGGGGTGTCTTCGGTGGAGGCGGTGGGGTCGCCCAGGGGCACTTCCTCGGCCTTGACCTCGGGCAGCGTCACTTCGTTGGAAGTGATCTCCGTGCCGTCCTTGCCGGTCATCACCGCGCGGTAGGCCAGCTGCGCGTTGGCCTCGCTCACCGCGAAGGTGTACTCGCCGCCGTTCTCAACCGTCTTCCAGCCGCCGGCCGCGCCGGCTTCCCAGCGCAGGCTGTACTCGCCGTTGGCGTCCTTCACGGTGGCCGTCAGGGTGACCAGGTCGCCCACGTGAAGCGTGCCGGCAGAAATGATCGACGCGGTCAGGCTGCCGGTGAAGACGGGCGCTTCGGGCTCCTCCGCCACAGGCGCTTCCTCAACCACGGGGGCCGCTTCCACAACGGGCGCTTCCTCAACCACGGGGGCTTCCACAACGGGCTCCTCCACAGTCTCGTCGGCCACTTCCGGCTCCTCCTCGACCACGATCTCCTCAATGGTCTCAGGCGCGGCCTCGGGCTCCTCGCCGTCGGCGAACACCGGGCCCACCAGAGTGGTGTCGATCAGCACCATGGCCAGCAGCACAGCGATCAGCTTGTCAAACCTGTTTTTCATTTCCGCAAACCTCCTGATCTTTCAGCGGCGTTCTCTTCGGCGCCTGTCGCCTGCGAACGCGTCGCGAATGTCCTTCTTCCTTTTGATACGTTCCAACTTCCAGCGCTGTCAGCGCTTTCATTGCGGGATGGGCTTTTGACCCGTCCCCCGTCTTACAGTAAGCATTTTACAACATGACCTATTTTTCCGCAAGGGGTTCTGCACGAATGAACCATAAATCCGCGCGAATGGGCGCACGGCTGGTTCCGCTCAGTCCCCCAGGTAGTTCATATACTGGTTTTTGACCTCCGCGTACCGGTGCTTGCTCACGGTGAGCGTGGTGCCGTTGTCCATGTCCATCTCAATGTAGCGCAGCGATCGCACATGCGCCAGGTTCACCAGAAACGCCCGGTGACAGAAGATGAATTGCTCCGGCAGCATGGCCGCCAGCCTGGATATGGACATGCTGGATTCCACCGCGCCGTCCGCGCAGGTGATGCGCACGCCCCGCCCCCAGGTCTCCGCGTAGAGGATGTCCTCCACGGCGATGCGCCGCTGGCCCTCTGTGGTGGAGATCAGCACACTGCGGTTCTTTTGAAGCACCGAGACGCAGTACAGCAGCGCCTCCCGCAGCTTCTCCGGCCGAATCGGCTTGGCCAGGAATCGCGCGGCGGAAACCTCGTATCCGCTCAGCGCCTTCTCGTGGTAGGCGGAGATGTAGATGATGGCCGTCTGGTCTCCCTGCTCCCGCAGCATCGCGGCCAGCTCCAGCCCGTCCAGCTCCTTCATCATCACGTCCAGCAGCAGAAGCTGGAACTCGGCGCCTCCCCGAATCGACGCCATCAACTCGACGCCGCTTTCAAAGGTGGTGATGACGCACTCGATGCGCTCGAGCTTCAGCGTCTCGCGCGTCATGTGCTCGATCATCTCCCGGTCGGTCGGCTGATCGTCGCACACAGCGATGCGAAGCACATCATTTGCCGTTTGCACTGCCAATCCTCCTTCCGCGGACGTACAATTATTCAGAATGCTCATAACTCCTATATTATACTTTATAAACTAAAACAAATCAACCCCCTTCCGCGCAAAAAATGGTAATCCAATTACTTTTTTTACATTATATGGGTCTACACTGTCGTTCAAGACTTATGATGTGATGAGGGTGTTTCATATGTTACAAAAGTATTTCACAATTACGATGATATTATTTCAGCTCGTCCATGAAAAGTCATATTTCAGCCCAGCGCCACGTCCAGCGCCATCATGACCGTGAAGCCCAGCGCGAACAACACCGTGCCCACGTTGGAATGGGGCTCCACGGACATCTCGGGAATCAGCTCCTCAACCACCACGTAGATCATGGCCCCCGCCGCGAAGCTGAGGAAATAGGGCAGGGCCGGCACCACCAGGCTGGCGGCCAGGATGGTCAGCGCCGCCCCCGCCGGCTCCACCACGCCGGAGAGGAACCCGGCCAGGAACGCCCGGCCCTTGCTCATGCCCTCCGCCCGCAGCGGCATGGAGATGATGGCGCCCTCGGGGAAATTCTGAATGGCGATGCCGATGGCCAGGGACAGCGCGCCCATGGCCGTCATGCCGCCGTTGCCCGTGAGGAAGCCCGCGTAGACCACGCCCACCGCCATGCCCTCAGGCAGGTTGTGGATCGTCACGGCCAGCACCATCATGGCGCTGCGGCTCAGGGAACGCTTCGGGCCCTCCGCGTCGTCGCTGTTCAGGTGGAGGTGGGGGACGGTGCGGTCCAGAAACAGCAGAAACAGGATTCCGGCCCAAAAACCGACGACGGTCGGCAGGAAGGAGAGCCGGCCCAGGTGCTCCGACTGCTCCATCGCGGGGATGAGCAGGCTCCAGATGGACGCCGCCACCATCACTCCAGCCGCGAAGCCCTGCAGCGCCCGCTGCAGCGTCCGGTTCAGCGCCTCCTTCATGAAAAACACGCAGCCCGCGCCCAGCGTGGTGCCCAGCAGCGGAATGAGCAAGCCCTTGATCGTCTCCAACATGCGAATCTCCCTTTCGTTAGTTAGATATTCTTAATCGTATGTATTCTAGCACATCCTCCGCTCCCCGTCAAGGCGCGCGGGAGGGGAGGAAATGTGATTTGCTTCTTTTCCCCGCCTGTGATACAATATGTGCAAACAGGAGCAAATACCACATCAAAAGGGGAGGGAAACGCATGGCGCGGCGGTTTCACCGGTTTGTCAATCTGAAAAAGGCGGTGGCATACACCGTGGCCATCAACGCGCTGCAAATCGCCGGGGCGGTCATCATCGCGCTGCTCTCCCTGGTCAAGCGCGGCTACGCCTTCGCGGGCGTCGCCGAGCAGGTGCTGGTGTGCACGCTCACGCTCATCGTCACCTGGGGCGCGGCGCTGGACATCCGCGAGGCGCTCTCCGCCCGGCGCATGGCCAGCGAGGCCGACATGCTGGAGGAGGCCTACGACCAGCTGGGCGAGCTAAACGGAACTTTACGCGCCCAGCGGCACGATTTCATGAACCATCTGCAGGTGGTTTACAGTCTAATGGAGTTGGAGGATTACGGCGAGGCGCGGGACTACATCGAGCGCGTCTACGGCGACATCCGCCGGGTGAGCCGCACCCTGAAGACCGCGCATCCCGCCATCAACGCGCTGCTGGCCGCCAAGGTATCCGACTGCGAGAGCCGGGGCGTCAGGGTCACGCTGCTGATCGAATCCGCCTGGGCGGACCTGCCGGTGGAGAGCTGGGCCATGTGCCGGGTGCTGGGCAACCTGATCGACAACGCCCTGGACGCCCTGCGGGGCGTGCCGGAGCCCGCGCTGACCATCAGCCTCAGCGAATCGCTGCACGGCTATGACTTCGCCGTGCGCAACAACGGCCCCATGATCCCCGAGAGCGTGGCGGAGCGCATCTTCCAGCGGGGCTTCTCCACCAAGGGCGAGGGGCGCGGCATGGGCCTGTCCATCGTGCGGAGCATCATAACCGAGGCCGGCGGCACCCTTTCCGTCTCCTCGGACGAGCGCGAGACGGCCTTCACCGGCTCGCTGCCCAAGCCGTTGAGCGTTCCCGCCCGGTCGGAATCCCGGGAGGGCGACGGAGCCGGCGAAACGTGAAAAAACCGTCATATTTCTTAAAAATGAAAAAACGATGCGAAGAAAGTATGAAAAAACAGGCGCTTTTCAGGCGTTTGTTACGCCCGCGCTTGACAGCGTAATTCTTTTGTCATATAATGTGACCGAGTGTATGCTGTGATATTTTTCAAAAAAGTGTTTGATATGGAAGGAAGGTGTATTCGCAAAATGAAACGCGGATTCATGCGGCGTTTCCTGTGCGCCCTGCTGTGCGTGGTTCTGGTTCTGACCTCGCTGGCCTTTGCCTATGGCGATCAGGACACCGGTTACAGAACCCTGAGGTATAAAACGGCGTCTGATTCGCCGGACGGGCCGGCCGTGAAGGCCATGCAGCAGCGCCTGAAGGATCTGGGCTACAAAACCTCCGCCACCGGCGGCTATTGGGAAAAGACCGTCGCGGCGGTGGAAGCCTTCCAGAAGGCCGCGGGCCTGCCGGTCAACGGCGAGATCGCCACGCCTGAGATGCAGGAGGCCCTGTTCGCCTCCAACGCGCCCAAGGCGGACGGCACCACCGCGGACTACGTGGCTCCCACGCCCGAACCCACCAAGGTGCCCGAAAAGCTGACCAACCGGGTGCTGTCCTATCGCATGGAGAACAACGACGCCGTGCGGGCCATGCAGAACCGGCTCAACGAGCTGGGCTTCATGACCGGCGGCTCCAGCGGCAGCTATTGGGGCGAGACCCAGAAGGCCGTCAAGGCCTTCCTGGACGCCGTGGGCCTCCCCGGCGACGGCCTCACCGCCAGCCCCACCATGCTGGAGATGCTCTACGCCAGCGACGCGCCTCATGCCAGCAGCGCCCCTGCGGTCATTGAGACGGCCACGCCGGATCCCTCCGCCACCGCGGCGCCCACCGACACCACCGCTCCCGGCAACGCCGGCTCGGCCACGGCCACGCCCGCGCCCACCGAGACCCCGGTGAACACCGCGCTGATCTACGGCATGGAGAACAACGCCGCCGTGAAGACCATGCAGACCCGCCTGCGTGAGCTGGGCTTCTTCAACTCCAGCCCCACCGGCAACTACTACAGCGTCACCGCTTCCGCCGTGGAGGCCTTCCAGAAGGCCGCGGGGCTGACAGTCAACGGCAAGACCGCCAGCATCGAGATGCAGAAGCTGCTCTATTCCGCCAGCGCCCCCAGCGCCTATTCCCAGGTCGCCACCTACACCGAGCTTCGCCTCAAGATGGAAAACAACGATCAGGTGCGCCTGATGCAGCGCCGCCTGGCCGCGCTGGGCTACTTCAACGCGCAGTATGTCACCGGCAACTACCTCATCCTGACCGCCCGCGCCGTGGCCGAGTTCCAGAAGGCCGCCGGCCTGCCGGTGAACGGCAACGTGGCCACGGTTGAGACCCTGAAGGCGCTCTACGCCAACACCGCCCCCACCTACGGCACCACCACGCCGCCCACCACCACGCCCACCTCCACGGTCAATCCCTATTCCGACCTGGTCTTCGGCAGCAAGGGCAGCGGCGTGCGGGCCATGCAGACCCGCCTGATTGAGCTGGGCTACCTGAACGACGTGGCCGACGGCGTGTACGGCCGGAACACCGGCAACGCGGTCAGCGCCTTCCAGGCAGCCGTCCATCTGGCTCAGAACGGCAACGTGGCCTCGGCTGAGATGCAGGCCATCCTGTTCTCCGCCGCCGCCCCGCGCATGGGCTCCACCATCGCGCCCACCGGCACGGCCACCCCGACCCCCACGCCCACCGCCACCATCAGCCCCTATTCCAACATCAGCTTCGGCGATAAGGGCAGCGCGGTTCGCGCCATGCAGAGCCGCCTCATCGAGCTGGGCTACCTGAACGACGTGGCCGACGGCGTGTACGGCAAGAACACCGGCGCGGCGGTCGTCCTCTTCCAGGCGGCCGCACACCTGGCCCAGAACGCCAACCTGGCCACGGCTGAGATGCAGGCCATCCTGTTCTCCGCCGCCGCCCCGCGCATGGGCTCAACCATCGCCCCCACCGCCACCGGCACCACCACCCCGACCCCCACGCCCACGGCCACCATCAACCCCTACACCGACATCAAGTTCGGCGATAAGGGCAGCGCCGTGAAGAACATGCAGGCCCGCCTGAAGGAGCTGGGTTACCTCAAGGATTCCGCCGACGGCGTGTACGGCAAGAACACCGGCACCGCGGTGGCCGCCTTCCAGGCCATGGTCGGTCTGGCGCAGAACGCGAACCTGGCCTCCGCCGAGATGCAGGCCCTGCTGTTCGCCTCCACCGCCCCCAGCGCCGGCGCCACCACGCCTTCGCCCTCCTCCAGGCCTTCGGACAAGTATTCCGACCTGACCTACGGCATGACCATGTATCAGAGCGTGCTGAACGCGCAGACCCGCCTCATCGAGCTGGGCTTCCTGACCAACGGCGGTTCCACCGCGAACTACGATGATCGCACCGCCGCCGCGGTCGAGGCCTTCCAGCGCTACTACGGCTACTATGTCAACGGCAAGACCCTGACCGGCGAGCAGCAGGAGCTGCTGTTCACCTCCGGCACCAAGGAGCAGCTGCTGGTCATCCGCCAGGGCGGCACCATCACCCCGACCACCGCGCCGGACTACAGCAAGGCGGATCTCTCCAAGCTGCTGAAGAAGGGCAGCTCCGGCGAGCAGGTCACCCTGCTGACCACCCGCCTCATCGAGCTGGGCTACATGACCGGCGCGCCCACCAGCTACTACTCTGACGCCGTGGTCAGCGCGGTCATGTGGTTCCAGAACTCCAACAGCCTGACGCCCGACGGCATCGCCGGCAGCTCCACGCTCACCAAGATCTACACCCAGACCGTGCTTGACGCGGCGGGCAGCTCTCAGGCCAAGCCGGACATCACGCCCACCGAGACGGAGGGCACCGCCTCCAAGCCGTCGATCTCCAGCATCCAGACCATTGCCTGGGACAACGACACCTACTTCAACCGCAAGACCGGCATCTTCAAGGACGGCGCCACCGCCACAGTCACCGACGTGGCCACCGGCATCTCCTACAAGGTGCGCCGCAAGGGCGGCTACAACCACGCCGACGTGGAGCCGCTGACGGCCTACGACACCTGGCAGATGTTCCGCATCTACAACGAGAAGTGGTCCTGGGATCGTCACGCCGTGGTGGTGACCTTCTCCAACGGCGTTTCCTCCGCCGCTTCCATCAACGGCATGCCTCATGGTGAGTCCGCCATCTCGGACAACAACATGGACGGACACACCTGCATCCACTTCAGCGGCAGCCACACCCACGGCACCGACAGCCTCGACCCGGCCCATCAGGCCGCCGTCGCGGACGCCGCGAAGACCAGCGTGGCCGATCTGCAGAAGAAGATCAGCGAGCAGCAGTAAACCAACACATGACAGAACAGCCCGGCGCGACAACAACGCGCCGGGCTGTTTTTTTGATCTCCGGCAGAGCCGCCGGTTCGCGGGGAAGCGGCAGGATTTTCGGACCCGGCGGCGAAGTAATAAGGCGAAACGATTTCACCGGCGAATTGCTGAAAGGTGGCGGCGGTTTCATGGGTTGCTATATTTCATTCGACGGCGGCGGCAGCAAGTTGAACGGCATGATGTTCGACGGGGAGCTCCGCCTGCTGGGCGCGGGCCGCTCGGGCGGCATCAACCTGACCCAGACTTCGCTGGAGGACTGCCGCGCCAATGTGCGCGACTGCCTGGATCAGGTGCTTGCCTCCCACGAGCCGGAGATGGTGGACGTGGTGTTCTACACGGGCGTGGGCAATTTCCAGCTGCTGTGCGAGGAGACCGGCCGCCGGGTGCACGTGGCGCAGTACGTGGGCACCGACGAGGCGCTGGGCGGCCTGCTGGCCGGGGCGCTGAAGCGGGAGGGCGTGCTGGCCCTGGCGGGCACCGGCTCGGACGTGTTCTTCATCAGCCCGGAAAAGCGGCTGGTGGTGGGGGCGTGGGGCCCCATCCTGGGAGACGACGGCAGCGGAACCTGGATCGGCCAGCAGGCCATGCGAGCCGTGGTGCGCCAGATCAACGGCTGGGGCCAGGAGACGCTGCTGCTGCCCATCCTGCGGGAGGCCTGGCATCTGAAAAACGACTGGCAGATGGTGGAAATCGTGCATCATTCGCCCGCGCCGTTCCGTCAGGTGGCCTCGGTGACGCCGCTGGTGGGGCAGGCCGCCGCCCAGGGCGATCCGGTGGCTCTGGACATCCTCCGGCAGGCGGGCCACCTGATGGCCGTGCAGACGGAGACGCTGATCCGCCGCGCCGGCCTGGGCGAGGATCAGCTGGACGTCACGCTGTGCGGCGGCGCGTGGAAATCCCATCCGGTCATGTACGAGAGTTACGTGGAGGAGCTGCGCGGGGCGCACCCCGCCCTGACCGCCCGGCGGCCCCTGTTCGAGCACGTGTGCGCCGGCCCGGCCCGGATGCTGCTGGAGCGGGGCATGGACCGGGAGGAGGCCATTCGCCTGATGAAGGCGCGATTCTGTCAATACCGCGTCGACACGGCGGACGAAACGTGATATAATGGCGAATGGGGAAACGAGTCTATCCTGAAAAATCATAATTCTGCATACGGGAGTGATGAACGATGAGCGCGATCAATGCCTATTTTGAGAACCTGAACCGCGTGCTGAACGAGGTGCAGACCACCCAGAGCGCGGCGCTGGAGGAAGGCGCGAAGCTGCTGTGCGAGGCCACCCTGACCGGCCACAACATCTTCGCCTTCGGCTGCAGCCACGCGGGCCTGCTGGCCCTGGAGCTGTACTATCGCACCGGCGGCATGGCCAACATCAATCCGGTGCGCGGCCCCGGCCTGTGCTGCGACGTGGACCCGGCCACCATGACCAGCGAGATCGAGCGCCTGCCCCACTACGGCGCCATCCTGGCCAACAACCAGCCCATCGGCGAGGGCGACGTGGTGATCGTGCACTCCGTGTCCGGCCGCAACGCGGTGCCGGTGGACTTCGCCCACGCCTGCCGCGAAAAGGGCGCGAAGGTGATCGTGCTCACCAACCTGACCTACTCCAGGGGCGTGACCTCCCGCGCTCCCTCCGGCAAGAAGCTGTATGAGGAGGCGGACCTGGTGCTGGACAACTGCGGCTGCCCCGGCGACAGCTCGCTGGAAATCAAGGGCGTGCCGGAGAAGGTGGCGCCCACCTCCACCGCCGTGGGCGCGGCCATGGTGAACGCCATGATGGCCCGGGCGGTCGAGTTGGTGACCGAGGCCGGCGGCGTGGCGCCGATCTTCATGTCCGCCAACCTGGACGGCGGCGACGAGCACAACAAGAAGATGCTCGCCAAGTATAAGGATCACATTTTCTACATGGGCCATTGATGAAAGGGAGGGACTTTCCTATGCTGATGGACAGGTATTGGGAGCATGTCGACGATTTGTACAACCGCGTGAAGACCACCCAGCGCGACGCCATCGAGCGCGCCGGCCGCCTCATCGCCGACGCCGTGGACAACGGCGGCTGCGTCCACATCAACGACTCGGGCCACATCATCGACAGCGAGCTGATCTACCGCGGCGGCGGCCTGATCCTGTATAAGCGCTTCAAGTACGACCTGGTGGTGGACGACGCCGTGCGCCCCCGCGACCGCAGCGACCTGGACACCTCCATGGAGGGCCTGGCGGCCTACGCGCTGAAGAAATCCGGCGCCCGCCCCGGCGACGTGCTCATCTGCGGCAGCGTCTCCGGCCGCACGTTCTACGTGGTGGATCTGGCCTACGAGGCCAAGAAGATGGGCATGAAGGTCATCGTCATCACCTCCATGAGCTACGCCACCAGCGTGGACCCGGTGCACTCCAGCGGTCAGAAGCTGTATGAGATGGCCGACGTGGTCATCGACAACTGCGCCCCCGCCGCCGAGGCCATGATGGAGGTGGAGGGCCTGGAGCCCCGGCTGTGCGCCGCCTCCGGCCTGGCCGCCGCGTTCATCATGTGGAGTGTGACCACCGTCGTGGTGGAGGAGCTCATGAAGCGCGGCAAGACCCCCGGCGTGCTCAAGAGCGCCAACTTCCCGGGCGGCCCCGAGTACAACAAGGGCTATGTGGAGCCCCGCTACGCCAAGGAAGGCCTGTAAGAGACCAAACAAAAGAATCCCGTCGGCATTATGTCGGCGGGATTTTCTTATGCTCTTTTTTCAGGAGCGCCTGCGGCCCCGGCCGCTGATGGCCAGCAGCCGCAGCAGCTGCAGCACGGCGGTGAGCGCGGCGGCCACATAGGTCAGCGCGGCGGCGGAGAGCACCTTGCGCGCGCCCTCCATCTCGTCCGCGTCCAGATAGGCCTGGCCCTCCAGGGTGGCCAGCGCCCGGCTGCTGGCGTTGAACTCCACCGGCAGGGTGATGAGGGTGAACAGCACCACGAAGCAGAACAGCACGATGCCCGCCGTGACCAGCGGCTGCCAGCTGAAGATGAGCCCCAGCAGCACCAGCGGCCAGGACAGATGCGACCCGATGTTCACCGTGGACACGGCGGCGGTGCGCAGCACCAGCGGGCCGTAGGCGTCGCGATGCTGGAAGGCGTGGCCCGTCTCGTGGGCGGCCACGCCCAGCGCCGTGATGGAGCGGCTGTTCGCCACCCCCTGGGACAGGCGCAGCGTGCGGCTGGCGGGGTCGTAGTGGTCGGTGAGATTGCCGCCGATGACCTCGATGGCCACGTCGCTGAGGCCGCCGTCATTCAGCATCTGCCGGGCCAGCTCCGCGCCGGTGAGGCCGCAGCGGGTCATCACCTGGGCATACTGGCCGGTGACGCTGCGCACCCGGGCCTGGGCGATCATGGAGACGATCATGCCCAGTATGAGCAGAAGATAAGAGGGATCAAAGTAATAGTAAGAGGGATAATACACAAAACCGCCTCCTTCGCGGGAAACTCGATGAACCTCCATGCTGCTATTATACCATGGATTTGCCCGCCTGATGTGACGCAAAAGTGAACAAAATTGAAATATCCTTCCGTCTAAGTCATAGATTCATCCTATGGAGGCGCGGCAAATAATTCTATGCGCGGCCGCCCGGGAAAGCTCTTGACTTTCACCCCGGCCATGGATATAATATCAGCAAATCAAATCCCTATGTATTATATATATAGGAAAAGGAGCGAGCCATGAAAAAGAAAATCATCATCTTCACCCTGATCGCGGCGCTGGCAGCTTCGCTGCTGGCGATCCCCGGAGCGCTGGCCGAGGACGGCGTCACCTTCGTCTACGCCCGCGCGGATTCCGTGACCTCCTTCGACCTGCATCAGGAAATCACCGCCAACAACGCCTTCGCCATCGACAAGGTGTTCGAGCCGCTGGTGCTGTTCGACACCGAGGGCGTCATCACCGACTACCTGGCCGCCTCCCATACCATCTCGGAGGACGGCCTGGTCTACACCTTCACCCTGCGGGACGGCCTCAGGTTCAACGACGGCTCCGACGTGACCGCCGAGGACGTGAAGTTCTCCCTGGAGCGGCACATGGCGGTGCAGGGCCCGCTGCCCATCCAGGCGGACATCGCCTCCATCGAGGCGGCGGATGAAAAGACCGTGGTCATCACTCTGAACGCGGCCTACACGCCCTTCTTCTCCGAGCTGGCCAACTTCTCAAACGGCATCCTGCCCAGGGACTTCGGCGGCAAAACCGAGGAAGAGTTCTTTAAGAATCCTGTGGGCACCGGCCCCTTCGTGGTGTCCCAGTGGGATCCGGCCGGCGACCTCACCTTCGTGAAGAACGAATACTACTGGCAGGAGGGCAAGCCCGCCATCGACACCCTGGTCTACAAGGTGATCGGCGACGACAACCAGGCCATCAACCAGCTGCGGGTGGGCGACGTGGACGCCGTGGAGTCGCTGACCTACGCCAACGCCGCGGAGATCGACAACGGCAGCGAGACCGACATCATCACCCGGGGCAGCTGGAACGTGGAGGAGCTGTTCTTCAACACGCTGGACGAGCACTTCGCCGACGTGCACGTGCGCCGGGCCCTGGCCCTGGCCCTGAACCGGGAGGCTCTGGCTCAGGCCCTCACCTTCGGCTACGGCGAGGTGGCCAACAGCGTGCTGCCCGCCACCCTGCGCTACAGCGCCACCGACACCGTCGACGCCCTGTCCCTCGACCTGGACGCGGCGAAGGCGGAGCTGGCCCAAAGCGCCTTCCCTGAGGGCTTCAGCACCACCATCAGCATCCCCTCCGGCAACAACGTGCGTATGCAGGAGGCGCTGATCGTCATAGCCGCCGGCGCGTCCATCGGCATCGACATCCAGCTGGACGCCAAGGAAGCCGCCGCCTTCCGGCAGGATTTCCGCAACCTGAACTACGCCATCATGATCAACACCGCCATCGCCGACTTCCCGGACGCGGACTCCATCTTCGCCTTCCAGGTGGATCCCGAGGGCTTCAGCCAGTGCTTCTGGACCAGCTATGTGAATGACGAGGCCGTGGCCCTGATGAAGGCCGGCCAGGTGACGCTGGACGGCGACGAGCGCGCGGACATCTACGCCCGGCTCCAGCAGATTCTGGCGGACGACGTGCCCTACATCCCGCTGTACTATCCCAGCATCCTGGTGGGCGTGCGGTCCGATGTGGAGGGGCTGGTGATCCTGCCCAACGGCACCGCAGATTTTACAGGCGTCGTGAAAAAATAATTATCCGTCTCGAACGATCTATGATAAAATAGCTTCAAGGCGCAGGGACGACCCGCTCGTCTCCGCGCCTTTTATGCCGGCAGACAGGGAGGTGCGACGGACTCATGGCGCGCAACAAAACGACGCGGGAATCGAGGTTGTTCCGCCGCTGGCTTCGCCGGGCCGCGCTCCGGTCGGCGCTGGTCGTGGCGCTGATCACCGTGGCGGTGTTCTTCATCATCCGCCTGGTGCCCGGCGACCCGGCGGTGATGGTGCTGGGCGAGCACGCCACCAGCGCCTCCATCGAGGCCCTCCGGGAAAAGCTGGGGCTGAATCTGCCCGCCGCGCGGCAGTTCCTCCGCTTCCTGCAAAACGTGTTCCTGCATGGCGATACGGGCGAATCCATCAAATACGGCGTGTCCAGCCGGGCGCTGGTGTTTCAGCGGGCCCCGGTCACGCTGCTGCTGGTGGCCCTGTCCATGCTCGTCACCCTGGCGGCCACGGTGCTGCTGGCCTTTCTGGCCGCCACCCACAAGGACGGCCTCTTCGACCAGATCATCCGGGTAGTGCCCGCCTTCACTCAGGGGATGCCTGTGTTCTGGGTGGGGCTGCTGCTGATCCTGGGCTTCGCCGTGAGGCTGCGCTGGTTTCCGGTGGGCGGGCTGAAGCCCGGCTTCGGGGGCATGCTGTACAGCCTGATCCTGCCGGCGGTCACCGTGTCCTTCGGGCAGATCCCGCCCCTGGTGCGGTCGCTGCGGGAGCGGCTCATCGCGGTGCTGGACGCGGATTTCGTGACCACGCTGAAGGCGGCCAAGGTGCCCCGGCGCGTGATCTTCCTTCGCCACATCCTGCGCAACGCCTTCATTCCCACGCTGATGCTGCTCAGCGTGAACCTGTCCTATCTCATCGGCGGCACGCTGGTGGTGGAGCGGGTGTTCGCGGTGCGGGGCATCGGCGATCTGCTGTTCGAGGCCATTTCAAACCGCGATTTTCCCCTGGTTCAGGCCGTGGCGCTGTACTGCGCCGTGTTCGTGGTGGTCATCAGCTTCCTGGCGGATCTGATCGCCCACTGGGCCGACCCCAGGACGCTGACATGAGGAGGGCCGCGCCATGAGACAGTTGAAACGCCCGCGTCGCGGCGCGCTGACCCTCGGCGTGGGGCTTGCGATGATGCTGGTCATGATCGCCCTGGCCCTGCTGGCCCCGGTGATCTGCCGGTTCGATCCGCTGGAGCAGGATCTGTACGCCTTTTTGCGCCCCCCGGGGGGCCTCCATCCCTTCGGCACCGACCAGCTGGGGCGGGACATGTTCAGCCGGGTGCTGTACGCCGCCCGCACCGACCTGCGGATCATGGCGCTGGCTGAGATCGCGCCCTTTCTCACGGGCCTGTTCCTGGGCATGATCGCCGGCTACTACGGCGGCTGGGTGGAATGGGCCGTCACCCTGGCCACAGACACCTTCATCGCCTTTCCCTACTACCTGCTGGTCATCGTGGTGGCCTTCGCCACCGGCGCGGGGGTGCACGGCATCTACATCACCTTCATGCTGGTGGGCTGGCTGCTGTACGCCCGGGTGGCCCGGGGCGCCACGGCCTCCCTCAGGGAGAGCGAGTGGCTGCAGTCTGCCCGGCTCATGGGCTATTCGGACTGGCGGATCATCTGGCGGGAGCTGTTTCCCAACGTGCTGCCTCAGGCGGTGGTGGTGCTGATGACGGACATGGCGGGCCTGCTGGTCATCATCGTCACCCTGGGGTATCTTGGCATCGGCGTCACGCAGCCCACCCCGGACTGGGGCACCATGATCGCCGAGGGACAGAACTTCATGACCACCGCCTGGTGGCTGTCGGTGATTCCGGGCCTCATGGTGGTATACACCGGCATCGCCCTGTCCTTCATCGGCGACGGGCTGGCGGAGATTTGGGAGAATTAGGAATCAGGAATGAGGAATTAGGAATTAAAGTTTGATGGACAAAAATGTGATTTTGGGGGTCGAGGGGCTGAACCTCTACGACCGGGCGGGGAATCAACTGGTGAAGGACGTGTCGCTGTCGCTGAGGGCGGGGGAGACGCTGGGGCTGGTGGGCGAGTCCGGCTCGGGCAAGACGCTGACGCTCCGGAGCCTCATCGGCCTCTTGCCGGAGGGCATTCGGGAGAAATGCGCCGCGCGGCGGGACAATCCCAACTGCGCCATGATCTTTCAGAACCCCATGAGCGCGCTGGATCCCCTGTGCCCGGTGTTTCGCCAGCTGTGCGAGGTGATTGAGCTGCGCCAGAAGACGAATCCGGCCGAGACGCGGGCGCGGGCTCTGGCGCTCATCAGGCGGCTGTCGCTGCCGGAGGCGCTGGCGGACACCGACCGCCTGCCGGGGAGTCTGTCCGGCGGGCAGTGCCAGCGGCTGCTGATCGCCATGGCCCTGTCCTGCGATCCGGAGGTTCTGCTGTGCGACGAGCCCACCACCGCGCTGGACGTGACCGTTCAGAAGCAGGTGCTCGCGCTGATTCGCGAGCTGCAGCGGGAGCGGGGCTTCGCCATCCTGTTCGTGACCCACAACCTGGCCGTGGCGGCCCAGGTATGCGAGAGCCTGATGGTCATGCGGCAGGGGGAAATCGTGGAGCGCGGCCCGGCCCGGCGGCTGCTCACCGCGCCGTGCCACGAATACACGAAGGCGCTGACGGGCGCCATACTGCCGGTGCCGGAGAGGGAGGCCTGAGATGGACGCCGTATTGGAGCTGAGGCACATCTGTGCCGGCTACGGGGATCAGCCCGTGCTGGAGGACGTGAGCCTCGTCATTCCGCGCCACAGGGTGGTGGGGCTGGTGGGGGAGTCCGGCTCGGGCAAGTCCACCGCGGCGAGGGTGGCGGCCGGCCTGCTGACGCCCACCGCCGGCGAAGTGCTGCTGGACGGGCAGCCGATGGCCGGCCGGCGAAGCAAGGCGGACTGCCGGAAGGTCCAGATGGTGTTTCAGAACCCGGAGGGCTCGCTGAACCCGAAGCATCGGGTGGGCCGGGCGCTGGAGGACGCCATGGTCTTCCACGGCACGGCCACCCGGGGCGAGGCCCGGGAGAAGGCCCGCCGCCTGATGGCGCGCATGGAATTGCCCGCCGACGCGCCTGATCGCCTGCCCCGCTCCTTTTCCGGCGGGCAGAAGCAGCGCATCGCCCTGGCCCGGGCGCTGGCGGTGGAGCCGGAGCTGCTCATCGCGGACGAGGCCACCTCGGCGCTGGACGTGTCCGTTCAGCTGAAAATGCTGGAGCTCATCCGCGCGCTGAAATCGGAGCGGAACCTGACCATCCTGTTCATCTCCCACGACCTGGGCGTCATCCGCTATGTGTGCGACGATGTGGTGGTGATGAGGGCGGGGCGCGTGCTGGAGGCGCAGCCCGCCGACGCCTTTTTCAGGCGGCCCCAGACGGAATACGGCCGGGAGCTGTTGGATTCCGTGCCCAGAATCGACTTTTGACGGGAGGACGCAGCATGAACGCATTGACGAGGGACGAATTCGACGCGCTGCTGCAAGGCGCGGCGGGGGTTTTGAAGACGAAGGCCAATGTGATCGCCATCCCCGGCGAGGCCATCCTGGGCATCGAGGCGGTGGCCCGCTGCTGCGCCGGGCCGGGCCGACGCTTTCTGAACCTGGTGACCGGGCCCTACGGCAGGGACTTTGGCCTGTGGCTGCGGGAGGGCGGCGCGGAGGTGTTCGATCTGGAAACGCCCTACGACGAGACCGCTTCCCCCGAGGCCGTGGCGGCGGCCATCCGGGCCTTCGAGCCGGATGCCCTGTCCTATGTGTACGCCGAGGCCGTCACCGGCGGCGCGAATCCGGCGGAGGCCATTCAGCGCTTGGCCCGGGAGGCCGGGGTCATGACCATCATCGACGCGGTATCCTCCGTGGGCGCGGACCCGTTTTCCATGGACGAGTGGGGCGTGGACATAGCGTCCCTCGGGCTGCAGAAGGCGCTGCTGGGCTCCAACGGGATCAGCTTCGTGGCGATGTCGAATCAGGCCCTCCAGTGGATGCGGCAGAATCCCCGCGCGCCGAAGCACTCCATTCTGTCCCTGCCCGAGCTGTACGACGCCCAGCGGGAGGCTGTGCCCATGGCGCTTTCCGTGCTGGAGGCCCGGGAGGCGCTGCGGGCGTTTGAAGCCATCGAGACCATGGGCGGCGTGGACGCGCTGACAAAACGGCATCAGGCCATGGCCGCGCTGGTGCGGCGCGAGGCCCGGGCGCTGGGCTATGAGCTCTATCAGAAGGACGAATCGACCTGCACCGCGCTGAACACCACCCTCCTCCGCCCGGACACCCTGGCCGGCCGCGCCTTCCGGGGCGAGGGCATCGTGACCCCGGGCAACGGCGCGCTCTCCGAAGTGCTGCTGCGGGTGAATCACTACGGCGATCACTGCACGGAGGCAGACGCCGTCCGGGCGCTGGAAACCCTGAAATCCCTATTGTAAAGCATAAAACGACCGCCGCGTCCCTGTTCGGGGGAACGCGGCGGTCGTCGTTTATATATTTACCGGTGATCGCCCAGGAAGAACAGCGCCAGCGTGCCGGGGCCGGAGTGCGCGCCGATGACCAGATCCAGGGAGTCGATGTAGATCTCCTTTGTGCCGAACTCGGCGCGGATCATGTCGGCCAGCTCGTTGGCCCGATCCAGGATGTCCGCGTGGTTGATGAACACCGGGCTCTCCGGATCGCGGACGGCGGTCTGCTTCATGCGCTCGAACATCTCCTTCACGGAGGCCCGCACGCCGCGCACCTTTGTCATGGCGATGAGCTTGCCCGCGTCGTCCACGTGCAGCACGGGCTTGATGTCAAGCAGCGTGCCCACCACGGCGCTTGTGGCCGAGATGCGGCCGCCCCGGCGCAGGTATTTGAGGTTCTCCACGGTGAACCAGTGGCACAGGCGCAGCTTGTTGTCCTCCACCCAGCGCCAGGTCTCCTCGATGGTGGCCCCCGCGTCCCGCCTGCGGGCCGCCAGCACAACCAGCAGGCCCTGGCCCAGGGCGGCGGCCAGGGTGTCGCTGTCGTAGATCTTGCGCTCGGGATATTTTTCCCGTAGCTCGTCCAGCGCGGCCTTCACGTTCTGATGGGTGCCGCTCAGGCCGGAGGAAAAGCCCAGATACAGCACGTCTTTGCCCTCGGCCAGCACCGGCTCGATGGCCTCCAGGGCGTCGGCGGTGTTGACGCAGGAGGTGATGAACACCGCGCCTTCGTCGCGCATACGGCGATAAAACACGGTGGTATCCACCGGGCGGCCGTTGTCGAAGCTCTTGTATTCCCCCGGCACGCCCTTCTCCTGGAAGGTCAGGGAGAGGATATGCAGGCGGTATTTTTCGATCATTTCGAGAGACAGACTGGCGCTTGAATCCGTAAAAATCTCAAAACTCATGGCATGCTCCTCCTTTTCATAAAAGAATGGACGCAAAGTGTTCTGGTATTCAATACCATATTATCACGTTCCCGTGTTCCCGTCAACGGGGGAATATTTATAAATATACGGCAAAATCTTGTTGCGTTTGCCGGAATCATTTGATAAAATAGAGGGGTGAGGAGGCCGTGCCATGAGTGAGATTGAGGAAAGGCTTCTGGCGTTTCACTGCCCCCGCTGGGAGGAGCTGCCGGACGTGGAGCTCTACGTCGATCAGATGGTGAGCTACATCGAGCGGCACCTGGCCGTGCTGGATGTCAGCGGCGAGGGGCACTTCATCACCGCCAGCATGATAAACAACTACGTGAAGATGAAGCTGATTCCCGCGCCGGTGAAGAAGCGCTACGGCGTGCGCCAGCTGGCGCGGCTCATCGTCATCTGTTCCCTCAAGCGCGATTTCTCCATCGCCGAGCTCCACGCCATGATGGACATCGAGCTGGCGAAATTCGAGAATCGGGTCATCTACAACGAATTCTGCGAGGAGATGGAGCGCAACATCCGCCACGTGTTCCTGGGCGAGGCCATTCCCCTGCCCGGCCCCAGCGTGGAGGAATCCATCGTGCGCGCGGTCATGATGGCCTTTGCCAACAAGCTGTACGCCCACTGCGTCATCCGCGCCCACGCCGAGCAGGGCGGCGGCAGCGGGCTGCCCCTGAGCGGTGTGAACAATTCGTGAAAAACGAAATGGACGGTTGACGGACGCGGGCATTCAAATGTATACTGTCAGTGAAATGATACCATCGCGGGACAATTTGGAAGGAGGACAACAACCATGGCTCAGTATCAGCTCTCGGCCTTCGCGGACGAGGCCAGCAGAATGCTTTCAGAGCAGCTGGAAGCGATGAAGAACAACGGGATCGCCCTCATCGAAATGCGCGGCGTGGACGGCAAGTCTGTCGCCGACCTGACCGACGACGAGGCGAAGGAAGCCAAGCGCAAGCTGGACGACGCCGGCGCGGCGCTCTCCTCGCTGGGCTCCCCCTACGGCAAGTACCCCATCGAGCAGCCCTTCGAGGCTCATCTGGACGCCTTCAAGCGCGGCCTGGAAATCACCAAAATCCTGGGCGCGAACCGCATCCGCATGTTCAGCTTCTTCATGCCCCGCGAGGGCGATTCGAAGCCCGCTGACTGGCGCGGCAAGGTCATCGACCAGCTGGGCCAGATGCTGGATCTGGCCGACGACGCCGGCATCCGCCTGTGCCACGAGAACGAAAAGGGCATCTACGGCGACATCGACGACCGCTGCGTGGACCTGATGGAGGTCTACGGCGACCGCATGGGCTGCATCTTCGACCCGGCCAACTTCATCCAGTGCGGCGTGAAGCCCATCGAGGCGTTCCCGAAGCTGGAAAAGTACATCACCTACATGCACATCAAGGACGCGCTGCTTGAGAACGGCGCCGTGGTGCCCGCCGGCATGGGCGACGGCAACGTGAAGGACATCCTGGATCGCCTGGCCGCCCGCGCGGACAACATGACCCTCACCCTGGAGCCCCACCTGACCGTGTTCGACGGCCTGAAGGCGCTGCAGGACGAAAAGCTCAACCACAAGTTCAGCTATCCGGACAGGCTGACCGCTTTCAACGCGGCGGTGTCTGCCCTGAAGGATATTCTCAACGACCTTGGATTCATTGAAGGAGGAAAAGGAACATGGACACGGTAAGAGTTGGCATTATCGGCATCGGCAACATGGGCAGCGGCCATTTTAAGAGCATCATGGGCGGCAAAGTGCCCGGCATGACGCTGACCGCCGTGGCGGATATCCGCCCCGAGCGCCTGGAATGGGCGGCCGAGCAGGCCCCCGACGTCGCCCGCTTTGACGACGCCATCAAAATGCTGGACAGCGGCCTGATCGACGCCGCCATCGTCGCCACGCCCCACTATTTCCACCCCGTTTATGTGACTGAAGCCCTCAAGCGCGACATCCATGTGATGAGCGAAAAGCCCGCCGGCGTGTTCACCAAGGCCGTGCGCGAGGTCAACGAGCTGGCCTCCCGCAGCAAGGCGACCTACGCCATCATGTTCAACCAGCGCACCAACTGCGTGTATCGCAAGATGAAGGAAATCGTCGATTCCGGCGCCATGGGCCAGATTCGCCGCACGAACTGGATCATCACCGACTGGTATCGCTCCCAGAGCTACTATGATTCCGGCGCCTGGCGCGCCACCTGGTCCGGCGAGGGCGGCGGCGTTCTGATGAACCAGTGCCCCCACAACCTGGACCTGTGGCAGTGGATCTGCGGCATGCCCACCAAGGTGCGCGCCTTCTGCCATGAGGGCGCCTGGCATGACATCGAGGTCGAAGACGACGTGACCGCCTATGTGGAGTACGCCAACGGCGCCACCGGCGTGTTCGTGACCACCACCGGCGACTGCCCCGGCACCAACCGCTTCGAGGTGACCCTGGACGGCGGCAAGCTGGTCGTTGAGAACAACAAGCTGTATATGTACAAGCTGGATCAGTTCGAGCAGGACTTCTCCGCCACCTACAAGGGCGGCTTCGGCCATCCGAACTGCGAGAAGATCGAGGTCGAGACCGACGGCTTCAACCCCCAGCATCCCGAAGTGCTCCGCGCCTTCGCCGCGCATATCCTGAACGGCGAGCCGCTGGTGGCGCCGGGCGTGGAGGGCATCCGCGGCCTGACCCTGGCCAACGCCATGTATCTGTCCAGCTGGACCGGCGA
Source organism: uncultured Eubacteriales bacterium (assembly GCA_902790345.1). GTDB lineage: Bacteria > Bacillota > Clostridia > Christensenellales > Aristaeellaceae > Firm-10. Next base: position 3,890 of record CADARO010000015.1, on the reverse strand, counting down.
GACCATCGAGCTGCCGCTGGATGAGGACAGGTTCATCGAGGAGCTGAACAAGCGCCGCGCCACCTCCCGCCGCAAGGAGGACGTGAGCGTGACCCTCGACACCGAAGGCACCTATGGCACCAAGTAATCCATCAAAATAAACCGACGGGCGGGGCTCTTGATCGTCCCGCCCGCTTTTCAGAAAAGGAGTGAATGAACATGGTTCGACTGGGCGTTTGCGCGAAGCCGGAGCACATGGAGCTGCTGGCGAAGCAGGGCTTTGAATACATCGAAGTGGGCCTGGCCTGGCTGCACGGCCTGAGCGAGGAGGACTATCAGAAGGAGCTGGCCATCGTGAAGGCCGCGCCTATCAAGGTTGAGGCCGCCAACGGCATGCTCCCCGGCGCCGTGAAGGTGACCGGCCCCGACGTGGACGAAAAGGTCATTCGCGACTATCTGGAGAAGGCCTTCTGCCGCGCCCATGAGATGGGCATCAAAGTGGTCGTGTTCGGCAGCGGCGCCGCCCGCGGCGTGCCCGAGGGCTGGCCCTACGGCGAGGCCTGGCGGCAGATCGCCCGCTACCTGACCATCGCGGAGGAGTACTGCGCCAAGTACGACATCGAGATCGCCATCGAGCCGCTGCGCCGCGCGGAGTGCAACATCCTGAACTTAGTGAGCGAAGGCACCGCCATGAGCGCGCTGGTGAACCAGCCCCACATCGGCACCCTGGGCGACACCTACCACATGGTGTGCGGCCACGAGCCCTATTCCGCCTTCGTGAAGGCGGGCAAGCTCCTCAAGCACGTGCACATCGGCCACACCATCGGCATCGATCAGGGCCGCATCTGGCCCGCCGAGGATGACGGCGAGAACTACCGCGAGGTGTTCGAGGCGCTGGAGCAGGCGGGCTATGAGGGCCGCGTGAGCATCGAGGCCGGCTGCAAGGACATGGCCATCGACGGCCCCAAGGCCTTCGCCGTGCTGGACAAGGCGCGCAGGGGATAAAACGCAAATCGAAAAGGGCGGGCCGCCTCGGTGTGAGGCGACCCGCCGTTGTGTTTTGCGTCCGGATTATACGGTCTTGCTCTTGCCCACCACGATGGGATAGAGCTTCGGGGCGATGAGTCGGCTGCCGCTGAGCACCGTCACGTCCTTATCCAGGATCACGTGCTCGATCTCAACGCCGCCCTCGATGGTGTCGCCCTGCATCAGGATGGAGTTCTTGATGTGCGCGCCCTTGCCCACGCGCACGCCGCGGAACAGGATGCTGTTCTCCACGGTGCCCTCGATGACGCAGCCGTCGGCCACCAGGGAGTTGATGGCGTGCGCGCCCTCCATGTAACGGGCGGGCACCTCGTCGTGAACCTTGGTGTACACCGGGTGCGTGCCGAACAGGGCGCGGCGGCATTCGGGCTTGAGCAGATCCATGTTCAGGCTGTAATAGCTGTTGATGGTCTCAACGCGATGGTTGTAGCCCTTGTACTCGTAGCCGCAGATGCGCATGGGGCCGTTGTGCACGTTGCGCTGCAGCAGCTCGCGGTTGATGTCCGTGATGCCCTCGGCAAAGGCCTGGTCGATGATGCGCAGCAGCAGGTCGCGGCGCAGCACCATGATGTCCATGTAGAAGTTATGGCTCTTCGGCTCGGTGGGGCCGATCTCCATGTCGGTGAGCACGCCGTCCTCGCCCACGGTGAGATACACGTGGCGGGGGCTGAGGGTCACCGTTTCGTCAATCTCGGAGGGGTCCTTATGCGCGTACACCAGCGTGATGTCCGCGCGGGTCTCCTCGTGGAACTCGATGAGGTCGTCGAAGGTGGTGTTCAGCACGGTGTGGCTGTTGGTCAGGATCACGTACTCCTGAGAGGAGCGGCGCAGATAGGTGAGGTTGGAGTGCAGCGCGTCCAGGATGCCGCGGTAGGAGCCCACGTTGTCGCGGGTGAGGAAGGGCGGCAGGATAAACAGGCCGTCGTTGCGGGTGTGCAGATCCCACTCCTTGCCGGAGCCCAGATGGTCCATCAGGGAGTGATAGTTTTTCTGCATGATGACGCCCACGTTGCGGATGCCGGAATTGACCATGTTGGAGAGCATGAAGTCGATCATGCGGTAACGTCCGGCGACGGGCAGCGCGGCCACGGCCCGCGAGGCGGTCAGCTCGCGCAGGCTCGTTTCATTTTTGGAGGTATAGATGAGCCCCATCACGTCTTTCATACGTTCAGACTCCTTTCCAGCCTCAGCATGTCGCTGTCGATCTGATCGCCGGGCTTAACGACAAAGTTTTCAGGCAGCTCGGTATGCTGGCCCACCAGGGCGATGAGGTTGCTTTCGCCCTCCCGCGCCTCGGCGCCAACGGTGCAGCCGGCGCTGACGACGCTGTCCTCGCCCACGATGGCGCGGGTGACCACGGCGCCGGAGCGGATGACCGCGCCGGGCATGATGACGGAATCCCGAATGACCGCGCCGGGCTCAACGTGAACCCCCGCGAACAGGATGCTGCGCTCCACCTCGCCGGCCACGTCGCAGCCCTCGGTGATCATGCTGTCGCTCACCTTGGCGGTGTCGGCGATGAAGTGCGGCGGCTGAACCGGGTTGCGGGCATAGATGCGCCACTTGTCGTCGTACAGGTCGAAGGCCGGGGGATTCTTGAGCAGATCCATGTTCGCTTCCCACAGGCTCTCGATGGTGCCCACGTCTTTCCAGTAGCCCTCGAAGCCGTAGGCCATCAGCTTCAGGCCGTCGTTCAGCATGCGTGGAATGATGTTCTTGCCGAAGTCGTTCTTGCTGGTGGGATCGGCCTCGTCGCTGATGAGGTAATCCCGCAGGACCGACCAGGTGAACACGTACACGCCCATGGAGGCCTTGGTGCTGGTGGGATGCGGCGGCTTCTCCTCGAAGCGGGTGATGCGGCCCTCCTCGTCGGTGGACATGATGCCGAAGCGGCTGGCTTCCTCCAGCGGCACGTCGAACACGGCGATGGTCACGTCCGCGTTGGAGCGGGAGTGGAAGCGCACCATCTTATTGTAGTCCATCTTGTAGATGTGGTCGCCCGAGAGGATGAGCACATACTCAGGATTGAACTGCTCGATGAAGCTGATGTTCTGATAGATGGCGTTCGCGGTGCCGCGATACCATTCGCCGGACTTGCCCTTCTGATAGGGCGGCAGCACGAACACGCCGCCGCTGTTCAGGTCCAGATCCCAGGGCTGACCGGAGCCGATGTAGCTGTTGAGCTCGAGAGGCTGATACTGAGTCAGCACGCCCACCGTGTCAATGCCGGAATGGGAACAGTTTGACAGCGGGAAATCGATGATGCGGTACTTGCCGCCAAAGGGAACGGCGGGCTTCGCCATCACTTTCGTGAGTATGCCCAACCGGCTGCCCTGGCCGCCCGCCAGGAGCATGGCAATGCATTGCTTTTTTCTCAAAAGGACCAAGCCTCCCAGGTAGATGATCTGTTGATGATATCAACTGTCTACATTATACATTCAAAATCAAAAATAATCCACCTTTTATCGTCCCATTTTCGGCCCCAATGTTTATTACATGTGAATTTGAAAATGGTTTTTTGTCCCGCAGGGCGTAAATCGTCCCACTTAAAAAACTTGTTACCCTTGAGATGTTGACAAATCCTGATTCTTCCTTTAGAATAGAGTGTGTGTAAATGCGGGAAGACGTGGGAAGAGATGCGGGTGTAGCTCAATGGCAGAGCGTCAGCTTCCCAAGCTGGTCACGTGGGTTCGATTCCCATCACCCGCTCCATACGGCAATACGGATTTCAGCGTTTGCACGAACAGTACACATTATAGGAGGACTGATTCCAATGGCAAAGGCGAAGTTTGAACGCACGAAGCCCCATGTAAACGTGGGCACGATCGGACACGTTGACCACGGCAAGACCACCCTGACCGCCGCCA